>CAMAXD010000396.1 GCA_945861975.1 Candidatus Kuenenia stuttgartensis | reverse complement strand
CGAGGTGCAACTGGTCGCTCGCCGACGGGTTTCTCCGTTGCTCCTTCCAGTCTCGGAGCCGCGGGTTTTGTTAAGGCAGGTCGAGGTGCAGCGGGCTTTGGCTCTGCGGTTGCCCCTTCTGTTGAAACCGGTTTCGGTGCCGCGGGTTTGGCAACCGGTGGGCTGGGCGTCGCAGGTTTTGCTTCCGGAGATGTGCCGTCGGTTGATGCTGGCTGCGGAGCCGCAGGCCGCGGTGCGGCTGGTTTTACCGGAGCGGAACCGTCCGGAGCTGGAGGACGCGGCCTTGGCGCCGGCTTGGGCGCGGCGGGATCGGTTGCGGGAGCAGTTCCGGCTGAGGTTGCCGCCGGGGCCGACGGCACAGGTTTTCTGACAGGGGCCTCACCAGTTGCGCCTGCAGGAGCCGCTGACTTAGGTCGTGCTTCCCCTGGCGAAGTTGATGGAGCCGCAGGTCGTGGGCTTCCGTCGGCCGAAACAGGTTTCGGGGCTGGCTTCGCGACAGGTTTTGCATCCGGCGAGCCAGGATTGCTTGCCGGAGCAGCCGTTCCTGACGCAGCAACCGCAGTCGCCGGCGATGCTGCTTTTGCCACAGAGGCCGTTGGTTTTGCCATAGCTGAGGGTGGCTTTGCCACATCGATAGCTGGCTTTGCCGCTCCAGATCTCGCGGATGGAGCTACTTTCTTTCCGCCTCCTATACCTGCAAAGCCACTGAAGTCAGGTTCTGCGGGAACTTCGAAGCTAAGCCCCTGAGGAATTCCGCTCACAGCTTCTGCCGCCATATTGAGCCCGGAAAACTTGGGAGTCGAAGATGGTCCGGGAATATGGACTCGATTTTTCGGTTTCCGCATGAAGTAGAACATTGCACCTGCGATTCCCATGCAAAGGCCCACACCGACAACGATCAGCAGCGTGTTTGAGCCCCCTTCGTCTGCAGCAGCATCCGTTGCACTCGTGTTTGCAGCGACGGCTGCATCTCCTTTGGCTTTTTTGGCCTCATCAATCGTCTCTTCTTCCGACTTAACGGCAACAGAATTTCGATCCAACGGTGTTGGTGCTTCACCGAGATCTGCCTGAAGGTCCT
Organism: Candidatus Kuenenia stuttgartensis; assembly: GCA_945861975.1. GTDB lineage: Bacteria > Planctomycetota > Planctomycetia > Planctomycetales > Planctomycetaceae > SXXK01. Next base: position 4,402 of record CAMAXD010000396.1, on the reverse strand, counting down.
GATAGAGTCTGTCAAACCTTGCGAAGGCGACGTCGTCGAGATCTCGCACAGCCTGTACAAAGCTGGTGATCTCTGCCATTGCCGATTTCCTTTGCTTTTCTGCATCACTTTCAGATGCTGTCGCAAATCTACGGCGGCAGTAGGCCAGTTCATATCGAGCATCAACAAACCGAGCTTTCAGCTCAGGCGAAGGATCCTTGGTCACAATTTGCTGCAGGCGACGTGAAAGTTGTGACCAGCCCCAAACCGAAGTAGGTCTTCCTGCGGAATCTTTCGTACCAAGGATCGCTTCAGGGAACTTTTTCGGATCTGTGTCGGCTCCCCAGTCAGTCAGAATCAGAGCCGCCTCGAACTGAGCATCCAGAGTCATTGGATTCTCTGTCAGAATCTCCTCAATGTTCTTCAAAGCTTCTTCGAACTGCTTCTGCTGCCGGCGGCACCGTGCGAGACGAAGTTTGACAGCGTTCTTATTGTCCGTGTTAACAAGTCCACCGGAGATAATTTCGGAATAGGCATCGCCCGCTTTTGAATAGTACGCAGCGGCACTGGCAGCATCGCCATCAACGCCCTGCCCCAGGCCATAATACGTTTCGCCGATCCATAGCAGGGAGTTGTAGTCGCTCTTGTTGCGAGACTCGTAAACCTTCTGCAGGAACTTTTCGAACGAATCACGAACTGCAGCCAGTCGGTCATTTTCACCGGACAGTTTCAAGCGTCGCAGTTCTTCCTGCAGCTCCATCCCGAGTTGGGTGTACGCCGCAAGAATATCCTGACCACCGACACGTTCCAGTTTTGTCATCGTCTGCAAGGCCTGGTCGATTTGCTGCGTGCCGATGTAAGCACGAAGCAGGAGTCGATACGTGAGACCTGCAAATGACTGACTCTGAATTCCGTCTTCGGGACGCGGAGTGCCTTCAGGAACCTCAATCGCAACGACCACTGAGTTCTCTGCGCCTTTGGTCAGGCGATCAATTGTGCCAGGAAACTCACCGTCCAGATTCAGAATGCTGGCGAGTGAGACTTCCGCCGCAGCCAGTTCCTCCGTGGGCTTTGCCATATCGCCCAGTTTTTGGCGGGTCAGTTGAATCCCATTTGCCAGCAACGTTTTTGCTTCAGTCTTCCACTGCAACATCGCCTGCGCATCAGGCTGTTCGCCTTGCGGATCTGCTGCGGCCATCGCAGCTTTTTGAGTCCACGCGGTCCAGTAAGACTGTCCGGCGTTGATTCGAGCAGAAATATATTGAGGGTCGGCTTCAGGCACCTGGAGATACCATTTAGCCCCTTCAAGTGGTTGATTCAGAGTCCGATACACACTGCCCAGACGCATTCTCGCTTCACCGCCTTTAGCGGATTGCGGATACAACGCAAGAATTCTTTCGCAGACATCGCGCAGTGTTCGGGTCTCGAAATCACGATCCTTCGGCGGCCCGGCGTTCCAAGCCGCGACAGCCGCCGCCATTGCAATTTCGGTGGCATTCAAAGCCGTGTCTGGATCGGCTTTGATGTCATGCTCAAAGCAATACTGAGCCAAAATGATCGCATCCAGAGGGCGACCAAGACGCAACTTTACGAAACTCAGCAGGTATCGTGACTGAGCAACCGCCTTCGGGTCACTATCGTCATCACGCAGATCGAGTGACAGTTGCAGGAGACGACCGACTTCTTTCAGGTGGCTTTCCAGAGCTGCCTTCTTCGTTGCTTTTTCTGTAACGTCAACCGCATTGGCTGCATCGTCGCTGAGTTGCTGGATCTGCGCGATCAGACCTCGAGCACGCTCAAAGGCTGTGGAGAAATCGCGAGGTTCCCGATCTTTTTCGCCGAGGACAACTTTGAGACGCCGCCCCATTGCGGCGGCTGTTTCCTTATACGGCCCCGGATACTTACCGACCTGAATCGCGTCATCCATCGCAGATCGCAGGATCGCTTCTTTTTCCTTTTCAGGCATCTCGCGGGTGGCCCCGAGTTTCTCGGCGGCAATCGCACGTTCCCAGAGGATTCCAAGGCCTGACTGACTTGTTGTCAGTTGACGATTACTCTGCAACCAGACAGTAGCTTCCTGAATAACCAGAGCGTGGTCATTTTTCTGGGGATCATTCAGGCAGATCAGGCGATAGTGCTGAGCAATGCCCTTCAGCACCAGTACCGCACTGTTCTCCGAAGGGTGTCCCAGCATTTCATTATAGATGCCCAGAGCACGTCCGATATCGTCCTGTTCCTGAAAGCATTTTCCCATCATCAGGCGGGCATGCAGGCCGATCTGATTGGTTCGACGGCTCGTGTGGATCTTTTCAAACAGCTCCGCCGCTTGAATCAATGTTTGTTTGCGTTCTTCGGTTCCCCTATCAAACGTCTGTCCTCGTTCATAGGTGCAGCGGACAAGGTTGAACGAGGCACGAAGGTACTTCGCTTCGGCTTCCAGTCGGCGCTGATACTCTTCCTCTTCCTTTTGTTCGTCAATAAACTTTGGAAACGCGTCGTAGATCGTTTTGTACTGATCCTGAGCCGTCTGGTAGATCGCCTTGGCCTGGTCTACGAGGGTTCGGGCGGATTGCTGCAGCTCCAGCTTTTTGTCGGCTTCCTCAATTTCTGAAGCCTTCCACATCAACGAGCGAGCACGTTCAAACAGCAATTCCCCCAACATCGAATTTGCGAGAGCCGCTTGTGCATGCTGGCTGTGTTCTCCAATAAACTTGCGAAGCGAAATTTCCGCTTCCGAAAGCGCCTGTTCCCGGTCTTCCGGGATGCGTGATGCCGCCCCTTTTTGCTGGAGTGTCATGCCACGTTCGAGGTCCAGAACTTCCCGCACTTCCGGTGACAGGTCGGATCGCTGAGTGATGGAATCGATATATTCGATCGCGGTGTCAAAGAACTGACGCTCTCGGAGACCTCCAATGAAGTCCAGATAGCGTTCTTCTCCACGGGCGGCGGCTCCGGAAACCAGAGCCATGGCCATAACGACTGGAGTGATCATCGGCCGACCGAAACGCCACAAACGCCAGCAAAAACGACTTAAGCCGGCGACAATTGGAAGTCGGAAATTCAGAACTAACGGGCCGTCCATGCGAGATCCTCAGCGTGACAGGCTCGAATCCTCGAGACATGATGACAGGAAGTGGGGCAGGAACAAGTGCCGGAGAGCATATGTCCTGCGGCGTCTTGTCGCAACGATTGAAGGGAATTCTGTGGTTGCCCTGTGGCAGATTGTTCCAGTCCGCTACATTTCTGCTGGATCGCAGGGATGTTACGGGCCCTTGCTTCCTCACGATTTGCCGCTGAAAGGGAAACTGGCGTGAGCGAAAACATTACGCTGTCGGATACCGACCGAGACCTGCCAAAGCACGTCAAAAACGGCTTTATGCGATATCGGGATTTTCAGCCCCTGACGCAGGGCGGTGAGGCGATCTTGCGCACCTGTGTCGACGAAAATCTAGGCCGGACCGTCGTGATGAAGACTCTCCAGCCACAGTTCCAGAACCTTGAGACCTATCAGAAACGGTTTCTCCGGGAAGCTCGCGTTACTGCGCAGATTCCGCATCCGGCCACGATTCCCGTGTACGAACTCAGCCGGGATGCCGAAGGCAATGCCTACTTCACGATGAAGAAACTTCGTGGACGAGATCTCAGCGATATCCTTGACAAGATCTCCGAAGGCGACAAAGCCACCATCGAAAAGTATCCGCTGGATAGTCTGCTCAACGTTTTGATCCACTGCAGCCAGTGCCTCGCGTTCGCTCATAATCAAAAGGTGGTTCATCGCGATATGAAGCCCGCCAACATTATGATCGGCGACTACGGTGAGATCATGGTGCTGGACTGGGGTCTGGCCAAAGTCTGGGACATGGAGGATGACGAGGACGTCGATCGCCTGATCCGAAGCGGGCAGCAGGCAATGTCCGGGCGGCTGACCGGGCGTGGTGACGTTCAGGGGACACCGTTCTACATGTCGCCTGAGCAGGCGGTCGAAACAGGTGATGTGGATGAACGCACAGACATTTACAACATGGGGATCATTCTGTTTGAAGTTCTGACCGGTGAAAGTTACATGTCCGGCAAGAACTTCAAAGAGATCAAACGGAAGTTGCAGGAAGATCCAGTCCGTGAACCTCGAGCAGTTGCACCACTCAAGAAAATTCCTGCCGAGCTGAACGCCATCTGTATGAAAGCGTTGCAACGCTCCGTGACTGATCGATATCAGAAAATGTCCGAGTTCAGCGAAGACCTTCGCGCCGCTCTGCTGGGGAATCCTGTGTCGGTTTACCATGAACCGATTTGGGGGCGTATCCTGAAGTGGCGGGATCGAAAAGTGTTCAGTGCGGCGTCTCTGATCTGGATGCTGGCTGGAGCGATGTTGTGTTTCGGAGTGCAGTTGCTGGTCAGATTGGCAGTGAAACTCGGTGAAGGA
>CAMAXD010000395.1 GCA_945861975.1 Candidatus Kuenenia stuttgartensis | reverse complement strand
GGCGGGCCGAGAATGACGCGATAGCATGCTCGGCTATGTTTATTCGCCAAGTACTTCAATAATGAAAATGGTCAGCGCACAGCGTACTGGGCGCTCGTCGAATCGTATCGAACGGCGACCGGGCCGCGGCAGCGAGTGGTCGCCTGGCTCGGCAAGCTTGATGAAGCCGGACGGCTCGGAATACTTCGCGCTGCCGAAGAAGCGAAGCAGGCTGCTGCGCAGGATAACCAGCACGGCCGCCAGCAGCCGCTCAATCATCAACTGCAGTTTGAATTCGACGATGACCCGACGCCGCAACCTCGCTGGGTGGAAATCAATGCTGCCGGAGTCCGCGTCGAGAATCTGCGTCAGTTTGGTGGACCATGGATGGCCCTGCATTTGATCCGAACATTGCAGCTCGACACGTTTTTACAGAACGTGATGGAAGAGGGCAAAGAAACCGTCCCGTGGGATGTCACATCACTCATCCTCATCGTCGCGAGACTGCTTGAGCCTTCCAGTGAGCTCTATGTCTCTGAGCAGTGGTATCCGAAAACATCAATGCCTGATCTGCTCGGTGTGAGCGAAGACCAGGTCGATGACAATCGTCTGTATCGATGTCTCGACAAGCTGCTGCCGCACAAAGAGGCACTCGAAGTTCCTCTGAAGAATCGCATGGGCGAACTGTTTGATCTGGAATATGACCTGCTGATGTATGACGTCACCAGCACCTTCTTTGAAGGTCGCGCCGACTTCCCGCTGGCTCAGCGAGGCTACTCACGAGATCAGCGAAGTGACTGCAAACAAGTCTGTATTGCACTGGTTGTTTCAAAGTGCGGCATCCCTCTGGGCTATGAAGTCTTCGCGGGTAACACGGCGGATGTCAGCACTGTGGAACACATCGTGGAGATGATGGAAGCTCGCTATGGAAAGAGCAATCGCATCTGGGTGATGGACCGTGGGATGGTCAGTGAAGACAATATCGAGTTCCTTCGTGATGGTGGCCGACGCTATATCATCGGCACTCCGAAGTCGATGCTGAAGAAATTTGAACAGGACATCCTGAAAGACGACTGGCACAGCATCCGGGATGGTCTGGAAGTGAAGTTTGTGACGATGCCTTCCAGTGATTCTGCCTGCATACAAAACGTTACACCAGAGACATCTTCCGGATCGCCCGAACGTTTCATCCTGTGTCGCAGTCGTGAACGATCAAAGAAGGAAGAAGGGATCACGCAGCGATTTGAAAAGAAGATCGTCGATGGCCTGACTCGCATGAAGGCGCGTTGCGAGAAGCAGAAACGCGAACCGATGACAGTCGAGCGTGAGATCGGAAGACTGCTGGGTCAGAACACTCGCGCGTCGAAACTGTTCGATGTGAAGGTGACGAAGACTGACACGGGTGCGGCTCGCATCGAATGGTCAAAGATCGAAGCGTCGCGCGACTGGGCGACTCTGAGCGCAGGCTGCTATCTACTTCGCACGAACGTCGCGGATTGGTCGGATGAAGACATGTGGAAAGCGTACATTCAGTTGACGGAAGCCGAGGCTGCCTTTCGAATTCACAAAAGCGATCTGTCACTGCGGCCGATCTTGCACCAGAAAGAGGACCGCGTACTGGCTCACATTTTTGTGTGCTTTGTCGCATACGTGCTCTGGAAGACCCTCGGCCAGATGTGCTCGAAAGCTGGCCTTGGCAACGAACCCCGGCGGATCCTGGCCGAACTGTCTGACATCCGCTCGATGGACGTGGTGCTGCCAACCCGCTCCGGACCAGAGATCCGGACCCGCTGCATTTCAAAACCCACGGACCACCAGCAGATTCTTATCGAGAAACTGGGCCTCAAACTGCCCTCCAAAATAATCCAACGCAAAATGTAGTGAGAAAAATGGACCAGAATCCTCAGAAAAAACAGTGTTTCTGAAACGAGTTGGGGAAGTTGGGCTAGCGTTTACGCGCCAGGGGCTTGAGCGAGCCGGCGGTTGGCCACTTACTCATCGAGGTGACTTTGATCAGCAAATCATTGCTCGGCTCAATGCTGTCGGTGTTGCCGGAGATCCCTGTCAGTGGGCTCGTCCGTCCTATGACTTTCGCTGGAGTTCAACCGTGGCTTACCACGGACAGGCAATGATGCTAGGGCCGAAGAGCCGTTCGTCGTGCAAATGTCGGGTGATCTCTTCGCTGACATCCGAATGCAGTCATAGCTCGGTTCCCTTTTTGATGACAGCCGCCTTATTCGCTCTTTGTTTACCGCCCAGCCGAATGCTCCGGCAACATTCGGCACCTCTCGGCTACGCAGCAAAAACTATCCAAGACCGTGAACTGGGCTGCCTTCACTGAGGTGATGCCGAAGTCCCTGATTGTTGGACACGTATTCCTGAGTGTGATCTACACCCAGATGATGCAGGATCGTCGCCGACAAATCGGCTGGAGATACGGGACTATCCGTCACATATCCAGCATGTCGATCAGTAGTGCCGTAGACCTGACCACCACGGACTCCGCCACCGGCCAGCAATGTGGTGAAGGCATGAGGCCAGTGGTCGCGACCTGTCTTCCGAGTGTTCGAGCTCTGCGTGAACTGACCGAGCTTTGGAGTCCGGCCAAATTCGCCCACTGCGACAACCAACGTTGTCTCCAGCAACCCATGATCATCAAGATCCTGCAGAAACGCCGGAAACGCCTGATCGAATATTGGGCACAAGAGGTTCTTCAGCTTGGCAAAATTGTCCTGATGCGTATCCCAGCAGGTATTCGTCCCGTCGATCTTCGTTTCGTCTTCCCAATTGATCGTGACGAGCGAAACTCCGGCTTCGACAAGTCGCCTTGCCATCAACAGACTCTGACCCACTGATGTTCGCCCGTACTTGTCACGAAGTGACTCGGGCTCCTGCTTCAGATCGAGGATTTCCCCAGCCCTGTGCTTCAGAAGTGAAAACGCTCGCTCGCGATGTCGCTCCACATCGTTCACCAGTTTCTCTGAATAGATCTGCCTTTGATCTCCCGGCTGTAACTGATTGAGCAACTGTCGACGGCTTTCGATACGGTTCAGTGGCGCGGTCTCGTGCCAGTTCAGGCCGTCAACGGCGAAGTCACCATTTCCGGAACCCTGAACCAACATCGCATCGTGACGTTCGCCCATCCGCCCTCCAGTCTGGCCGGCGATTCGGCGACTCTGTCCGGGAAACTGCAGATACCACGGCAATACGACGGACGGAGGCAACCCGGTCGCCGAGCTTCCATACCGCATCATCATTGAATTCAGTGACGGCCAATCCTCCGGAGTCGCTTCATCGGTGATCGGCGCCGAGTGATAGGGTCGGCCGCTGAATATTTCGCTGCAGGCTGGTCCATGCACGTTCATTCTGTGCTGCATTGATCTCAGCAAGCACAGCTTGTCCATTTGCTGACCAAGTCGCGGAAGGTGTTCGCAAATCTGAATGCCGGTTGTTTTCGTAGCAATCGGCTGAAACTCACCGCGGATCTCGGCCGAGGCATTCGGCTTCATGTCCCAAAGGTCAATCTGACTTGGACCACCAAACAGAAACAAGAACACGCAAGAATTCTGTCTCCGCTTCTCCATCGCGGAGTTCGCTGCTTTTGCAGTTCGCAGTTTTGCCAGTTGTGTTGCCGTCAGCCCGAGCGCTGACAATCCGCCAACGCGCAGCATTTCTCTTCGCGATGATCCCGATTGCATTCCACCTAACTGCTGCAGCCATTGATGATCTATTGTGAACACTATTGTCGACCTTCGTTTTTCCACCACCGAAGTTCATTCGCGCCGCGTTCAGCGCAGGCCACGATATCCAGTCTTCCGTCATGATCGAGATCTGCCAGAATCACCGTCACGGCGTTCGGCCAGTTGACTTTGATCGCATGATACTGCCAATCCCGCGTGGAATCACCATTGTTTTCGAACCAGCCCATGCGTCCCTGTGGACCCCAACCGGTGGCCACGACATCCTGATCTCCGTCACCATCAAGATCGCCTGCGACGGCCTCAAATCCCTGTGGAAAGCTGGATGCGATCGAGTGTTTGTGCCACTCGACGGCGGTTCCCGGTCGTCCCACGTTTTCGTACCAGGCCACTTGATGAGACTCGGGTGACTCGTTGCCCACACCGGCTGCAATCCCAAATGCCATCACCACATCCAGATCTCCGTCACCATCAAGATCCGTCGGATGACCATGGGCTGGCGCCAGTGTTGTGTCGTCAATCACAGTTTTCACCCAGCGGTCTGACGCGGGTTGACCGGAGTTCGCATACCACATGACTTGATTGCCTGTTCTGGATGTCCCAAGCAGGTCTGGTTTTCCATCTCTGTTGAAGTCGGCAACAGTGATCGTACGTGTCTCTCCCACCATGCCTTCAATCTCATGGCGAACCCACTGCGTTGTTCCTGCAGGTTGCCCCGGATTCTCGAACCAGTCAAACCGATTTCCGAATCTCCAGCTGGAGGCCGCAATATCCAGATCGCCGTCCGCATCAAAATCTGCCAGAGCGACGTCGTAAGATCCTGGCAATTCTCCGGGAGAACACACGCGATAAAGTTTCCACGGCCGACCGACGGCCTCAGAGCCCGGATTTTCGAACCAGCGAACGTCCCACTTCAGGTTGTCGACGATCACCACATCCGGAAGGCCGTCGCCGCTGATGTCGCCGATGGCATGTCGTTCCAGCCGTACCGGCTGAGTATTCTCCATGGCATACTTCTGAATGAAGGACTGCTGAAGGCGACCATGTCCATCATTTTGAAGCAGATACAGATTGCTGTGTGGTTCAGCATCCGCGCTGGTCAGATCAAGATCACCGTCCCCGTCCAGATCAGCCGCCGCGCAGGCATAGGAATATGTGTAATTCCCCAGCAATCGCTGCTCCGTCAACCGCAGTGGGCCAGATTGAAAAGTCGTTGCCGCTTCCGGTTCAGCCGATGGCTCTCCACTGGGAATCAGCAGCGTCGACAGCACCTGAGCGTAGACGCGATGGCCGAAGTCGTTGGGATGATTGACACCGTTGCCAGTTTGATCCCAGTCTCTCTTGAGTTGCAGGAATTCTGTCCAGATCGACGTCAGATCTGCGATCGCCACTCCTGGCTTCGACAAACTCCTCAACGCGTCTCGGTACTGCGGAAACAACGGCTGCTGCAAACGGACCCAGTCTGGATTGCCGAGCATTGACGCGACAAGAATGAACTCAACTTCCGGCAGTCGTTCGCGAATCTTCGCCATCACGGCTTCTGTATTGGCGTGGTATTCGTCAGCAGGTCGGCCAGCGGAATCATTCATTCCAAACGCGATGATCACCAGGTCCGGATTTGGTTCGACCACCTTGTCGATCGCATTGAGCACCCAGCTTGTGTCGGTACCACTGACCGATGGATTCGTGACTGTGATCATTCCTTGAAATCGCTCGGCCAGATTTCGACGCAGCAGTTCAGGATACGGCGGCTGAAAGGGAATTCCTTCTGCCCAGCCCGAAGCATTGCAGCCAGCGGAAATACTG
>CAMAXD010000394.1 GCA_945861975.1 Candidatus Kuenenia stuttgartensis | reverse complement strand
CCGAGGCCGCTCGCCAGGAGACGGCTCAGGCTTTTCAAAGTTACGCGTCGGCTCTTGAGCAGGCCGCGTCTGGTGACGGATCCTTTATCGCTGTCTTGTTTCAGATGCTGATCGTAGTCAGTGCCGGGCTGCTCGTGGGCTTTATGGTGATCGCGTTGTTTATGCCACTGATCAAGTTGCTGAATGATCTTTCTATGATTGTGTGGTGGCTGCCATGAACCATATTCAAATGTGGCTCTTCATGACTCATCAGTCCGAGCCTTTGCGGCAGACATCGCTGCTGATGTTGCTGGCCGGTGGAATCGGGCATGGTGAAACACTGCTGCACAGCCTACGAGCTCATGAGGCAGAAAGTAGCGGAGAGTGGGGCAGCAAGATTGGACAATTGCGACTGCTGATGGAGCAGGGGCATTCTCTTGCGGCGTCGCTGACGATGGTGCGAGATTTACTTCCCGACCAGACTATTTCTTCCATTCGGACCGCCGAAAGTACTGGAACGTTGGCGGATGTGCTCGTTGATGAAGCGAAGCGAATCAGTCAGTCGGTGCAGACTGCCAGCGGTGGTGCGGTCACCATGGAGACTTTGCTGCTGATGACCTTCAGCATCGGCACGGTGATGTTTTCAGTCGTGTCATTCCTGATGCTGTTCATCATCCCAAAGTTCAAAGAGATCTTTATTGGCTTCGGAGTCGAATTTCCGCCAATCACAGTGGCTTTGATCTACTTAACGGATGCTGTTCTTTCTTACTGGTACATTTTTCTGTTGCCGATGACCAGTTGTGTCTTCATCGGCCTATGGTGGACCTACACATCAAGTCGCAGCAAATTGATTCACGGATATCACCGACTGATGGAGCATTGGCCAAGGTACTGGGTGCCAGGTTTGCTTCGGCAGTTGAGTCTTTCAGCGGCGACCGGGCAGCCGTTAAGTGCGGCACTCGATTCCGCGATGATCGACATGCCCCCGGGGCGAGCGTCAGAGCGTGTCAGTGGGCTGCGGCAACGAGTCATGAATGGCGAAGATACGATCGAGGCATTGCAGGCCACACGGCTGCTGCGAGCTCGCGAAGCCGCTTTTTTGCATTCGGCCCTGAAGACTCGGCATCTGGACTGGGGCCTGCGACATCTGGCCGAAGCGATCGAAGCTCGCCGGATGAGATTCTGGCGACGAGTCCCTACGATCCTCGCCCCAATGATGATACTCGTGCTGGGATTAACGGTGATGTTCGTCTGTGTCGCTTTCTTTGCCCCGCTGGTCAAGCTGTTGAATGATTTGAGCTGAAAACGACGCTCCGGATTGATAACTCATGCAGAAGATTCCCTCATCATTACTTAGGCAACGGTCCAGGCGCGGGGTACTCGTCGTCGAAGCGATTGTCGGTGCCATCATTCTGGGAGCGGCCATCGCGATGCTCGTTCCGGCCATGACCGCCGTGCGCCGACAACGGATGGCTCAACGGTTTGAAACTCTGGCGATGGTTGAATTGAATAACATCGAGGAGTTGTTGCCGGAGACCATTGATCCGGCGGCTCTGCCGAAGCTTACAGCGTGGTTTCAGGAGCGATATGAACAAGCGGTGCTGGAGGCCGAACTGCTGCCCGTTTCGGAGGACGCGAAATCGCTTCAACCGATGAAATTGACGATTCGCAGACCCTTGATGGAGTCAATGCCGGAGCAAAACGTTTCGGTCGTGATCTGGCGAAAAGCCGCGGAGGTAATGCCATGAAACGTCGAAACATTGTGGAGAACTCTTCGCAAAACAAGACTCGCAGCCTGCCGCAAACCCAACGGCGCGGGTCGCTGTTTCATATGACCATCATTTACATGACGATGGCGTCGGCGTTGTTGACGCTGGCGGGGACGGTGTTGCATACCATCCTGAAGGCGGACACTTCCGATCGACGTGAAGCGTTATTCCTGATGTCGTTGCTGCGGGCCGAGCAACAGTTGCGGGACGATGCTGATGCGGGAAGTCTGAAGCGTGAGTCTGCCGAGATTCTGATCGCGACGATGTCAGATCAATCTATTGTCACCTGGAGTACAGATCGAGGCATTCTGAATCGCGTCGCTCGTCAGGGCGAGGCAAAGACCGCGACCGATCGATTTATTTTCCCGGCGGGCAGTCAGGTGGTGTTCGAACAGGACGAAGCCGGGACTGTTCGAATTCGAATTGTCGAGCCATCGGCCTTCGTGAAATATTCTGCGGCCGGGCATGGCGGTTCGAATCTGCAGAAGCCCGTGGAAGTCACCAATCCGCCAGTCAATCCAGCGATCGCAGCGCCGAGTTTCGTGGAGATTGTTCTCAAGGGAGCTGTACCATGAAGCGAATCTCTCCCCAACAAAGTTTCCACGAGCAGGCGAAGCCCTCAGCGACACCACGTCGGCGTGGAGCCGTTACGATTGTCGCCTTGGTCGTGCTCATGATTTTGGCTGGGCTGATTGCCCAGCAGGTCAGTCGTGCGTTAAGTGATCGCCGGCATTCGCGTCAGCAAGTGCTTCATTTGCAGACAGAGAAGCTGGCCGGTGCAGGACTCTCTCTGGCTGCGACTTCTTATGCAGCGGATCCCGCCTGGACAGGAACAACCTGGAAAATTCCGGTGGGCAGCATTCACCAGACAAATTCGGCCGAGGTGACGATCCGAGTGCAGGAAGGTAACTGTACGGTTGTCTCACGTTATCCGGCCAATACCGAAATTCCTTTTCAGGTCACACGAACCAGGAAATTGACACCATGATTATTGATACCCCGCTGGACTACAGTCCGGAAACATCATCTGTCACCCCGAACGCTCTTTCGTCGGCCGCAAAGTTGATGAGCGTCCGCCGGTTGCGCTTTCGGCGCGGATTCACGTTGATTGAACTGCTTGTCGTCATCGCCATCATCGCGATTTTGATCGCGTTGTTGTTGCCGGCCGTTCAGCAGGCTCGCGAGGCAGCTCGACGAACGCAGTGCAAGAACAATCTGATGCAGATTGGTATTGCGATGCACACGTATGAGATGTCGTTTGAAATGATGCCGCCCGGAACGGTTAATCTGACGGGGCCAATTCGCAATATTGAAGAGGGCTATCATATGAGCTGGCTGGTGCAGATTCTTCCGGCGATCGAACAGGCTGGACTCTTTGGAATGATCAACTTCAATGAAAGCGTGTATGCTCCGGCGAATGCTGGAAGAGCAACGGTGATCATTTCCTTTCAATGTCCATCTGACAATCGTCAGTCTGGTGGAGTTTCCAGCTATGCAGGGTGCTTCAGTGGTGATGATGTGGCGATCGACATGAATAATAACGGCCTGCTATTTTTGAATAGCGGAGTGGGGTATCAGGAAATTCGTGACGGAGCTTCCAACACAATTTTGGCCGGCGAAAAGATTGTTGCCGCAGGCTTCAAAGATTTGGGCTGGATGTCCGGTACGATGGCGACCCTCAGAAACACCGAGGTTCCGATCAATGCCGGTTGGGATATTGGCGGCTCGAGGACAACTCGGAATGGTTCTATGGCTCCGCTGCCAGCACCGTCTGATACGGCAACAAGCGGCTTTAGCAGTCAACACACTGGAGGTGCCCAGTTTGTGTTTGCGGATGGCTCCGTACGCTTTCTGAGCGAGAATATTGACCTGAAAACATACTCACATCTGGGCAATCGCGAAGATCTTTCGGCAATGCAGGAGTTTTAGTGATGCTCGTTCGACGAGGTCTCAGTTATCGACAGCGTGGGTTTACACTGCTGGAACTTCTGGTGGTGATTGCGATCATTGCAATGCTGATTGCACTGCTGTTGCCATCGGTACAGCAGGCTCGGGAGGCGGCCAGAAAGACGCAGTGCCTGAATAATCTGATGCAGATTGGTGTCGCATTTCGCAACTACCAAAATCAGCACTCAGTCCTGCCGCCAGGCTGCATTAACTCTGTTGGTCCGGTCCGCAGTCTTGAGTCAAAGATTGACGAACAAACTCCTGTCGTCACTGATCCGGGCTATCGCGTCGGCTGGATTCCGCAACTGCTGCCGTTTCTTGGGCAGGAAGGGGTTTATCAGCAAATCGACTTCAATATTCCGCAATTATCGTTCAGCGAACCGCAGGTTCGAGCAGACTATCTGCAGCATCTGCAGAAATGGAATGAGTATCAGCAGTCACTTAAGACTGTTCCTGAAGCGATATCACCGGAGGCTGAAGTTCTCACTGAAGCCGTCCCTGAAGAGTCTACCGATGATGCCATGGGGATGTCAGACTCGGGCGATCCGCTTCAGTATGACCCAAAGCAGGGGCCTCCGACATTGCCGACTCTGTCGCCACTCTCAGTCCCCAGGGTTCCGGGGTTGTTGTGTCCGTCGGATCCTACTTCAACCACTGGAAAAAGCAGCTATGCCGGAGTTCATCACAGCGTGGAAAAGCCTATCGACACCGACAGCAACGGATTGCTGTATCTGAACAGTTCGGAATCGCTGGATACGATTCCTGATGGTGCCGCGACAACTCTGCTGGCCGGAGAACTAAAGCTTTCTGGCGATAGTCAAGTCTGGTTCCATGGGGATCGCGGCACTTTGAGAAATGGAAATCAACTGGGGAGTTCAGGTCGCCAGAATGTTCAGGAATCCGGCCTGGTCGGCGCTTATGCCAATATGACTGATGAAGAACGCCTGCAGCGAATGCTGGAGCAGCAGTTGAGAGTTGGAACGTTCAGCAGCTTTCACTCCTACGAGGTCTCTTTTGTCTACGCCGACGGCAGCGCAAAGTTTATGAGTCGCCAGATCGCTCCCGTCGTTCTTGAGCAGCTTATCAATCGGCACGATGTGCTCGACAGTAAACCGGGGGAGTTCTGAGACCTGTCAGGCGAGTGGATTGGACATTCTTGTCCGACTGGGTTGGGACGGGCAACGATACGGGCCCTATCCGAGAATCAAATGCCCAGGCAGCGTTATTTCGTGGCGCCAATTTCAGTCGGCATTGATGTTGCGATCAAGAATTGAATGTCGGCTGAAGCCAGCACTACAGCCCGGACCTTGACTAAGTCATGGAAACATTGTGAGGTTGATTTGAGACTGTGCCACAATCAACAAATCGTCTAGCGCCCCAAGCTCAAGTCAATTTGGGGCCGGTGAATATGCGGCTAAAATAAAACGAGCCGGGACATGCCCGGCTCGAGATTGAATCAGCTTGTTGTTCACCCCGCCTGCGTCATCACGCGGCGGCCGAGTCTCCGCGGTGGATGCTCTTGCGGTCGCCCTTCACAATTTCTTCGGTGATCACAAACTTCTGACCGCGTTCCAGTTCAGGCAGTTCGAACATCAGTTCAAACATGACCTGTTCCAGAATGCTGCGAAGACCGCGAGCCCCCGTTTTTCTTAACCGAGCCAGCTTGGCAATTTCTCGCAAAGCGCCTTCGGTGAATTCGAGACTGCACTCTTCCATCTCGAACATCTTCTTGTACTGACGAACCAGAGCATTGCGAGGCTCGGTCAGAACCTGAACCAGAGCTTCTTCGTGCAG
>CAMAXD010000393.1 GCA_945861975.1 Candidatus Kuenenia stuttgartensis | reverse complement strand
GATTCAGAATTCCTCATTTGCCACCTCGCATCAGATCATCCATCATCTTGCGAACTTCAGGCGCTGGAGCAATCGTTCCGACGGGCAGCGATTGTCCTTCCGCGGTCATCGGTGGGACTGATGCACTCGCTGCGTCCTGCGTTTGAGTTTGAGTTGGCGAGGCTTGATGTGCAGCGGGCGGCGGAACCACAGGAGTTACCAACTGTTCAACAGCCGCCGACGTCCCGTTTCCATTTGCTCCATTTGCTCCATTTGTTCCATTTGTTCCATTTGTTCCATTCTTCTGCCCGATCAGCAGCCCCGTAATCCAGATACCTCCAACGACAAGGATTCCTGGCCAGGCCATGGCGACATACTGTGGTGTGGAATTGTCGCCTGTTAAGGAGTACATCGCGACGGCAAAGATCGCAAGGAGCACCAGAGTGATCCGATTCTCCCATAACGTGCGACGCAGAATCAGTCCAAGCAGAACTAATGTTCCGCTGATCATCCAGAACAGGAATGGACGACTCCACCAGGTTACCGTCAGCTCCGCCTGTCGACCGACGGCTCGATAAACGGCAACACTTCCTTGAGTCGGGAAGTCTCCGGAAACCAGATGCTGCGGATCGATCCATTCGTGCATCTCGTTTGCCGCCGCGATCGAAGAACCCGATCGCAGAGGACTACCGATTGATGGCGGCACAGGCCCTTGCTGACTCCAGAGTTCTGGCTCGCCCAGAATCACGATCTCTTCCGGAGCCCAGATCGCCAGTTGCACCTGTTGCACAACCGTTGAGCCGCCGTTTTCCCCGACGACCGGCAGGCGAAGTTTTTGCAGGCCGCCCTGGAACCCACTCTGTACGGTGTACGGTCGAGCTCCCTCTTCGACGATCGGGCAACGATATTGCAGCGTCAGCAGAAACTCCTGATCGGATGTCGTATCGCGGCTGATGTTGACATAATACGCTTCCCAATGTTCGTCGGATTTTACGTCTGTGGCCTTTTCAATCGTTGTTCGTTGATCATTCAGCATAGGAGCTTGCAGATCACATCCGGCCGGCAGGTCGACTCGCAAACGCTGTCGTTCACTGGTCGTGATTCGCATGCGAGTTCTCCATGACGCCAAAGCTTGTCGCTCAGTCACCACTTCGACGGCAATACGTGAAACCACCGTGGCCGCGACTTCGTGGATTTCATGCCTTCGAATGCGAATGGTGGCTGACGCGGGCTGAGCAAAGTAGCGATAAGCCAGGTAACCATCCTGCTCCATCAATTCCAACTCGCGGACATCAATCGCTTCCGTTGTCTCGCCCTGAGATTCCGCCGTGATCGACAAAGACTCATGACGCAGGAGGCGAATTTCTCCCCGAGTCTGCGTCAGGGTCACTCGACGTCGATCGGCCTGATCGTCGGCGAACGGCGGGAGCACTCGTGGTGGTTCCACAGTCAGAGACTGTTCGGAAGTCGCAGCCGCAGTGTTTGCATCGTCAGAGCCTGCGGAGGCTGGAACCGCAGATGCGACTTCCGGTTGAGTCAGTTGAACGTCCCAGTCAACGCTCAGTTGAACGCTGCCTGTTGCTTCGTCCTGTAGAACCAGCGTCCAGGTGATCCAGCCGTTTTCCGGCTGAGTCGCCTTGTCACGCTGTTGAATCGAGTGTCCTGGCGACACCATGCGGAACCGCACATCGTTGGCAACGGCTTCCGGCACGGCCACTCGCAAGGCATCAATGCCGGCATTCTGAATGTCAAAGGTGATGATTGAATTCTGCTTGACGATCTCGGGCTCGACATGAACCGTCGTTCCCACGGACGCCGCGATCTGAGCAGGCCGCGGTGACGTTCGCACAAACAAGGCGATTGGTCGGCGAGTAAAATTCCAGGAAGCAATGTGTCGCAGGCGTGGCAATGCTTCCACAGCGACATCACGAGAAGGAAAGAGCCCGGCGAGCTTCTCATCAACCGTGATCACATCCAGAAACTCCGGAGCGTACACGGTGACAACGCCGGTTTCTCGCTCGACACCTGCCGGAGCTATCGTAGGAAGTTCCATCTCGGCATTGTCCACCGAAGCATCAAACATCTGATGCGATTGAATGGTGACTTCGATTGTTCCCATTCGTTTCTGAGTCAACGACAGAGTGATCAGGCCGCTGCCTTTGTCGACGTTGAATTCACTCATGCCGTCAGCGGACACGTTGTCGATCGTCAGAGATTCAGGAACCTTCAGCGACAACTGGAACACGCCTGCACGTTCAACTTCATACTTCAAAACCGATCGTAGACGCAGTTCGTCATCGCGAAATACGTACTGCATGTTATGAGCCACCAGAAGACGTGGTTCGACGGGCTTGATCTGGACGGCGAGAACTCCTGCTGAGCCACTGAACTCCCATGTGTTCGCCGCGCTGGGGGCTTCACCGTTTGCCATCGCACCGCCAGCATCGATTTGTTTGACGCCGGTCTGAGTCTTGATGACGGTGGTCAGAGAGGGATCCGTCACGATGGTGAGCCGACCGGCTTCGCGAACGACGGCATCGGCGTGAATACCCTGGAGTTTGCCATCAGCCGACTTACCAATCAGTTGCAGAGTATCGCCTTCGATCGCTCGTTCTGTCTGCAACTCAATCTGGAAACCCTCAGTCGCCGGAACCAACAGCTCGGCCTTGATCAACTGATGGCTTTCACCGACGGGTTCAGCATTCCAGGAACGAATGCGGCCTGCGGCAGAAACGACGTCGATGATTCTCGCGTCTTTTGGAACAAGGATCGAGACATCTCGCAGTTCACCGCGAAGGATTTCGTAGTTCAAGAGCGTGCGTGACTGCAGCAAGCCTTGTTCAATCCGCACGCTGGTTTCGTTCGTCACGCTGCTCAGCAGATCCATCACCGGCTTTGAACCCGCGCGAGGATTCCAGTGAACTTCAAACTGACTCACTGCGCCGAGACTGGCTTTGGCGACGGTCTTGCCTTCGACGGTTAAACCGTCCGTTGGCAGCAGAACCTGAAGCGGCGTAATTTTGATGGTCTGGTCCGGTTCAGGAATCGTGACGACCAGTTCGCTGATGCCGGTGGGCGGACATTGAATTGCGAACGAACGATCTTCAGGTGAAGTCAGAACAGTGGCGAGCAGTTCCAGTTTAACAGACTTCTGCCCCGCACCTTTCAGTAGCAACTCATAAGTGCCTTGTCCCGTTCCTTTCAGAAGGACGGTCCCATCATTCGGTTCCACTTTCCCGATCGCCGCCGCGCCGAAGTTGACTGGGAGAGTTGCCCAGCCTTCAGTCTTCAGTACATTCATTTTTAGCTCAACGTTGATGCGAGCGAGATCTTTTTCGACAACCGCATTCCAGCTTGAAGAAGTGATCACCGCGTCCTGATTGCCGGTCGTGACCGGAATCGCGTTGATCGCTCGCTTCATCAAGTCGAGATATTCAGCGTACGGCAGAACAACCGAAGCCTCCTGGTTGTCGAAGACCTTCTGCAGTTCTTTGAATGGTACGTAGATCAGCCTGTCCCACTTCTCTGACACCGACGTCGGCTTTGATTCCTCCGGTGCTGCCGCTGGGGCCGTGACGGCAGCGGCGGTTGCAGCGGGATCTTGAGGAGAAGTTGTCTCCTGAGCCGCCAGGCTGGAAACACGGACAACGTTGGTCGAGAGCGTGATGGCGGCCAGCAACAGGAGACAGCGAGCGATCTGACGCATAGAGGAACCTCAGGAACTGCTGGTGAGAGCGGTTAATGTATTCAGGCGGAGCAATTCGGTCGGAACGAAATACTCCGGACGGTATCGTGGGCGCAACGGTATCATGAGGCCAATCCGGGCCTCCGTTGAGATGAAGAATAGGCGGATTGCGCGGAATTTACATTTTATCCTGGGCAGATTGAGTGTGTTGCAGCCCGGAAACATTCAACTGTAGGTCAAAAATCTCTCAGAAAGAGGCTCGCTCCTAAACGCACAGGGGCATCGCGCGGGTCTGGCTTTCCCCGGAATTGCTAAGGATTGGAAAGCACAAACCTGACTCTCTGAGGTCACTTGCTGTCCACTCGAAGCCTCTGTGCGTCTGGCGGAATTGGTTCGAGAACCCTGCTGATTTCCTTTCCGCGTTGATTGTGGACTGGTGATCAGTCACAATGTGGCGTCTCAACGATTGGGCGATTTCGTGAGGAGAAGGAAATGTTCCGGACGGCACTCTCGGCTGTTCTTGTGTTTGCATTTTTTAATGCTTTGCTGACCCCCGAAGTCGCAACGGCCGAGTTTCCCGGATTGGGGCCGAAGGGTGATCTGGTTCGAATTGAATTTGAATCGGCCGGAGCGACTGCTCTGGTGGGCCAGAATGCTCGTAAGCAGTTGCTTGTGACGGGCATTTATTCCAGCGGTCAGAAGCATGATTTTTCTCACGACGTGACGTATTCCCTGGACGCTCCAAATGTCGTGAGGGTCGATAAAGACGGTCTCGTCATTCCGCTGGCCGATGGTTCCGCAATGATTACGGCAACAGAGTCATCCGGAAAGTCAGCAACGATTGAGTTAACGGCTTCTCGCTGCACAGAAGAACTGCCGGTCAACTTTGAAAACGAAATTGTCCCGATCTTCACGAAGCTGGGATGCAATGCGGGCGGCTGCCATGGCAAGGCCGATGGGCAGAATGGTTTCAAGCTTTCGCTGCTGGGGTTTTATCCAGAGGAAGATTACGAGTACCTCGTCCACGAAGATCGTGGTCGGCGAGTTTTCCCGGCCGATCCGGATTATAGCCTGCTGTTGCAGAAGCCTGCCAACGTTCTGCCGCATGGCGGTGGCCAACGCATGTCGCCGGGATCGTACGAATGGGAGTTGATCAGTCGCTGGATTCGCCAGGGCATGCCGTACGGTGCAGAAACAGACCCTGTACTGGAACGTATTGAAGCAGTGCCGGCCGTACGTGAAATGAATGTGCGAACTCGGCAACAATTGTCAGTGATCGCTCATTACAGCGATGGATCAATTCGCGATGTGACTCGATTGGCTTCCTACGACGCCAATTATCCGGAAATGGCGGTCTCGACATCATTGGGGCGAATCACCGTTGAAGATGTGCCCGGTGAAGTCGCTATCATGGTCAGGTTTCAGGGACAGGTTGGAGTGTTCCGGGCCATTATTCCTCAGGGGTTACCGGTTCCGTTAACGCCTCCCGAAAAGACGTTTATCGATACGTTGGTGTTTGCAAAGCAGCGACAGTTGGGAATACCACCCTCACCGCTATGTGACGATGCAACGTTTATGCGGCGCGTCTCCATCGACGTCGCCGGACGTTTGCCGACAGTCTCCGAAGTGGAGCAATTTATCGCAGATCCAGATCCGGCTAAGCGTGATCGACTCGTGGATCGGCTGGTAGATAGTCCAGGCTATGCCGACTACTTTTCCAATAAGTGGGCCACCGTATTGCGAAATAAACGCCGCAACGCGACCGATGTGCCTTACACCTATAAGTTCCATGGTTGGATCCGTCGAGCGCTGCGTGAAAACATGCCATACGACCAATT
>CAMAXD010000392.1 GCA_945861975.1 Candidatus Kuenenia stuttgartensis | reverse complement strand
ATACTCTGTACCGCAATCGGCGCGTCGCCACCAATGAAGCGATCTCCAATAGCAATGCGGCGAGTCGGATTGCGGACAATCGTGAACTTTGTGTCGTTGGTCATGATATCGTCTGTGTTGAAAGGTCTATTGTTTCGCGTCACTTGCGTGGCGATTCGCTGTTCTGGTAGGTCCTGCCTGCCGGGCAGGACTTAGCGGCTTGCCGCGACTTACACACACTGGAACAGTCGAACTGCGGCGGAATTCTAAACGACATGCACCTACGGTTCGCCTATCGGCGAAAGTCCTTTCCGGCAGAAAGGACCTACAAATAAAAACGCCTGAACTCACCATCTGCTACGCCCCAGAACCCGAAAATGCTGGGGTTTGTTAACTACTCTGCGCAGTTTGAACAGTCTTCTTTCCTGAATATTTTAGTGCAACGCGATCGCTCGGCCAGGACTGGCGTGAGCATCTCGAAGACGAACTGGAGCAAACAGGAAAAATGATTTGTCGGGGACATTGCCTACGTTGTTCAGAAATTCGATTCCAACCATGTCGGCACTTCCCAACGCCCAATAGGTCATCAATGCTCGTCGAGGATCAACGCCGCCCAGGTCCGGAGCATCCGTCGCCACGCACCGAATTCCCTTGCTGCGCAGGTATTGAATGGCGTCCGGTCCCGGAGTCGGCCAGCCTTCGGTCTTTCCTGCCAACGGATCCGCCCAGACTCCTTTGTCGTCCGGAGCTGGTTTCAAATATTCATCGATGTGTCCCGTCTGAAAGATCACGATCTGCCACGGGGAAAATTCCCCATGAGCTTTCTCGTAGGCCTTCAAACGGTCAACTGTCACTTCCGGCGAAGAAGGCCACTTTGCACGATCTGTCGTCCCGACCAAAGATCGCACATCGACAACTCTTGCATCCCCACAAGTCCATTCCAGCGGCACTTGTTCCGTCGTCCGTGAACTGAACCCACGTTTGCCATAGCGAGCTTCATACTCTTCGAGCCATCCTCGCACCTGAGGCGAATATTCGACGGCTGTACCTTCCGATGGCAAAGCAAACGACGGCGTAACCAAATGAGTTCCCGCCGTCGCATCCATCAAATGCGTGTGGTGCCATAAATCCAGATCAGGCGAATACAGAAAATCGACCTTCACGTAGACCTGGCGATGTCGCCCAGCCAATGTTCCCGGATTAGTCACCGGCATCTTCATTGACAGCGTTGGCGATAAATCAACAGCCCGCTTGTTTCGAGTCGACTCGATGAGCCGCTTGGGCAACTCACCGCCAACAATCGCAAACACGCGAGTTTCAGAATACATACCGTCCGCATGTTTCGGGCTCAACATGCAGTAAAAAGCCCCTGTCGGTGGCAACTGACTCAAGTTCGTCGCACCTTCGGTCCAAATCATACCATGTCGCAGCCCGGCGTAATGAGTCGGCTCGGCCAGATTCGGCATCGGCCCCATGCTGGCGCTGTCGGTGCCGAGAGTCATGACTCCGCGAGTCGCCAGGAATTCCATCGTCTCCGGGCCTGGATCCGGGTATCCCGGAGCGAGACGATCTACCACATCGGCGATGTAGCGATGTCCGTCCGGAAATGGGCGATAGTACTTGTCCGAATAGTCACTGCGAAACAGCACAACATCGCCAAACGTCAATTGTCGATGTTGTTTCTCAAACGCCTCCACCTGCGCGGGCATAATGAGCGGGCTGACTCCGTTGGGAGCATTGTCCAGCATATCTCGCACGTCTATCACACAGGCTTCACCACCAAACTGCCATGCTTCGATCTTGTCCGTAAAAGCCAGGCCGAATGGTCCGGACTTCTCGCGATTGAGTTCTGGTCGCACCACCGAATGCGGCGGAACATCCATTTGAGTGCCGGTGTTCCCGTCGATCAGCAGCACGTCGATATTGAACGGACTGTTTGGCCCGATCGCCTGTTCGTGAATCAGTTGAAATCGAGGAAACGGATGAGTCGGCCAGGTCGCCGGATACTCGGGAGCCACCAGTAGCGAACAATCCACGAACTGTGTTTTGCTGTCGGCCCGTCCCTGTGCGTTGACTGCTGACAGGGAGACCAGCAGAACAATCACAACCATGAGCAGAGCGAAGCCTGGCGGCTCCTGATGTCGTCCGGACAGTATCATGATTTCCCTTTCGTCACCGACAAAGAAGCGACTCGTCCCGAACGGAACGAGTCGCAAAAGTGGCTGATATTCATTCAGCCGATTCAAACCGCGGCCGGTTTTTCGGCGGCATCAGATCTTACTGCTTAATTTCGTAACAGCACAGAATTTCCTGGTCGCGGAGGTACAACTTGCCGTTCGAGATCACTGGATGAGTCCAGATTCGTCCCTGAGGATTTCGCTGTGTTGTCTGAGGATCCAGCTTAAAGCGGCTAACTTCTTTGTAACCGGCAGGAGTTGCTTCTACCAGAAAGCATTCTCCGGAACCTTCTTCAAGACAGTACAGCATGCCGTCAGCATAAGCGACCGCACCTTTGCTTTTGTTCTTGAGGTCATCTGACCAAACCTGCTCGCCCGTCAGCATGTTCTGACAAACAAGTCCGGTCGCATCACTGTGCCCATAGATGTGCTCACCAACCAGCAGGGCACCGCCGTGATGGTTCTTCATCACTTTGTTCTCGTAGATCTTTTCAACGTTGTTGTCAGCCGTGACGTTGTACAACAAGCAACCCACACCGTATCCGGCGGTCAGATACACCGAGCCATCTTTGTAGATCGGCGTTGGGATCACCGCAACTCGTCCAGGAAAATCACCCTGCCACAATAGCTTGCCATCAGCAGCATTCAGGCCGAACACTTTGGATTCGGTCAATTGGATGTATTGACGCTGGCCGAAATGCTCCACGACGATTACCGACGAATAATGAGCGTTCGTTGTCATCTCCGTGGACTGCCAAAGTTTCTCGCCAGTCATCAGATTCAGGCAAGCGACAGTTCCGTTGGGGCCGCCTGGTGTGACAAGAACTTTTTCGCCATCAATCAAAGCGGATTCGCAGAAGCCCCAGCTTGGGATACTTCCACCCATTTCCGTCAGGCTGGCTTTCCACTTTTCTGAACCGTCCGCGGTTGAGAGGCAAACAACGTCGCCCTTGCCGCCGATTCCGACGACGAATCCTTCGGAGACTGTCGGAGTACTACGTGGCCCGCCGCCCCAGCCGTTTTCAAGATACGGACCGATATTGGTCTGCCAGATCTTGTTGCCGGTTTTAACATCAATCGCGATGAGGAATTCATGGGACTCCGGAGTCGTTCCGTCCGCACCCATCGTGTACAGCACATCGCCGACGATCGAGACTCCGGAATAACCAAGTCCGCAGTCCCTGGAAGTCCACAGCTTCGTCGGCCCATCCTCAGGCCATGATTTCAACAGTCCGGTTTCTGTCGAGACATCATCTCGGTTCGGACCTCGCCAGGACGGCCAGTCCCCTGCAATCGCACTGACCCCGGAGATGATCAAAAGCCCAACAATCGCACAAAACGCCTTAAAACGCATGATTTTTCCCCACTCGATATAATTTTGGCAGGGCATTCGCGGGAGATGTCGTCAGGAGCATCGCCTCACTCGTGGCCGCGCACTGTATCACCCTGCACAAATGCAACTTCGATGAACAATTCTTGCCGGGACCGGGAGGTGGCGGCTCCTATGACTCGGCAACGTTGGAAAAATGTAACAGATGGTTTCAAAGTTGTCTTTTGACTTCGAGATCGTCCGCAAATTGAAAGAGTCCGGAATTGAAAGCCCTCGGAAATTCGTCATAGTGTTACAGATTCTGCGGTTTTCCTTCGACAGGCTCCTGCGGCTCCCGCCTCTGCTTCCCCGTCCGATGCTTCGACTGCACAGTTTGGCTTCTTGTCGCCAATCTGCCCCTTAATGCCACTTGCGGAACCGCTTTGCGCTATCATTTCGATAGTGAGTATCCGCGCTGTTGGAGTTCTCTGGATCATGTTGATTCGCCCACTGTTTGTTCTCTGTTCTACCGTTCTGGTTCTGTCCGCCATCTCAGTCAGTGCGCAGGATGAAACACCTGCCAAAGTAGAAGCTCCGAAATTGGAAACAACTAAAGACAAAGCCAGCTATGCCATTGGCTTCAATATTGGCAAAGACCTGAAGCGTCAAGGACTTGAACTTGATCCGAAAATCATTGCTGAAGGCATTGCCGCTTCTATCGCCGGCAAGGAATCGGCTCTGACTGAGGAACAGATCGCAGAAGTCTTCGGTGCTCTTCGCGAAGAGATGGCCGCAAAGGAAGCCAAGAAGGGCGAAACCAATCTCGCTAACGGCAAAAAGTTCCTGGAAGAAAACAAGGCCAAAGAAGGCGTCAAGGTAACGAAGTCCGGCCTGCAGTTTCTGGTCATCAAGGAAGGCGACGGAGCCGTTCCAACCAAGGCCAGCACCGTCAGCACTCACTACCGAGGCACTCTGGTTGACGGCACCAAGTTTGACAGCTCTTACGAAGGTAAAGAGCCAGTCGAAGGTGACGCTCCTGTTTCCTTCGGAGTGACTCAGGTTATCAAAGGCTGGACCGAAGCTCTGCAGTTGATGAAGATCGGTTCTCACTACCGCCTGTTCATCCCGAGCGAACTAGCCTACGGCGAAAACGGACCACCGTCCATCGGTCCTAATCAGGCACTGATCTTCGAGATTTATTTGCTGTCTTCAGAAGACTAGTGATTTCTGGCTCAGAAGATTATCGAATACGGAAGCACCCGGGACTGTTTGGTCACGGGTGTTTTTTTACGTGGACCGGTCTGACGTTTGGACATAGGCGGAGCCATTACGACAGGACTTTGGGCCAAAGGCCAGTTGTCTGTGCGTTTACCATGAGCAGGTTATTGAGGAGTGATCGAATGAACGATGAAATCGCTGCCTACAATAGCTCACTGTCCGAAGATGATGGTGACATCTGCCGCCGATGCACGGTTCACATCGTCAAAGAAATCAAAGTCAAAGACCTGATTCGTTGGCTAAAAAAGTCCCGAGACATCCAGTGGGACGACAAGGATATCGTAAAACGCAAGGGTGTGCTGCAGCGGTTGAAGTCGGCGCAAATTGCCAAGATGCAGCGAGCAGTCGGCGCTTCACTTCTCGGTCCATTGTGAACCGGCCACGATCCGTTTGACTTCGATACGAGGCATACCAAAGTTCAGGAGAAGCCCGAATTGGTGGCCCGTCGCCTTCAGATAATTCAGACTTTGAGCCAGATGAGATCCGTCCAGCTTTGTAAGAGCTTTCAGTTCAACAAGCACACATCCCTCCACCAGCAGATCCGCAAAGTACTCGCCGACGACGATACTATCGTAATAAACAGTGATCGGATGTTGCTGCGATACCGTTAACCCACTCTTCCGTAGTTCGGTTCAACGACAAATGAAGTGCGCGGCGTAACTTGTGTTCGCGTTTGAATTTACAAAAAGTGGTCAAGTCGGTCTGATGAGGAGTTAGCACACTCATTCATCAGGAACTCCGAAATGACCACAAGAGAATTGTACAGTTCGATTGGT
>CAMAXD010000391.1 GCA_945861975.1 Candidatus Kuenenia stuttgartensis | reverse complement strand
TTTGGCCAGAATCAATTCTCGCAGCGAGATAAAGCCTTCCAGTCGGCGTTCTTCATTCAGAATGTAGACGTAGTAAATCGTCTCACTGTTCGGGGCCTGCTGCCGCAACTGAGCCAGTGCGTCGCGGACAGTAATATTGGCCGGCAGCGACGCGTACTCCGTGGTCATAATCGACCCGGCACTGTCTTCGTCGTACGACAGCAGCTTGCGAATATCGCTGCGTTCGGCCTTGGCGATCAGTCGCAGAACTTCTTCGCGATGGCCCTCGGACATTTCCGAAAGCAAGTCGACACGATCATCGGCCGACATCCACTCCAGCAGATTCGAGAGACGCGTGGAATCCAGCGTTTCGACCAGTACTGTTTGCCGGCGCAGCGAGATGTATTCAAAGATCTCAACTCGCAGCGGCAGTTCAGCCTGATCCAGAATCAGCCAGATCTGCGGATCATCCAGCTCTTCCAAAATCTCAGCGACGGCGGCAGGATGCACAACTTTGCAGAAGGCAGCCAAACCAGCCAAATCTTCTTCCTGCAGCATCTGCTGCACGTCCGGAAGGATCAGCGATTGATAGGCGTCCTGCATTGCATGATTCGCTTTGCGAAGCCGCGTTGGTGAGCGGTCCAAAAAAAATCCCTGCAGGACAGTAATCCAGCAGGGATGAATATCAAACCGACGTTCGAAGAACGAATCGGATGAACAGAAAGTGGTGCGGCATTATCGCTTGGAGAACTGGAAGCTCTTGCGGGCTTTCTTGCGTCCATACTTCTTTCGTTCAACCATTCGGTCGTCACGAGTCAGAAGTCCGGCGTCGGCCAACAAGTGATGCCATGCAGGGTTCATGCCCTGAAGTGCTCGAGCAACCCCCAGAATGATTGCCCCGGCCTGACCAGTCGTGCCACCACCCTGAACGCGGACTGTGATATCGACCTGGCCAACTTTGCCAACGATATGCAGAGGAACCAGGACGCTTTCACGGTCTCGCTCAATACGAAGATATTCTTCCATCGGACGACCATTCACAACGAACTGGCCCGACCCTTCTTTGATGCGAACGCGAGCGACTGACGTCTTACGGCGACCAGTTCCCATGGCAACGCCGAACCGATCCACTTTACCGCGGATCGTCGGCTGGTAAGCTGGATCAACAACAGCAGTACCTGCAGCACCGGAACCAATTGTCAGCTCAGGAAGCTGTGATGAGGGAACTTCCGGCGCGTCGACCACCGAATCCGAAGAAACTGAAGGATCCATACTCATGAGAACTCGTCACAGAGAAAAAGTGAATCAAAGACCAACCGAATCTGATAACACAAGACCGTCCGCAAGACAGTCTTAGCCTTTGATCTTTCGGTCTGGCAAAAGGTGCGCCGGGAATGGCTTTGGCAGCTGAGATTGATGTGGGTGATTTGTCCCAACGAAGACACGCAACTTCTTCAGCATCTGACGCCCCAGCTTATTCTTTGGCAACATGCGTCGAACAGCTTCGCTAAGCAGTTGATCTGGCCGCTTTTCCCACGTTTCAACGGCAGATCGCTGACGCAGACCGCCTGGATAACCCGTGTATCGATCGTAGCTCTTCTTGGCCATCTTTGTGGTCAAGTAAGGAATCTTACTGTGCTGCATGGCGTTGCCTGTGAAGCGAATTCGCTCGCAATTCAGCACGATCACGCAATCGCCAGTATCAACATGGGCCGTGTACGTAGGCTTATGCTTACCCATCAGAATGGTTGCAATCTGAGTTGCCAGACGTCCAACGATGTGTCCATCCGCGTCGACGACAAACCAATCACGGCCTGCTTCGTCAACAACCTCTTTCTTTGCCATCCATGTTTTGCCAATCGCCAGCATGGAACCGTCATCCTTTGGGCCGCCGATAAAAGCGGACTGATTCAAGTGTTCAAAAACGGAAGAGCAGACGCGAAGCCTGCCTTTTGCAGCACTTCCAGCCTCTCACCAACAAAACATCCAGCGTTTATCGGCCTTGGGCGGAAAGAAGTCGAGCAATCTAGCGAGTTTGGACCGCGTAATCAATGCTGTGTCTGGCATTTCGGTCCGCGGATTCCCAGGAACAGCCAATTGTCGACCTCCACAGACCATTTTCTCCGGCGAGATTTGTGATTCATGAGTGTCTCTTGATGCTGTCAATCCCGCGGCCTGTTACGAATTTGGGGCTTATTCCCCATCCAAGCATCTCCACTTATCCGACCAGCCACACACTGGCGGAGGATTTTATTAAGCATTCTGGCATGACTTTTAGCAGCGAGCCGCTGGCAGAAGCGCATTCGGGCACCGGTCGCCTGCCGCTCGGCATTAAGTGAACTCAACAGGAACGGTCAGGTGAATCAGGAAAAATGGAGAAGACAGTCAGATCATGCCGTGTTGAAACGAATTGCCGCCGAAGACTGTTTACGACCGGCCGAAATGGCTATGCCGCCTGCGCCAGCCAGTCCGATAACTCCAG
This sequence comes from Candidatus Kuenenia stuttgartensis, assembly GCA_945861975.1. Classification (GTDB taxonomy): domain Bacteria; phylum Planctomycetota; class Planctomycetia; order Planctomycetales; family Planctomycetaceae; genus SXXK01. The sequence continues at coordinate 3,109 of CAMAXD010000391.1, read as the reverse complement.
TTGACGGGATAGGTCTGCAGAGTCCTACAACAATAGGCCAGGGACGGCTGGTTGGATCAGGAAATAAACTCTCAGCATCTTTTTCACAAAGCACCGCGAATGCTCACCGACCAGCAAGGATGCCGGATGGTCTGCATGAGCGGTCTGTGAAAATCCTCCCCTGCCAGAACGGATTCACTCTTTGGGGGCACGGTCGACATGAAGTCGCCAATACTGAGGCTTGTTCAAGCCGCATGTTTTGTCATTGCAATCCCTGTCTTCTTCGTGGACGCCCACGCTCAGCTTGTTCCCGGAACCGGGATGAAGCTGAACCAGGTGGGAGATGACTTCGAAGAGGAAAACTGGAAATGGGTCCCGAACGGCGCGAAGGCCAGCCGTGAGCAGGACGAACAGGTTCGCTCCCCTACCGGCTTTTCGAACAACAAGCGTTGGTTCGAAAGCCCGAAACGAGGCATGCCCGACCATATCGTTCGAGTTCCCACGCCGGAAGGCGGACTTCCCGGCAGCAAAGGCGCGCTGAAAGTCCAGACTCTTAACTCAGGCGTCCCGGGTAACAACTCCTACAAAATGGAGCAGGACGACCTGATCATGGCTTGCTCTTCCAAAGTGGGAGCAATCGCTACGGGCCGAAGTCCAAGCTGCGTAACTCGAGTTTATCTTCCTCCCTTCGAACAGTGGGAGAATCGATCAGGCTCGCACTTCGGCTATCGTATCGACCTGAAGACAACGATCACCGAGACCGAGAAAAAGTTCCTGTTCACATCGACAAAGCGTAAGCAGGAAGACTACTGGCCGGGCTACTTTATCGAGTTCCACAGTAGCCATGATGGCAAGTTCAAAGAAGATGAAGCGATCCTGCTGATTCGCGGCAACAACCTCGGCCATGAAGTCAAAAGTCTGAAGTTGACCCCAGGCTGGTGGACGCTGGGCATGTCAGTCACCGGTGATGGTCGAGTTCATTTCTACGGAAAACAGGGGACTGACAACCTGACGGCTGCAGACCATCTCTACTCCAGCTTCCCGTACGGTTATCAGGCTGAATACTTCGCGACTCACTTCTTTAACTCGTGCAATCAGAACGACGGCAAGACCTGGTCAACTCCGATCATCATTGATGATCCGGCGATTTATACAACACGCTAAGCACCTCGAATTCTCAAACACTGGTTTCCTGACAGGGAATCATCACTGGCCAATTCGGCCATTCATGTCAGCTCGCAAACACGCTGCGAGCTGACGGAAACACGAGGAGTCCGCACAGTACAACGAGAAGTTCGATCCGAAGTTACTCCTCACCTTCGGACGACCCGATGTTCCGGGGTTGGTATGTTTCGACATACCAACCCCGGTTCGCATTGAGGGACGCCGCTGCCTGTTCTTTGGACTGCTGCTGCCGCTTTCCGTTCCACAGCCCGCTGTCGAGCACCATTCTGAATTCTACGTGGCTGTCGTTGCGGTGGCTTGGCAGCAAAGCCGCCCGCGCCATAGCGGCAGCAGACTGCCGCAGTCGTGGAAGGGTAGTCAATTCCCGTGAGGTTCCTGAATGGGTACGATGGCTCGCCTGCTGAGATGTCCTGCCGTTGCTGCGAGCCTTTCCTGTGTTCTCTCGCTTCTTTATTGATCGTCCGATTTTTGCCTCTGTGATCTCCATCGTGATCACAATGGTCGGCGGCATCGCGCTGTATCAATTACCCCTCGCACCGTATCCGTTGATTGCTCCTCCGACAGTTGAAGTGGCCTGCAATTATCCCGGAGCCAGTGCACAGACGGTGGCGGAAACCATTGCGGCTCCGATTGAGCAGCAGGTCAATGGCGTCGAAGACATGCTGTATATGAATTCGTCGAGCACGAACGACGGTTCCTATGCCCTGACCGTTTCATTCAAGCCGGGTATCGATCTGAACCTTGCTCAGGTGCTGGTACAAAATCGTGTCAGTCTGGCGCTACCTCTATTGCCGGAACTGGTGCGCCGAACCGGCGTGACGACTCGCAAGAGATCGCCCGATATTCTGCTGACGATCAGTGTGAATTCTCCCGACGGACGATACGACCAGCTATACCTGAGCAATTATGCTCGCCTGCGGCTGCTCGATGAGATCAGTCGGCTCCGCGGCGTCAGTGAAGTTCGAGTCTTCGGGCAGCGTGATTACAGCATGCGAATCTGGCTGGACCCGGACAAGCTGGCCGCGCGCAACGTGGCTGTGTCAGATGTTGTGTCGGCCGTACGCGAACAAAATGCCGAGGTCGGTCTGGGACAACTCGGGCAACAACCAACCGCAGAGAATTCCGTCGTCAGCCCCAGTATTAACTCCATCAATATTCTTACCACTGGCGGTTCTGAATCGAAACCCGCGGACGCCTTCACGCGAACCAATGAGACGATCAACAGCCAGCCACCTGCACAACATGCCTGGCAACTTCCTCTGCATATTCAGGGACGATTGCAGACCCCGGAACAATTTGGCGACATCATTGTGCGAACTACTCCGGACGGTCGCACGCTGCGGATTCGGGATCTTGGTCGAGTCGAGGTGGCGGCCCGAACTATCGAAACAAATAATCGGTTCAATCAGAAACCCACAGTCGGCCTCGCGATCTTTCAGTTGCCCGACGCAAACGCTTTGGAAACCGCCGACCTGATCAAATCCAAGATGGACGAACTGGCCGTCGATTTTCCCGAAGGAGTCATCTGGGAAGCGGGCTACGACACGACTCCGTTTATTCGTGAATCCATCGGCGAAGTGTTCAAATCGCTGCGAGATGCCGTGATTCTGGTTTCATTGGTTGTCCTTCTGTTTCTTCAAGGTTGGCGTCCGGCCATCATCCCTTTAATTGCCGTGCCCGTAGCGATTGTCGGCACCTTTGCAGCGATGCTGGCCGTTGGCTTCAGTCTGAACAATTTGACTCTGTTCGGCCTCGTGCTTGCCATCGGTATCGTGGTCGATGATGCCATCGTGGTTGTCGAAGCTGTGGAGCAGTACATCGAACGCGGCTTCAGTCCTCGCGACGCTGCGATTCGAGCGATGGATGAAGTGACCGGCCCCGTGATCGCCGTGGGGCTTGTGCTTTCTGCTGTCTTTATCCCGTGTGCGTTTGTGTCGGGAATCGT
>CAMAXD010000390.1 GCA_945861975.1 Candidatus Kuenenia stuttgartensis | reverse complement strand
ATGGAGGCCAAAATGCTGGCCCTCGAAAAACTCCTGGAACGCAGTGATGATTTGTTTGGAAAACCATCACGTCGCCTGCTGACAACTCGTGTTCAGCAGATTATGGGCAGCTTTGACATTGAGATGATTCAGGACCTGCAGGGAATTCGCATCGCCTGCATGCAGGAAAAAATTGAACTGGAGGTCCCGATCGACGACAAGAAAGCCGCTGTCGTCCCTTTCGTGCTTCCCAGGACCATTCTCGATGTTCAGCGGAGCGCCGTGGGTGATACTTTGTACTGGACTTCCATGAGCCAGGTGTCTCGCAATGACATGGGGGCAGCGGTGGCGACATTAAGAAGTTACCGTCGACAATACCCGGATGAGAAGTCGTTCTATGCGTCACTGATCAATGAAGCTGAGGCGTTGATTACTTTGGGCGATCTCAAAAGTGCGGCGGTTGCTCTGAAAGAAGCGGATGTCGACAAGAGTCCTGATCGTGTCCGCGCTCAATGGATGCTCACTCGATTGGGTGCCGCTGCAACTTCCGCAGAAGCTCCTCCGGCTGAGAATCCAGCTTCGCCCGAGAAACCGAGCGAGCCAACGCCTGCAGAACCAAAACCTGCGGAGCCAGCAACAGAAAAGCCTGAGGCAGACAAGCCGGCTTCCGAGCCTGCCACTCCTGCCGAATCGAAGTCGGAAACGCCTGCGGCTGAATCTCCCCAGCCAGCGGAAACTGATCCTGCTGCCACCTCAACTGACAATCCAGTACCCACAGAGCCACCAGCGGGCGATGTTCCAGCCGAGAAGTAGCAGATCATTATGAAGATTGGAATTCTGGCCGACATTCACGACAACGTGGACAATTTGCGGCACGCGATCAGACTGTTTAATGCCCTCGAGTGCAAGGCGGTATTGCTGGCCGGAGATTTTGTCTCTCCGCTGGTCGTGCCCTGCATGCGCAAGCTGACTTGCCACGTGATTGCCTGCTACGGCGACAACGATGGCAATCAGACCGGGATCGCCGGCGGCATGAAAATCGTCGGAACCCTGGGCTATGCTCCGATGTGCTGGAAGTCACGCGATGGAGTTCGCTTCCTGATGGCTCATCATCTGGATGCGATGCGTGACTGCCTGGGCGATGCGGATGTGGTGATCTTTGCCCATACACATCGACCGAGTTGCGTGAAGGATCGAAACGGTCGCATGTTTCTGAATCCGGGCGAAGTCGGCGGATGGATGTTCCGCAAACCGACTGTCGCAATCTATGACACGGAAACGCGGGAGGCCGAAATCGTCGCCCTGCCACCAATGCCTCCAGGCGTTCATATCGACGAGGTCTGACAGGTCGCTCGTCTTCATACGCTGAAACCGAGTACGCTGAAACCGAACACAACGCTGAAACCGAACACAACGCTGAATCCAAAACAAAGGGCCGCTGATGCAAAACACATCGAAGCGGCCCCTTCATTAAATCTACAGTCAATTACGAAGCCAGTTCTTTCAACGCTTCGATGACCTGTTCGTCGTGGCCGTCGACCGACACCTTCTTCCAGACCTTCGCTATTTTCCCGTCCGCATCAATCAGGAACGTTGATCTCTGAACTCCGATGGATACTTTACCGTACATGTTCTTTTCGCGCCATGCGCCAAACTTTTCGGCCAGTGCATGATCGGCGTCGGCAAGCAGGGGGAAGTTCAAGCTGAACTTGTCAGAAAACTTTTTGTGGCTGGCCACATCATCCGGACTCACACCCAGCACCACTGCTCCCAACTCTGCCAGTTCAGCCTGACGATCGCGAAACGCACATGCTTCTTTGGTACACCCCGGAGTGTCGTCTTTGGGGTAAAAGTACAGCACGACCGGCTTACCCTTCAGATCTGACAATTTGACGGTGGAACCGTCTGTGGACTTCAAAGAAAATGCTGGAGCCTTTGCGGGTGGTTCGAGCCAATCAGTCATGAGTTTTCGTGTTTCTGAGTTAAGGATTTGATTCGAAATAACATTCATGATTGGTGTGCCTGCGAATTCACTCAACACACCCAACAAATTCCAAAGTGTTCCCGTAGGCCGTGACAAGCCCTCAGCGAAGGCAGGCACACCGGTTGAGTCTGCACTTGATTCAAACCGGATGGTAATGCGGGGCTGTTCCTGAGAGTCAACAGGCCGTTTCAATACGATTGGATGAAAAGCGTTCGACGCTGGTTATAGAAACGAATCACAGGTTTTCCACCGCATCCGCAAAGAATTGATGACGCAGCAATCCAAACCACACGCTCGCCCGGGCAATCTGATTCAGCGGCCGTTCGAGCGACCGTCTGGCGATGCTCCACCAGCCGGTTTGCCTAAGGACTCCTTCAGACTGATAAAATCGGACAGCAGAAAGATCACGGTTACGAAGGCCAGCAGGATTTCCGTCATCGTAATGAACTTAGCCGGGACCGTCTGAGGTGTCACATCACCGTAGCCAAAAAACGTGAAGTTCAGAGTGCTGTAGTAGGAAAACTCGAACACAGTTTCGAACAACGTCGCTTCTGAAAGGTCGACGCTGAAACTGGCGGGATTTATACAATGCAGGCAGTGAAAATCGAGACCAAACGACAGGATGATCTGGGTCATGTTGATCAGCATTAACAACATAAAACGGTGGTAAGGCTGATTGGATCGAGTCGCCTCGAATAGCTGGCGGATGTTCTCCACACCGAAGAATGTCGTCTTGGCCAGGCTCAGTAGAATTAACAAAGGCAGAGCCAGGGCGGGCAACGGATTGCCATCCAGAAGCTGCTGAAATCCGCCCCAGACAGCAATAATTGCAAAAAACTCAACCACGTTCCGAACGATCATCAGCGTCATTCCAAAAACAAAAAAAGCCCAGAACGTCAACAAAGATTCCCGACGAGAACCTTCATTGGCGTTCAGAGCTTTCGATGCTATCAGAATCTCTTACTGATTGGAGCCAGGAGCTGTGGATTGCGGACGGGCAGACTCCCCGGAATCTGCGATCTCCTTGCGGAGCACTCGCACTTCCGGCGGCGCCTGAATCGACAGCCGGACTCGACCACCCTTGACTTCTGAAACCGTGACACGAATGCCGCCGGCTATTTCAATGGACTCACCAACTTTGCGACTGAGAACAAGCATCTTGCACGCTCCCTTGCGAGTGCAGAAAAGAATCTCCGAAAGCGAGTTGAACCGTTCTTCCTTGCATCCGGTGGAATCTGACAGTGGACATCGATCTCGTTGCCGTAGTTCGCATTAGTCCTGCAAATCTCATGCAAAACCGGCAAAATCAGCAAAACTGCTGTCGTGACGTCCTGTATGAGACATTTCATACGTGATTTTTTGTTGAATTTCGTGATATTTTTCTGAAATTCGCAGAATTCACTTTTCGAGTTCACTCGTCACGAAGAGTGCGAAAACCACTTCTCCGCTCTGCCATAATGTGGCAGCTTTGTTTCCATTTGGTCAAAACTGACACAGTTAAGTGTGACGCTGAAAGAATGCTCGCGCGAACTGACCGCCCCGGATCCAGGCGAACCGGCCAGGACCAGACATGACATAAAGGTCTGCCAAAACGACGGCAAAAGTTCACTGCCACTCTATTCGGAATAACTTATGTTTCCATAAGTCCATTACTAACAACACCTTGCAACCACAGTTTTCTCGTCGGCACAGGGTTTGCAAACTTGCGAGCCATTCTGAATTCTCTGCCACTCTCGTCACCGGTGCCATTATTGCCCGTGCGGAAGTGAGTTTTGACTGAAGAGCTTTGATTCGTGATTGCGTTGACAAATTTGAGGAGAAGCCGTGGCTAAGTTACTAACGTTCGACGAAGAGGCTCGTAAAAAGCTGCTTTCCGGCGTTTCGAAGCTGTCGAAGGCAGTTTCCAGCACCTTGGGTCCTCGTGGACGGAATGCGGTCCTCGACAAGGGTTGGGGCGCACCGAAGGTGACGAAGGACGGTGTTACCGTCGCTGAAGACATCGAACTGGAAGATCCATACGAGAACGTCGCAGTTCAGTTGGTGAAGGAAGCTGCTTCCAAGACCAACGATGTGGCCGGTGACGGAACCACCACAGCAACCGTGCTTGCCGAAGCGATCTATCGCGCTTCTCTGAAGTATCTTGCGGCCGGTGCTGACGCGATGGCTCTGAGCCGTGGTGCTCAGAAGGCTGTTGCGGCTGTTATCGAAGCTCTGAAGAAGATGGCCAAGCCAGTCAAGGCAACTGACCGTGAGTCCATCGCGAAGGTGGCAACGATTGCTGGAAACAACAATCCAGACATTGGGGAGTTCCTGGCGGACGCTCTGATGAAGGTTGGCAAGGACGGCGTGATCACCATTGAAGAAGGTCGGCACGTTACGACGGAAGTTGACCTGGTCGAAGGCATGCAGTTCGATCGTGGCTACCTGTCTCCGCACTTCATCACGGATGAAGATGAGCAGGAAGTTGTGATGGAGAACTGCCGCGTTTTGCTGCACGAAGAAAAGATCAGCAGCGCAAAGCAGTTGGTTCCATTGTTGGAAGCAATCTCCAAGGGCAATGTGCCTCTGCTGATCATTGCAGAAGATATTGAAGGCGAAGCACTGGCAACTTTGGTTGTCAACAAGATGCGTGGCATCGTGAAGGTCGTTGCGGTCAAGGCTCCGGGCTACGGCGATCGTCGTAAGGCGATGATGGAAGACCTCGCAATCCTGACTGGTGGCAAGGCCTTCTTCAAAGACCTCGGGATCAAGCTGGAAAACATCCAGTTGTCGGATCTGGGCAAAGCGAAGAAGGTGCACATCGACGCCAACAAGACTGTTATCGTCGAAGGTGGCGGCAAGAAGGGCGATATCGCCGGTCGTGCTGAACAGATTCGTCGTGAAATCGAAACGACGGACAGCGAATACGATCGCGAGAAGCTCCAGGAGCGCTTGGCGAAACTGGCGGGCGGTGTGGCTCAGATCAATGTCGGAGCTGCTACTGAGACCGAGATGAAAGAACGCAAGGATCTGTTCGTTGACGCTCTGGCGGCAACTCGTGCAGCGATCGAAGAGGGAATCGTGCCTGGCGGCGGCGTGGCTCTGCTGCGTTGTGCATCTGCTCTTGATGAGCTGAACACAAAGGGCGACGAAGACTTCGGCGTCGAGCTGATTCGCAGCATTCTTGAAATGCCTTTGCGAACGATTGCTGAAAACGCAGGGCTTGATGGTGCGGTTGTTGCCAATCGCGTCAAGAAAGAGAAGAAGGTCAACTACGGCTATGACGCTCTGAACGACAAGTACGGCGATATGCTGCAGTTCGGCGTGATCGACCCCACGAAGGTCGTTCGAACTTCACTGCAGAATGCGTTCAGCGTCGCATCACTGCTGATGACCACCGACTGCATCGTTGTCAACGAGCCTAAGAAGGCCGAAGACGGTCATCATGACGACCATCACCACGATGGTGGCATGGGCGGAATGGGCGGCATGGGCGGCGGAATGCCGGGCATGGGCGGAATGGGCATGCCTGGGATGATGTAGTCCCCATTGAGTTTCAATCGCGTCCCCGGTCGCTAAGGCCGGGGACACTGATTCGATTCATTGTTCGGGCTGACTCACTCTTCATATCACACAGATT
>CAMAXD010000389.1 GCA_945861975.1 Candidatus Kuenenia stuttgartensis | reverse complement strand
GAGGTCGAACAGCGTCTCGAGCAGTCGGGGATACAAGGGGAACTTCAGGGCTGGCGCCCGACGCTCGACAAGCCTGACGTGCCGCGGCCGCCGGAGGGCATTCCGCAGAACCTCGCCGAACACATGCGGCTGATGTGTGACATTCTCGTGCTGGCGTTCCAGACCGACGCGACCCGCGTCTGCACGCTGAAGTTGAACAATGATCACAGCTACCTGCAGTTTCCGCATTTGAACGTCGCGGTTGGTCATCACGAATTGTCGCATTCGGATCGTGGCAAAATGTCACCCGACTGGCTGAAGGTAAACCAGTTCTTTCTGGAGCAGTTCGCCTACATCGCCCGGAAGCTGGACGGGATTCAGGAAGGCGAGCGGACTGCACTCGACAACTCCGTGTTGATGTACATGTCCAGCATGCAAACGGGCAGCCACGACGCCAGCAATCTGCCGTGCGTGGTCGTGGGTGGTGGCGGTGGGCAGTTGCAGGGTGGCCGCGTGCTCGATTTTGCCAGCCAGCCAAACCGCAGGATGTGCAGCCTTTACCTGTCCCTGCTCGACAAGTTCGGAATCCACTTCAACGAATTCGGAGACTCGAAGGAACGTCTGGCGGAGGTGTGACCGGATGAAACCTGGCCGCGCGAACCGGTGGACCGCTTCGTGCATGCGGCACTGGACGCGGCGGAGTTGATGCCGTCAGTGCCCGCGGAACCGGAAGTGCTCCTGCGCAGGCTGGCATTTGTATTGACCGGACTGCCTCCATCGCCTCACCAGCGGGACCCGTTTCTGCAGCACTGGCAATTCAACTCGTCCGCTGCCTATGAAAGACTCGTTGATGAACTGCTGGCGTCGCCGATTTTCAACAGCCGACTGTGCCGGGCGAGTGACGGTGGAGTTCGCAACCACCGCACTGAACCCGAATTTTCCCCCGCGAATTGGACTCGCGGGCGGCCTGCCACCGTCTGATCCCGGATACGACAAACGTAGCTGGATGGGCATTACGGCAATCGTCACTCACGACGAAGGAGAATCGCCGCAAGATACCCCGGACCATTTCACTTCTCTGTATGAAGGCGACGCACCCCAGACGGCCAGCTATCCAATCAACGTGCGCGGCGACGTGGATGTGCCAGGCGAACTGGTGTCACCCGACTTTCTGCAAATGTTCGCCGGTCGGAACACGGTCGCCCAGAGCAGTGGTAGCGGACGCCTGGAGCTGGCGGAATCGCTGGTGCAGCCCGCTCATCCGCTCACCGCGCGGGTGTACGTGAACCGGGTGTGGCAGTGGCTCTTCGGCAATGGACTTGTCGCCACACCCGATGACTTCGGCCATTTGGGCGATCAGCCATCACATCCGGAACTGCTCGACTCCATCGCTGCCGAATTCGTGCAGGAAGGCTGGTCGACGAAGAAGCTGATCCGTCGCCTGGTGCTGAGCGAGACATTTCGCCAGTCCGGCGCGGCGAGTGCTGCCGCCCGACAGCGCGACCCTGCTAACCGATTGCTGCACCACTATCCGACACGGCGGCTCGAGGCGGAGGCGATCCGTGACGCGATGCTCGCCGTGTCGGGCAGGCTTGATCGAACTCTTTACGGCCGGCCCATCGATCCGCTGCGCTCGGCCGAATTGGATCGCTGGGCCGCAGCGCTACACGACTTCGCCGCGGACGGCAGCCCGAAGCTCATGACCGACGAGGTAGCCTGGCGGCGGCTGAGCCATTTGTTTTTCAATGCCAAAGAGTTTATTTACTATCGCTGACTCCCGAAAGGGGAACGAGGAAATGACGACGGACCTACATGTTGGAGGTGGCTGTTTGGGCCGAGTCGCTCGCGCAAACTCGCGGCGCGCGTTTCTCCAGAAGGCTTCCGCGGGATTCGGCTGGCTGGCCTTGCAGGGTCTCGTTGGCCGAACGGCTCAGGCAGCGGAAGCACCGCATTTCTCCCCCCGCGCGAAGAACATCATTTTCTGCTTCATGGATGGTGGTCCGAGTCACGTAGACACCTTTGACCCCAAACCCATGCTCAAGCAACACGAGGGGCGGGAGATTGGCCCGGGTGCTGTCTCCAGGCGTTCCCAATCGGCGGCGAATCGCGTCTGGTTCGGCAATTCCGTGGCCGCGAATCCGCTCGACATCCACGACATTCACGCGACCATCCTGCACCAACTGGGAATCGACCACGAGCTTCTCACCTTCCGTCACGGGGGGCGAGATCATCGGCTGACCGACGTGCATGGCCGAGTCGTCCGGCAGATTCTGAAGAAGCAGAGGACCGAAACCGAACGCCGATTATCTCGATGGTCTGGACGTCTTCGTCAGCGATTCACCTGCAGATCAATCGGAACGATGTCTTCGCCGTCAATCGAAATCATGCCGGATCGCAATTCGGCCCGGTTGACTACTGCGGTGGAATCGCCCGCATTGTTGTCGATGTCGGTGGTAGTCCGTTTGTGGCTGACGGGAACACCTTCCGCCAGCGGTTGTCGCTCGAAACAGCGGAATGCGTCATTGAAGGTCACAAGCTGAATGTGAGCTGCTTTGTCGCGTCTTTCGCAGACATGCTGATCCTGGAGATCGACGATCAGCGCGAGTCGCCTCAGCCGCTGCGGATCCGATGTTCGATGTTAAGGGAGCCGGAAGTCAGGACTGGAGAGCATGTGGCGCGATCGGCCTTCGCCGAAAACACGGATCGTGTGCTGCTGACGCAGCAGTTTCAGGAGCAGGACTACTTCAACGCCTCAGCCGTCGCCGTGGCGCTATCCGGAGGCCCTGCCAGCGTTGAGAAGCCGTCAGCAGGAGAACGAATACTGGTAGCGCCGGCGGTCCGTGGCAGGCGTCTTGTCCTGATCTCCAGCGCTGCCACGTGAGACTCCACGCTCGATGTCGGCGCGACGGCAGACGCTCTATGGCAAACGGCCGCTCTGCGGTCCAGCGCCGAACTCCGCCGGGAGCATCGCGTCTGGTGGTCGGAGTTCTGGTCGCGATCGTTCGTCCGCCTGACCAGCACGGATGGTCGAGCACAGCAGGCTCAGCAGTGGCGGAATCTCCATCTCTATTACATGGGCAGTTCGTCGCGCGGTACGCTGCCGCCGAAATGGAACGGTTTGCTGTTTGCCACGAACGGGGACCAGCGTGATTGGGGTTCACAGTACTGGGTCTGGACTACGGAGATGCACTACGTTCCTCTGTTTGCCGCCGATATGATCGACCTGACGGATACCTATTTCAATATGTATGTGCGACAGTTGCCTCAGTGCGAGATTGCTGCCCGGCAGAGATGGGGCGTGCCAGGGGCCTATTTTCCGGAGACGACGGCGTTCGATGGTCCGACAACGTTGTCTGACGATGTGGCGGCTGAGTTTCATAATGTATTTCTGGGACGAAAAGTTGCTGCCGAGATATCGCCGCGTGCATTTGCAATGTGTCGTTTTGACAGCCATCTGCGGGCTTCGACGGCACCACAGAAAGGCCGTTATAGCTGGATCAGTCATGTTGCCTCTTCGGGAAGCGAGCTGGCGATTCAGGCCTGGTGGCGGTACCGGTACACCGGTGATCGTCAATGGCTGCGTTCGCACGCCTACCCAATGCTGCGAGGTACCGTCGAGTTTTATCGGCATCTGATCAGGAAGGAAGCAGACAGGCCATTTTCACCTGTCGGGTACTCATGCTCATGAAGATTTCTGGGGAGTCACCGACAGTATCATGGATCTGGCAGCCATTCGTGGAACAGTCCCTTTAGCCATCCGCGCGGCTGAGATTCTGGACGTCGATGCCGAACTTCGCGGCCACTGGACCGAACTGCTGAGCAAGTTAGCTCCCTATCCTATGGGAAATGATCTGCGAGCGAAGGCACTAACCGGAAGTGTGCTGGCGGACGATGTCTGGGCTGCAGGCGGTTTGGGCGATGTCGATGGGCAGAACAATCCCGAAGATGTGTGGCTGAACCCGGTGTTTCCATTCGAGGACTGGTCACTGGAAACAGGTGACACCGCAGTCGATGCGATTGTACAGAAAACGCTTGATCTGGCCCCGCGGCACAAATCCGTGCTGCAAGGGGCGACCCTGAGCACCGCGATTCGCACACCGATCGCCATCGCGCGAGCAGGACGTGGTGACGAGTTACCCGCAGTCCTCAAACACTACCACTCGGCCTTCGCACCTCTTCCAAATGGGATGAGTCTCTTCGAGGGGCCGAACGCGGCATCCATCGAGCATCTCGGACTGCTGACCATGACGCTTCTGGAGGCACTTCTGCAAAGTGTCGCACCACGTCCGGGTGAACCCGAGGTAATCCGCGTCTTTCCCGCCTGTCCGTCAGACTGGAACGCATCGTTTCGCCTGCTCGCCCGGGGAGGATTTCTGGTCTCCGCTGAGATCCAGGCCGGCAAGGTGCAATTTGTCGATCTGGAATCGAAGATTGGAGAGGAATGCCGCTTGAGAAATCCATGGGGCAAGGCATGCGACCTCAGTGAATTTTGTCGGCAAAGCCGTATCCTTCACGGTGAGATACTGAGCTTCGACACTGTGTCGGGTCACCAATACCGTGTCAGTCCTCGCTGATATCCCTGATTCGATCATCACGCGCCGCCGCAAGAATCCACCTCATGAAATATAAGCCCGTATTCCTCGTTGCTCTACTGCTGATCCCGCTGACCATTTTACGAGCCGAAGAGCCGAGACTGCCACTGGCCGCAGTTGCTCCATCGAGTGATGGTGTGGTGACGGATGCGTCTTCGACCGAGGCGCTGACGTGGTCACTGGTTCAGGAATTCCGTCCCGGAGAAAGTAGGGAGAATCCGAATTCGGACCGTGAAAGCCAGCCCACCTGGCATTTCCTGCGAACAACCGGGTTCAATGGTTCCGTCGAAGCGCGCGAGTGGTTGCGGGATGGCAAGTACGTTCCGCTGGCGGAACAAGGCGACAAGCTTTTTGAATCGCCGCTCGACGGTTGGGCGTATCGCGCGGGAGAGCGGTTAGCGCCACTCGTGGGAAAGTTGACCGCCGAGTACGACGTGGGGCTGAAGTTCAAAGCCGGTGACATGCTCATCGCCCCGGGGCCGGAACACGCCGTGGTGATCGGCTGGCGCAGTCCGGTGGCAGGAATGCTCGAAATCCGGGGCGTGTTTGAGCACGCACAGAACTGCTGCGGCGTGAACTCGCAAATCAAGTGGTACGTCGAACGCGGCCCGGCTCCGGAGGAGAAGCTTGGTTTCGAGCCCACCCCATTGGTTTCGGGCAATTCCGACTTCGGCAGCCCAAACCAGGTCGGTGAATTTCACATCAAAGATCAACCGATACAGCCCGGAGATTTCATTTACTTCATCGTCGATGCATTCGCCGACGGGACCGGCACACCGCATCACGGTGACGCCACGCGCTTCGACGTGACTCTGACGGTTCGTGATGCGAAGCGATCGCCACCACCAGGGTTCGAGAAGGACGTCCTGCCAGTGCTCGCGCAGAAATGTCACGAGTGCCATGGCGAGACGGTGCAGGAAGCGAAGCTGGATCTCCGCACGCTTTCGGCCATGCTGCAAGGAGGCGAAAGTGGACCGGCGATTGTCGTCGGCGATTCCGGCGGCAGCCTGCT
>CAMAXD010000388.1 GCA_945861975.1 Candidatus Kuenenia stuttgartensis | reverse complement strand
ACTGCACCAATCGCCAGCAGAGCGGGTGCCAGGAGCAAACTTCGCCACAGGTTGCGGGACGGCGTTGACGTCTCAGTCTTCGTCAGAATTGCGTCATCATTTTCATGAGGGCAGTTTGGGGAACACTGAGAGGCCTCGTCGTGGGCCTCCAGTTCCGTCTTTGAATCCTGGGCTGCACTCATGTGCGGCTCTCGGAGTTCCGCTGCAGTCGTCGAGCCAGTCGAGGCACCAGAGTCTTGATCGACGCCTGGTAATCAACAAGTGTGGAATCATCACGCTGACGTGGAATCAGAATCAGATCAAGCCCACTCGGAAGTTCGTGCTGCAGCAGTCGAAATGCTTCCTTGAGTCTTCGTCGCTTCACATTGCGATGCACGGCCGACCCATGCTTACGCGAGACACTGACACCCGCTCGAATAACATTCAAATCATTGCTGTGAACAAACACAAGAAGATGATCGTCGCCGGAACGAACGCCGGAACCATAGACTCGTTCAAAGTCCTGCGCACGCCGAAGGTGCATCTGCGGTGTCAGGCGAAACCCGGAATTCTCTGACACGTTATTCTACAGACTCAGATCGAATTTCGAGCTGATCCCTCTGTTTGAACATCATCTGCAGACGTTCCTGCGAGTAAAGACGAATCACGTTCTTCTTATATCGCAGACGCCCCAATTCATCTCGGTCGAGATTCTCTTTAATTTTCGGACTGGCTTTGTCGGCGTAGATGGCGGCAAACGTCTCCGGATCAACACCACGACCTTCTTCGAGATCTCGCTCTGCGTTGATCCCGCCTACGGAGGCGGCGAAGTAATTGACACCTTCAAAAGCTGAAGTACTTTCACCGCTGGCCACATAGAGGTTGTTGAGTTCTCTGATGGCCTTGCTGACTTTCTTGTAGGCCTTCAAGGCATCTTCGGAAAGCTGGCCTGGAGCGGCAGCGTCCTGAGTCGCTTCGATCTGCGACGGCGCGAACCCATTCAGCGTTGCTGTCGCATAGCCCGCAATGAAGAGAATCAATCCGCTGACCACAGTTTTCAATCTGCCCATCTCAACGTCCCTCGGGAAACCAGCACTGGCAACAGGTCTTTTGCCTGCGTTCGATTCGGAAAACCGCAGATATACGGGACTTGAACGCCTGTCGCAAGCCTCAAACGGGTTTCGGGGGAGCAATCGACTGCTCTGGAATCATGATGGCGGAGCGATCATTCGGACAGCTTTATCCGGCGAACTCGATGATTATTGCTATCACCCACATAAAGCCATCCGTCCGGAGACACGTAGACGCCGTGAGGTCGATTTAACCGGCAATTTCGGGCTTCTCCATCCGGTCCGTCACCCGGTTTGCCGTCTCCAATGACGGTCTCCACAATTCCTGTTTTGGCCCGCAGAACACGCACGGTGTGGCTTTCGGTATCGGCAAAATACAAATCTCCGGCCTTCGAAAGACTGACGCCCTTCGGGCCAGCCAGCTGAGCGTCTTTTCCGGGACCGCCATCACCCGAATAGCCACTTTTCCCGGTGCCTGCCAGATGGTGGTAGGTACGAACCTTCAGGTCCATCCGAAAGATGGCATTACCTTCGCGAAGAGCCAGATACAGCGAATGATCACCGTCAAAATCTAATGCCCGAGGACCATTCAGTGGAGTTCCGTCGAAAGAAGCTCCGTCAGGAGTTTTTGTTTTCTCACCAGTCCCGGCGAATGTGGAGATCACGCCGCTCGTCGGATCAACCATACGAACTCGATGGTTTTTGATATCGCAGATAAAAAGCCGATCCTTTCCGTCAAGCACGATAGAGTGCGGCTGATTCATCTGCCCCTGATTGGCCGGGCCGCCGTCTCCCGAGAATCCAGCGATACCGGTTCCGGCAATCGTGGCGATGATTCCCGTCTTGTGATCCACCTTGCGCACCACGTGATTTTGCATTTCCACAAAGATCATGTTGCCCTGTCTATCGAAGCGCACTTCGTACGGTTCGTTGAGTTGAGCCTGAGTCGCGAGGCCTCCATCACCGGAATATCCCTTCTTGCCAGTTCCGGCGATCGTCTTCGCCTCACCAGATGACAGGTCGATGCGGCGAATCAGGTATGAACCGACTTCGCAGACATACAGCGCACCGTCGGGCCCATAACTGATCCCGAACGGCTGAGATGACGGAGTGTTCAGAGCTTTCCCATCCGCACTGCCGGGAACATCTTTTCCGTTTCCGGCGACGGTCATCACATCGCCAATCTCAGGTTTGCGGTCACCGGCGAAGGCCGCACAGGAACGCTCGATCACTCCGATGGCAAGAGCTGTCAGTATCAATGAGCATTGAAGAATATTGGGCGAAGACCGGTCGTTTCGCATGAGTAAACTCTTTCCTCTGAACAGATACGGATGAGCAAAATCAGATGGCTCTTCCCGCCATCACGTATTCTTTTCTTCGTGCGACTTTCAGATGCAGACTGCGAGTTTTCTGAAGATCGCTAATGCTTCAAAGCCTAACGAATGAATGCCACCGTCGAAGTCGTGTGTTCTCGTGCGAAGAGTTTAGAGCCCAGGTCCACCAGATGTCGATCGTCTGCGATCTCAACGAGAGACAAGGGTGTAGTCGCGGATTTTGCCAGGTCCTGCCTGCACTCGGCTGTGTTGGCTGTGCGGGACGCACTTGACAGCATCGCGGCTCGAGACTCCAATGCAGCCAACCGCACAAACACTACGCTGGGGCAGGTACTCCTGGCGATGACAGTGACAATCGTTGGACGGCGGGCGATGACCCTTTTGACTATGAAAATGGAGAGTGTTTTGATGAAATCTCGAATGAGCTGGTTGGCTATTCTGTTGGGTGTGGTGGCTTCTGTCCCGTTTGTAAACGCAGACGATGAGAAGAAAGATTCGACTGACAAGCCTGCAAAGGTTGAAGGCGCAGAGACTAAAGAGAAGGGCGAAGCCGCTTTTAAAGCGACTTGTCCAGTCTCTGGCAGTGATGCGAAGAAAGAGAACGCTTCAAAGTATCGCGACAAAGAAGCCTATTTCTGCTGCGAGAAATGCAAGGCTGCGTTTGATGCAGAACCAGCAAAGTACTCGGCCAAGGCCAACCTGCAGTTGGTTCAGACAAAGCAGTTCCGCCAGACAAAGTGCCCCGTCTCCGGAAGCAAGGTCAACAAAGAGCAGTCGATCAAAGTCTCAGGTGTTAAAGTTGGCTTTTGTTGCGAAAAATGCAAAGGCTCTCTCGAGACGGCCTCCAAAGATGATCAGCTAACCAAAATCTTCGGCGATGCAGTGTTTACAAATTCTTTCGCCGTGAAGAAAGCTGACGGCGACAAGAAGCCAAAGAAGGATGAAGACTCAGAATCGAGCAAGTAGCTTCTGACTTCGTAAGATCTTCGCGTCATTGTGCAGAGACGCGCGGCAGCAACGATAACACCAGAGATCTCGGACGCGTGCAGATGCGTCGCGAGATCTTTTTTTTCCACAACTGGCGTGACTCCTCGCGGATCAGTTTTGAACCGTGAAGACCCAGATTAATGACGCGGCTTTTGATTCAAAATCGTTGTCCGTGCCAACCAGAAGTGTCTTTCGGCCGTCCGCCAAAGTGGGCCCGAATGTCAGGCCTTCGATCTTTTCCGGCATCGCGGCACCAGCCAGATTCCATTGCGGTGCCAGAAAGTCCAGATACACACTTCGCTCAACAGGAACAATGTCAGCCGGCAGATCGCCGACTGGCAACCTATCCATGTTCGAAACGTCTGTTGCATGGCTGAGATCAATCTGAATCAGCTTGCGATATTTGGCTGACGTGCCAGACTCGCTGTCCCGTTCGAGCACCAGATACTTGTTTGGTCCACTCGCGACAATCTCGCTGTTGCCGTTATCGGAACTCTCCAGCTGATAGACAAACTCTTTAGTTTTTCCGGTCGCCAGCTCCAGTTGAATCAAGCGACAATTGCGTCCGACAACGATGCCCGAGTCGGTCCGTGTTCCGTCCTGCAACAACGGCCCCTGCATCATTGTGACAAGATGTCGTCCGTCCTGTGATATGGCCAAACCCTCAAGCCCGCGATTGGAAGCTCGCCCCGTTTTGTTCAGGCTGTTTTCTTTTTTCTTGTCGGCGTGAGGATTTGCGACAGTAAAATGTACTGGCAACTGAAATTGTTTTTGCTCGCTGCCGTCGGCAGAGAACTGAATCAGATGCGGACCATACTCATCGGATACGAACATAGACCCATCCGGGCCGAAGCGAAAGCCTTCGGGGTCCAGTCGATGTCCTGTTTTCGTTGTGGCCTGAATCGCAGCCGATGAACCACTGAAACGACGCCCGTCCGAATCTGTGAAAATTATCGTGCGACGAACAGCAGCGCTGACTGAAGATTCGGGCACTCCGGAGATCTCCAGTTCGAACAATTGAACACGGCAATGGTAGTCGACGGCTCCATCGTCCGGTCCACGATCGGACAGGCTGGCAAAGATCATCCCTTCGCCGGAATATTCAAGAGCTGAAAAACCACCGAGCCGATTTCGAGGCTCACCGTTTTGCAGCAGAGCTGAGTCGCCGGAAAGATCAACAGCATCACCCGGGATCGATGCCGTTCCCAGCAATTCGATCGACTGTTTGTCGCTGCCTGATGTCTCCATCGCGGTACAGGCCATTACGCACAGAGCCCACGCGGATCGACGGATATTCTTGTAGAAATGAGCGGCCATTGGCTGTCCTTGTACCATTTGAATAGGAATCACCCTGAATCAAAATGAACGTTTGGCGAAAAATGGACTTCGAGTCCGCCGCGTTCTGTTGGAAATTGAGCCGCGGGAGTCAGCGAGTGCCTGAGTGCAGGGTGAACGTTCGCGGAAAACAAGTGTGATTCATGCCACAGATCGGCTTGAAGCCCAAGGCTGTCGCCACGCCCAGGGCTTGCGAACCGTCGCAGTCTGATGCCGAGTGTTAAGATTTAATGAAGTGACTCAGAAAACAGCGTTGACCCGAGCCAAAGTGCGTTGCACTAACTCTGTGGTTTTCTGGATTTTCAACTCTTTGACCGGCGAAATTCGGCGATCTTGCAGATAGATTGCGGAGATGGGGATCTCCCGCCTGCGAGGCCGAGATCGTTTGGGAATTGGGACTACTTCAGCGCCTGACCGTGCTTCAGGGGATCAACAATTATGAGTCGTCTTCTAAATGCCTTGTTTGTCTTGACGACATTGTCAACAGTATGGCTTGAGGCGAATGTGGTCGCTGCCGACGAAGTTCAGATCGGCAATTCGCTGAATGATTTTGTCGTCGCGTTCAATGAAAAGAATGCCGAGAAACTGGCTGCTTGCTGGACGGAAACAGCGACTCACACCGATCGCGAAACCGGCGAACGAACGGAAGGCCGAGCCGCGATTCAGACAGATTTCACAAAGATCTTCACGGCTCAGCCGGGAATCAAGCTGAGTGCCAGTGTGACTCGAGTCAAGCTGGTGACTGCTGACGTTGCTCAGGTTGAAGGACAAACGACTGTCATTGGCGGCGACGGTGTTCCAGTGGAATCGGTTTTCTCCGCAATCATGACCCGGTCCGGCGAGAAGTGGCTGTTTGACTCCATCGAAGAAACCACGACGCCCATT
>CAMAXD010000387.1 GCA_945861975.1 Candidatus Kuenenia stuttgartensis | reverse complement strand
TCCGACCAGCCATGGAAGTCGCATGCGTGTCAGGCCAGCCGTGGCAGCCTGATCAAGCAGCATCTCAACATTGGCATGTCGCTGGAGATATGTCGCGGGAATCGATGGCGTCATTTCACCTTCGACGGTCTTCGCCACGATCCCCGATTTGTTTTCGCCAAACGCAAGGATAAAGACCTTGCGAGCTTCCAGAATTGTTCCCACGCCCATCGTGATCGCACGGCGAGGAACGTTTTCGGTGCCGAAGAAATCGCTTGCGGCATCAATGCGAGTGACCGTGTCCAGCGTGATCATGCGTGTGCGAGTTGTCTGATCTGAACCCGGCTCATTGAATCCAATATGGCCCGTTCGCCCGATCCCCAGAATCTGAATATCGATGCCACCGGCGGCCGTAATACGAGCTTCATAGTCGCGGCAGTAGTCAGCCACTTTTTCGGCAGGCCACGTTCCATCAGGAACGTTGGCGTTTTCCGGCTTGATGTCGATGTGATTGAAGAGATGCTCACGCATGAAACGGACGTAACTCTGCACGTCCTCTGGTTGCATCGGATAGTATTCGTCGAGGTTGAACGAGATCACGTTGGAGAAGGAAAGTCCTTCGTCGCGATGCATGCGGACCAGTTCGGCGTAAATGCCGGTCGGTGTTGATCCCGTGGCCAGACCCAGAACACAGTTCTTGCCTTCCGCCTTACGAATTCGAATCAGAGAAGCGATCTCAGTCGCAACTTTGCGAGCGGCTTCTTTGGAGTTTGCGAAAATCGTGCATCGCAAGCGTTCGAGCTGACAGGGATCCTGCTTGGGGTTCATTGCTGTCGTGGTCCGTGTTATTTGGTTCGAGACGATGTTGAAATACAAATCGAAAAATGAAGAAAGTCCGGTGCGTTCACTGAGTTTGGTTGTTTCCGGTTTTGAACGCAATTCCAGACGATGAATCCCTGATATTTGGGGGCATTCACGGTTTTCGGGAGATCCTGCCCGCCGGGCAGGACCTCAGTGGCGTGGACTTAGCGTAGCGGAACTCGCCAAGAGTTCCGGCTTTCCTGCCAAATCACAGGAAGTCTACGCGACTTCCGCTACAAATTTCCCTTAAGTCCACGCCGTTTACAACCCCTGCATTTAAGTGCAGATGTCCGCGGTGCAGATGTCCGCTGAGGGACGTTACCGGTCTGACGCAACAACAGTCAGTTCAAGTCGTATGCTTCCCGTTGCTGAGCGGTATGAGAGTTTAGCGGCTGCGGTTTACAATACATGCGCATGAGGCTGGCATTGACCAAAGTCCTGTTTTCCAGCAAGATCCGCCGGTTCGCTCTCTTCGGCAGATGAAAATTGCCGGAAAACCTCAGTGTCTCTCAACTCTCTCAACTCTGTGCAAACCGCATTTTTTCCTCGGTTTTTGCCAGCTTTGGTTAACGTGTGTTCATGACCACAGGCTCACCACCGGATCGTTTCGAACTCGCTCGACTAGAGAAGCTGGAGAAAATCCAGTCTCTGGGGCATGACCCTTGGGGGCAGAGGTTTGACAATCACGAGGGCATTTCCAGCGTCAGAGAACGTTGCCCGGCGGAGTCAGGAATTGATGGCGATACGGTTCGCGTTGCGGGGCGAATTCGCGGTCGTCGCAAGGCCGGAAAGCTGCGATTCATCGATCTGCAGGACCAAACGGGTCGCATCCAACTGCTGTTTTCTCGCGGCGACATGACGGAACCTCAATGGGAACTGGTCAGCGCGCTGGATGATGGAGACCTGATCGGGGCCGACGGACCACTGCGATTGACGAATACCGGCGAGAAATCAATCTTCGTAAAAGAGCTGACGGTACTCTGCAAGTCGCTCACCCAGCCGCCGGAAAAATTCCACGGTTTGAAGGACGAAGAGATCCTCGTCCGGCAGCGATACTTGGATCTGATTTATACCGACGGCGTTTTGGAACGCATGCTGAAGCGATCCACGATTATCGATTCGATCCGGCAGACACTAAGAACAAACCGGTTTCACGAAGTTGAGACACCCGTTCTCCACGCGGTTGCTGGTGGGGCTGCGGCTCGGCCGTTTGTGACACATCACAACGCGATGGACATGGAACTCTACCTCCGCATCGCTCTGGAGCTGCACCTCAAGCGGCTGATGGTGGGGGGTATCGAACGCGTGTATGAGATTGGTCGCGTCTTCCGGAATGAAGGAGTCGATGCGACTCACAATCCTGAATTCACGATGATCGAGATTTATCAGGCATACGGCGACTACGAAACGATGATGGATCTGACCGAACAGATCGTCGTCAACGCGTTGAAAGCGATTGGAAACAGCTTAATCATTCCATGGGGCGAAGCGGGCGATCAGATTGACCTGACACCACCATGGCCGCGCCGCAAGTATGCCGATTTGTTTCGTGAGCATGCGGGTTGCGATATGAGCGATGCGGCGGCTGTTGCAGCTGTCGCCAAAAAGTTCGGGATCAAAACAGAGGGCGTTCATCCGGACGTGATCATCAACGAAGTCTTCGAGAAAACCGTTGAAGATCATCTCAGCGGCCCAGTGTTTGTCATCGATTATCCAGCGTCCATTTGTCCGCTGACAAAGCGAAAGCAGAGTGATCCATCGATTGCCGAACGCTTTGAGCTTTACATTCGCGGCATGGAACTGGCGAATGCCTACACGGAATTGAACGATCCCCGGCTGCAGGAAGAGTTGTTCAAGACTCAGCTTGCAGGGTTAGCGGCAGAAGATTCGATGGCCAAAATGGATCATGATTTCGTCAAAGCACTGAAGGTCGGAATGCCACCGGCTGGCGGTCTTGGGATCGGGATTGATCGCCTGGTGATGCTGCTGACGAACAGTCATGCGATCAAGGATGTCATTTTCTTCCCGTTGACTCGTCACGAAGATCAAGTGCCGGTTGATAAGAAGACAGGTAAGGAAAAGACAGCACAGCAGGAAGGCTGAGTGTCTGAAATTCTGACAGGCCGAATCCTCAACGGGTGAGGCAATCACGCTTCTATAATGGGTTCGGCTGAAAGTTCCCGTCCGCAACGGAGTGCGTTCGATGTACAAGTTGTTGCTGTGTGTTCGTTATCTGCGAACCAAATACATCGCTCTGGCGTGCATTATCAGCGTCATGCTGGGTGTTGCGACGATGATTGTTGTGAACAGCGTGATGGCTGGCTTCACAACAGAAATGCGTGACCGCCTGCACAACTTCATTGCCGACATTGTGATCGAATCCCGCAGTATGTCGGGCGTCGAGAATGCTCGGGCGCAGATGGAGATCGTGGAAGGAGCCGCTGGTCAGTACATCGCGGCGATGACTCCAACTATTGAGATCCCTGGCATGATCAGCTTCCGGGATCCGTATACCGGCGAAAGCTACACATCGGCCGTGCAGATTCAGGGCATTGATCCCGAGGGCAAGTCATCTGTCGGACCGCTGAGAGATTATCTGGACAGCTTTAATCCGGTGATCGAAGACGGTGTTGTGATTCGCAAAGCATTGCGCAGTCGCGAAACTCCCGTTACATGGGAACTGACTCCGGAAGCGGCCGAATACCGCAAGGCGGTCCTGGAACAGAGATCACTGTATCTACCGGAAGAGCCTTCTGTTGATGAGATGGTACCAGCAGCTGCGGATGCGACCAACGAAACGGCTGCGCCTGAGTTTGACAGTGAATCCGCTGCGAATGAAACACCGGCCGCAGAAGATGCTGTCATCAAGGATGGGATTATTCAGGACAGCTTTCTGAATGAACTTCCCGAGCCTCCGATCGAAAGCACTGTTCGCACAGATCCGTTTCCTGCTCGAATCTTTCTTGGTGAAGGATTGGTCAGCTTTCAAGCAAAGAACCCGGAGACCGGCAACCTGGCAAAAGTGATGATGGTGACCCCGGGCGATGATGTCATCGTCAGCACAGTGACGGCCGGAAGACCTCCGGAGCCAGTGCGAATCAATGCGACGGTCGTAGACTCTTTCCGAAGTGGAATGAATGAATACGACACCAGCATCGTTCTGATGAACATCAATGAGCTGCAGAAAAGCCGAGGCATGCATCTGGACAATTCGATCACGTCGATTCATATCAAGCTGAAAGATTACGCCGATGCTCCGAAAGTGATTGCTGCTCTGGAACGTGCGTTTCCGCCGGGGCAGGTATCCATCAAGACCTGGGAAGAAAAACAAGGACTGCTGTTGTCAGCTGTCGAAGTTGAAACAGCGATCCTGAATGTCCTGCTGTTCCTGATCATCACCGTTGCGGGTTTTGGCATCCTGGCGATCTTCTACATGATCGTTGTGGAGAAGACACGAGACATCGGCATTCTGAAGTCTCTCGGAGCCAGCTCAAATGGCGTAATGTCAATCTTCCTGTCTTATGGTCTTGGCCTGGGAATCGTGGGCAGCCTTGCGGGCGTCGCGATCGGTCTGCTGTTTGTGCGATACATTAATCAGATTGAGGATGGCCTGAGCTGGATCACGGGACGCAAGGTCTTCGACGAAAAGATCTATTACTTCTTCGAGATCCCAACCAGCGTCAGCCCGATGATGGTGATCGCTGTCGCCTTTGGTGCTATCAGTATCGCGGTGCTGGCCAGTATCCTGCCTGCTCGTCGAGCAGCCCGGCTGCATCCGGTTCGCGCGTTGCGATTTGAGTAGTTGGTTTTGGGGCGCAATTCCGCTTGCTTGGTTTTTCTCTCAGTCAAAGAATCTTGCCATGGCAGAGACTCTGAAAATGAATCGTCCGCTGATTTCCGCCGAGGCGATTACCAAATCTTATTTCAGGGGTGAGCATAAAGTTCCGGTTCTCCAGGGAGCCGGCCTGACTGCTCATCGCGGTGAGTTCATCTCTGTCATTGGCCAGAGCGGATCAGGTAAGAGCACGCTGCTGCATGTGATGGGGCTGCTGGATTCACCGGATGTGGGTGAAGTCATTCTCGATGGGAATCGCATCGATAATCTGAATCAGGCGGCTCGAGATCAACTGCGGAATCATGTCTTCGGTTTTATCTTTCAATTCTATCACTTGCTGCCGGAACTGTCATTGCTGGAAAATGTGATGACGCCGTTGATGATTCGCCATTCCATTCTTGGCTATTGGCGACATCGCAAAGAGATTCGCGAAGCCGCGATGAGCATGATTCAGCAGGTTGGACTTGAGCATCGCATTAAGCATCGCCCGTCAGAATTGTCCGGCGGAGAAATGCAGCGTGGCGCGATTGCTCGCGCACTTGTTGGGCGTCCGGAGATTTTGCTGGCCGATGAGCCAACCGGAAATCTGGATTCCAGCACCGGTGGTGGCATCATGGACCTGCTGAAGTCTCTGAATGAGAACCAGCAATTAACCATCGTGATGGTGACACATGATGAATCCATCGCAGCTCAGGCTCACCGAACGGTGCGGCTCGCTCAGGGACGAATCCAGACCGTTGGTCGCGAGGATGCGGCGTAGTCCCGTCGACGGAGCGATGAGGCTAATGTACACCCGGGGCTCCGTTCACGGGATCCAATTGCGGCCGTCTCAATGTCCGCCTCACTTCCGGTCGTGCGTGCACTGGTTATGATCTGCAGCAATGTTTTGCTCAGACGTTCTTCTGCATACACGGAGCCGTAAC
>CAMAXD010000386.1 GCA_945861975.1 Candidatus Kuenenia stuttgartensis | reverse complement strand
TTGTCGCGTGAACCACCTTCGAGCGCAGAGCTCACAAGCGTCTCCGCAAGGACTTGTGGATCATCGGAAGTCTTCAGGAGTTTTGCAATCTCCGGATCTTTGAGTCCATCGTTCAAACCATCGCTGCACAGAATAAAGCGATCTCCGGGTTGTGGAGTCACTTCGATCGCCACACCGCCGGATGCTCCGTCGCGGCTGCCCAGATACTTGTACAGCACGTTGCGATAGCGGTGAGTCTTGGCCTCTTCGGCATTGATCGTCCCGGCATCCAGCAATGCCTGAGTCAGAGAATGATCAGTCGTGAGCTGACGAAACTTGCCTGCTCGCAGTTCATACGCGCGACTATCACCAACACCGAAGAAAAAGAACCGATCGGCTGTGCGGACCATCATCACGACGGTCGTGCCCAGATTTCGCAAGCCCGGCTCAATCTCGCTGATCGCAATGATTTCTGAGTTGGCGAAGTTGATGGACTTTTCCAGAGCCTCATTGACCGAACGCGCAGTCGCTTTCTGGAAGTCCAGCAGTTGCTCCAGCTTTTTCGGAATCAGCTCTACCGCCAACGCGCTGGCTCGTTCTCCGGCGCTCTGGCCGCCCATGCCGTCAGCGACAATCAGATATCTCTGCTGCTTGTCGAGGCAGATGCTGTCTTCATTGTTCTCGCGGTAGTTGCCGGTGACGCTAAGGTGACCAGTCCGGATTGAAACCATGGAATTGTCCAGAGAACAGGATCGACAGTGGGGGTGAGGCAGGCAGTAAAGGACTGTTTATTCTGCATACCGGCCCGACAGCTTCACGATCACCGGACCCGCGCAGAAACGCGGATTGTTTCGCCAAACGATCCGAAACGCAACAGTTTCAGGCCTCTCATCCGCTGAGACGAATGATTATTCACCGCCGTGACACAATGCGCCAAACACATTGGTCAAACCGAGCGTTGTCGCACTGATCAGGAGTTCGCCCGCCACAAAGCCTGCCGACGCGCCCAGCATGTGCCCTTGTCCCTCAACAAGCCGAAAAACACGATCCTTATCGGGTGGAAACTGAGTTCGATACGCGCGAATAGAGGCGATTTTTATGCTCAGAGTCTCCGTGATGTCAGAGACAAAAGCCCCACCGCCAGCAGGATGATTCAACGTCTGCAGGCCCAGGGGGTACCAGATTTGACGCTGAATCCTGTGTACCGGAAGCCCCGGAAAGAACTCATCCCATTTGCTCAACCGTGAATAAAACACGGCAGCATCGGTAATCAGCATGGCTTGCCAATGGTCCGGTGAGGCCATGGGAGTACGATCAGCGATGCCCATAACCAGACGAGGACGGAACTTTCGAAAGACGCTCGCCAGGGCCACTCGGGTCTCGAAACAGTCGAAAAGTCGCCGATTCGGCAACGGCAAAATTTCTCGAACATGAACTCCCAGAATACGTGCTGCGTCCTGAGCTTCCTGTAAACGGACCTCAGGGCCAGGGCTGAGCGGTGTCGGCTCGCCATCGGTCAGGTCAACGATTCCGACTCGCAACCCCTGCTGAACCATGCGGGCCAAAGTTCCTCCGCAGCCAATTTCAACATCATCCGGATGAGCACCGACGGCCAAAACATCCAGTGCTTCAGGAAGCTCCACAGAATTCACAGACATCGCCTAGCTTTCCAAGTGCTTTTGACTCCGACACTCACCAGCGAATGCCGTCTGTCGCTTAGTTCGCGCATCGATCAGATGACAGACGCGATGAAGGTGTTAATTCAGGGGCTTCACAACCCGAAATGTCAGTGAGGGATTGACCTAGCCAATCGCGACTATCTCACAACGCGGCCCGGATCCCACTTCGCGACGCCGGAATCATTTGGCACAACAAACAGCTCGACGCGGCGATTTCTTTGGCGAGCGGTATCCGTCTTAGAATTCTCCAGCGGATGGAACTCGCTGTAGCCCATAGAAGCAATCCGTTCCGGCGGCACGCCGATCTTCAGCAATTCCAGAATAACCGCGTCCGATCGATCGGTCGACAGATGCCAGTTGGTGGGATGTTTAATGGCGGTTTCAGGGCGGACGATGTTCTGATCGTCCGTGTGCCCCACCACAAGAATTCGCATTCCGCTGGCCGATCCACTGGTGACCGATGACGCAAATTCCTTGATCGTCGGTGTTGCTTCAGAGCGAATCGCATCGCTACCCAGATCGAACAGAATATCACTGCGGAACTTATTCAGACCGGTCGCTGGATCGTACTCAAATCCCTCGGCAGATAGAGCCGAGTCGAAACCACTGCCGTCAGATTGGGAATCTGTCAAAGCCTTGGCGAACCGATTGTTCAAATCAGTACGTTCAGCCATCATGTTATTGATTCGATCGTTGGCTGTGGCGAGCTGTCCCTGGGTGTCGCCAAGCTGAGTCATCAGCGACTGACGTTCCTGATCGAGTCCCTGAATCATTTCAGTACTCTGAGTGTCAGCCGCCAGCAGACGCTGATTCTCGGCGTACATGTCGCGAGCATGCGTCTGAGCTTGCACCAGTTGATCCCGGTGCTTGCCGTGCTTGCATCCGGTGGCGAGCAATGACGCTAAGGCCAGCACCGAAAGAGCCTGACGAATAGATTGATTGGGCATATCGTTCATCCCTGAGTCAGATCATACAGATCAACACACTTCGCGAGACCCGACGAAAAGAACCGCCGCAGCCTCTGTTGGTCGCAGAGTAGCGTTGAGGGATTCGAGGGGTGAAGGCTCTTTTGAGCCTTTTTGCGGCGATTCGGCTCCCATGAAAAACCGTTGTCGCAAATTTCGGTGTGCAGGTGCATTTCCTGCCGAATCAGGAGTGTTGTTTGGCAACTTCTGCAAAGTGCAGTTCGTCCTGATCGGCTGAAATCGCCGCAGGCGTGTCATCGAGGAGGGTTATGAAGTCGCTGCTTTCTGTCGGAAAACGCTTTCGCTGCAAGGTGAACATTGCCTGCACGTGGATGAGCATTGCAGGCGGCACAGTGACATCACATGCACCGTGGTCACGGCAAGCCGCGAAGTCTCTCCCGGCAGGACAGGACCTACAAAAATCCGCGACTACACCCGGCCGCAGGTGATTTTTGCCCCCAATTCCGCCTCGAATTTCCGCAGCAGCAAGCACTCCATACCGACCGGCCCCTCACTCAGCAGCCACCAGATCAAGATTCTCACTGGCGTTCAGCCTGCACGAGGGAGAACTTTCACCAGGGGGGGGGGAGTGCCTTACCGCAATCAGTTGCCCTCCTAATCGGCAGAACCGTCCTGACTATGTCCATGTGTCAAGGCAGGGGCGGATTCTCCCGGACAAACCAGGAAAAAAAGCTACCAAAGCATTTGCAGTTCGGCAATTCTTGCAACTGAAGACACCTGCTAGTCGAAAACGACGTAGGGTTCTTCACCTGAAGACGCGTGCGTCCTAAGGAAAATTTCGTAACTCAACATCTGTCTGTACTGCTGAGGCTGTGTTGGCCCGGCCAGGTCATATTGAGTCAGACAGCAATCATTCACGAAGAAGATTGACCAAGGACTGGACATGTTAGTACTTAGCCGCAAGAAAGACGAAAAGATTGTGATCGGCGATTCGATCACTCTCATGGTCATCGAAATCCGTGGCGACAAAGTGCGTCTCGGCATCGAGGCGCCTCGCGATGTGACCGTCCATCGGGAAGAAGTTTATGATGCAATTAAACGTGAGAACGCGCCCGATACCAAGCAGGGCTGACTGATTCAGACGGTAAACAGCGTTGCCGTGGTCGGATTTGAGCGCGGACGCTGAGGGTCGTCGAAGTTATCGCGACAATCATTATTGCGCGAATTTCAGTTGGCGGGCTGTATCCCGAGATCAGCCCTGAGCCCCACTTTATTTCTCTACACCAACTCCCTTGCGCTCTCATTGCTGGGTGGAGTTCTTATTCCCCGACTATGACCAATGTCGGGAGGATTCTTGCTTTTGTGGTCTGGCTGGCCGACAATCCGGCAGCCAGTGATCGACCCTTTCGGTAGCAGAGTGACGAGCACTGGTCCCAGCCAGACACCTCCTCTCCTGAAAGTTTGATCGGATCATGACCCAAACTCAGAAAACTGTCCTCGTGATCGAGGATGACCGGGATATTTCCTGCACGATTCAGAGCGTGTTATCAGCAGCCGGCTATCGAGTACTGACAGCCAACAACGGGCAGGATGGACGTCGTCTGATTCAAGCACAAAAACCGGATCTTGTGCTGACAGACATGATGATGCCCCGGATGGGCGGCTTTCCGGTCCTCGAATTCCTCGCAGAATTGCATGATGCCCCTCCGGTCATCATGATGACCGCGAACGAAGGCAGCCGACATAAGGCCTACGCAGAAATGCTTGGTGTTGTGGACTATTTGCGGAAGCCGTTCGCGATGGAAGTCATGCTGGAATCCGTCGCCCGCGCGATAGCGGCTGCGGTCGCCGGACCAAAGGATCAGCCCGAGGCTTAAAGAACAGGATTCATCGAGATGTTACATGCAGTAATTATGGCGGGCGGCAGTGGAACTCGATTCTGGCCTCAGAGCCGCCAAAGACTGCCGAAGCAACTGCTTCGCCTCGCCGGTGAACGCACCATGATTCAGCAGACTCTCGATCGGTGTCGAAGCTGGGTCGATCCTTCTTGTGCCTGGGTTGTCACAAACGAAGTCCAGGCCGATGCGACGGCCGCACAGCTACCGGAACTTCCGCGGCAGAATATTCTGGTGGAGCCGGCGGCAAGAAACACGGCACCTTGCGTGGGATTGGCGGCAATCCGGATTCTGCATCACGATCCCGATGGAATCATGTTCGTGATGCCGGCGGATCACGTTATTCAGACGGATGAAGCGTTCTCCCGCGGGGCCTTGCGAGCAGTCGAGATCGTCAACGCGGACCCATCGAAGCTTGTCTTGTTCGGCGTCATCCCTTCGTTTCCAGCGACAGGTTATGGCTACATCGAACGTGGTGCGCAGGTGGGCGACGCAACACCTCGAGTTTACGAAGTGTCAGCGTTTCGGGAGAAGCCGCATCTGAGTCTGGCTGAACAGTACGTTCGCGACGGCCGCTTCTTTTGGAACTGCGGAATCTTCTGCTGGAAGGCTCAGACGATAATTGATTTGCTCCAACAGTATGAGCCAGAAATGTATGCCGGGCTGATGAAAATAGCCGACGGCCTGAAAGCGGGACAAGGCGATGCGGTCCTGGCTAAAGAGTTCCCAGGGCTCAAGAGCATCTCGATCGACTATGCCGTTCTGGAGCGTGCGCGGGGTGTGACCGTAGTGGAAGCTCCATTTCAGTGGGACGATGTTGGAAGCTGGCTTTCACTGCCTCGACTGAACGGAGCGGACTCGGAGAACAACACCGTCGACGGACCTTTCTGCGGCGTGGATACTCAGGGATGCATCGTTCGCACAACCGGAGATCATCTTGTCGCAACACTGGGCCTGCGAAACCTGATTATCGTTCACACTGACGATGCCACTCTCGTGGCCGATGCTTCTCAGTCAGAGCGTATCAAAGAGATTCTGGCTCAACTGCAGAAACAGAATCGCACGCAGTATATTTGAGCTCGGGGCCTAGCTTGAGATTTGAGATCTGAAATTCCTGAGCACCCGCAGTCGCATTGTCGTTCACGCATGACTTTCCCCGGTCGATCGAT
>CAMAXD010000385.1 GCA_945861975.1 Candidatus Kuenenia stuttgartensis | reverse complement strand
GCGAATGCCGAGCTGCGAGCCGCGAAGTCAGGCGAAATTATTGTCGATGTGACTAAAGCCGGAATCTGCGAAACGGATCTGCAGCTATGTCAGGGGTATATGGGATTCCGCGGAATTCTGGGGCATGAGTTTGTCGGGATTGCTCGCAGTGGCAAGTTCGCCGGGCAACGCGTGGTCGGTGAGATCAATTGTTCGTGTGGCGTCTGTCCTTTGTGTCAACAACGCATGGGCAACCATTGTCCCAATCGAACCGTTGTCGGAATCGTGGCTCACGACGGAGCGTTTGCTGACAGCGTTCTGATTCCGGAAGTCAACCTGCATCGTGTGCCTGATCAAATCTCCGACGAAACGGCCGTCTTTGTGGAACCGGTCGCGGCGGCTTGTCGAATTCCTGAGCAGTTACCTCTCAGCGGCAATGAGCGAGTAACTGTTCTGGGCGACGGTCGCCTGGGGAATCTGTGTGCTCAGGTTTTGAAACATCATGGTTGCCGAGTCCGAGTTGTCGGGAAGCATGATTTTAAATTGAAAATTCTCGCCGACCTTGGCATCGAAGCTCTGAAGCTGGAACAACTCACTCTGGATCGCACCAGTGATATTGTCGTCGACTGCACGGGTTCGCCGACCGGCCTGGAGATTGCTCTACGCCTTATTCGGCCGTGTGGCACGATCGTGCTGAAGACCACCGTAGCGGCCGACCAAAAGATTCATATGGCCCCGTTTGTGATCGACGAAATTACTCTGCTGGGTTCTCGCTGTGGTCCCTTCGACAAGGCTCTGGATTTGCTCAGTCAGGGAGCGGTCGAAGTGGGGCCATTGCTCTCGGCCAGATATCCGCTGGAGGATGCAGAGAAGGCGTTTGCTCATGCGATTCGGAAAGATTCACTGAAGGTTCTGTTCGAGGTTCGATAGAAAATCGCTGTTCATGATGGAAATGTGAATGCCGGCCAATAATCGTTTTGCTCATCAGAATTATCCCACACGTCCGGTGCTCTCACCGCGACTGATTACGCTGCGCAGCGTGGAGCCAGTCGCGGGGACGGCGGCTGAATTGCATACGCGTGTCCGGATTGGTCGAGTCATCGTGGTGCATGGAACGTTTGTGGGGAATGATCCGTTTGCCGTCGCGGAAACGTTGAAGTCGCTCGGCAGTGGTGTGCCGCTGATTGGTGAGCAGTTGGAAAAGATGGCCGAGATGATACGGGAGAACACTCAGCCCGCCACGAACTCCGTCATTCAGGATATGGGGACGTATACCGAAGCCTTTCGCGACCAGTTTCAGATGCTCGTCGGAGATGACCCGGTCGTTGAACTGTTGAATCCGACATGGTCCAGTCAGAATCATCATTTTGCTCGTGCGGATCTGGCGGTGCGACTGATTCATCAGATGCTGATGCGACCGCCCATGCATGGGCAGCGAATACTGCTTTGGGGACATTCGCATGCAGGCAACGCGTTTGCGACGCTCACCAATCTGTTGGCCAATGAACGTAACTCGGTAGACCAATTCTTTGCTGCTGTTGGAGAACAGGCGGAGCCGCACTGGAAAGCCGTGCAGAATGCGCTGCGAAGTGTCGGAGGGCCGCATCCTCTCTCGCAGAACATTGTAATCGTGGCCTTTGGGACTCCCGTCAGATATGGCTGGGACGTCCATGGCTGTGCTCAATTGATTCATGTTTTGCATCATCGGCCTCACGATCCCGCAACGCCATTTTTGACGAAGCCAATCTTTCCGCCGCAGACTCCTCTCGATGTCGTGAGTGCAACATGGGGCGACTGGATTCAGGCTTTTGCTGTGGCGGGGACAGATATTGTTTCAGCGGCGACGCTGGACGAGAATGACAGGCTCACGAATCTGCTGGAAAGAAATCTTGCGGAGCCTGTACACGAACTCGACACTCGATTTATCCCCACAGCCCGGCTACGGAATACCTGTTACCGCTGGAAACAGGGAACTCGCTGTCATACTGACGGACTCAATCTGCTGCTCAATTATCAACCCAGTGGAGAATCAGTCCTCGGGTTGCCATTAGAGTCGACTGTTTTTGGGCACGGAGTGGCAACCACAGTTAAGTGGCTGCCCGCTCATCTCAGACTCGTTCTGGATTCGCTCCATTGAGTGAACGCGGGAGCGGCGGAGGGCTGCGAAAAAGCCAGCAGCGAGGGCTGTGGTTTAGCGAGGTGCACGCCAGAGGGCTTTGCTGTCTGAGATCAGGCGATCTGCAGCGGCTGGTCCCCAGGTTCCGGCCGGATAAAACTCAGGAGCCGATGAGCTTCCTTCCCATGCTTCCAGAATTGGCGTGACAAATCGCCAGGCAGCTTCCAGCTCATCGCTGCGAGTGAACAGCGTCGAGTCACCTCGCATCACATCCAGCAGCAGACGCTCATAAGCTTCCGGCAACTGCGCATCGAAGTGTTCGTCGTAGGCAAAATCCATTGACACGGGCTGAACCTGATAATTCATGCCTGGTCGCTTCGTCGAGAAACGCAACGAGATCGCTTCCTGAGGTTGAATGCGAAGAATCAACTGATTGGGACGAGTCTCCACAAGATCACACAGATCGCCGTCGCATTCGACGGTTGAAAACAAATTCAGCGGCGGATTCTTGAACTGGATGGCGACTTCCGTCAGTTGTTTCGGCAGCCGTTTTCCGGTCCGCAGATAAAACGGAACACCGGCCCACCGCCAGTTATCGAGAGCCACGCGCATCGCGACATAGGTTTCTCGATTGGACGTGGGGCTGACTCGCTGCTCTTCCCTGTAAGCCAGTGCGGGCTGGCGATCTACCAGCCCGGCGGAGTATTGGCCGCGAATGGCCCAGTTGCCGATCGGACCGCTGTTTCCGGGACGCAGAGCCTGAAGAACCTTCATTTTCTCGTCGCGAATTTCGCGAGCCTGAAACAGCGACGGGGGATCCATCGCAATCAGACACAGGAGCTGCAGTACGTGATTCTGCAACACGTCGCGCATCGCGCCGGAGGTGTCGTAGTAACCTCCGCGAGCACCTTCCATGCCCTGCGATTCCGCCACCGTGATCTGGATATGATCAACATGATTTCGATTCAGGAGCGGCTCAAAAATCGCATTACCGAAGCGGAACAATAAAATGTTCTGCACGGTCTCTTTGCCCAGATAATGGTCGATACGATAAATCTGGCTTTCCTGCAGACGACGAGCCAACTGGACTGTCAGTTCCTGAGCCGATTTAAGGTCGCGGCCGAAAGGTTTTTCCACCACCACTCGCAGACGCGAATCTTCCTCCCGCGGAGGAATCATGCCGGCTTCGTGCAATCCTTCCACGGCTGGTGCGAACAGATCCGGAGTTGTCGCCATATAAACAACACGGGTGGAATGTTCGCTGCCGCCCAATGAGGCTTCGATCTCGGACGTTGACTTATTCAGCCCGGTGTATTCGGCACTGTTGCTGATGTCGAGTTGTTGATAGAACAACTGCTTCGCAAAGATCTCCCAGGCAGCGTCGTCGAATTTTTCGGCACCGACGCGAGCCCGAACAGTTTCTTTCATCTCAGTACGGAACTCATCGTGGCTTTTCGGGCGGCGAGCAACTCCGATGATCGGACATTTTTCCGACAGATACTGCTGCTGCGACAGGCGGAACAATGCCGGAATCAATTTGCGTGACGTCAGGTCTCCGGAAGCTCCAAAGATCAGGATCGTCGTGTCATTTACAGTCGCCATGAACCAAGTCCTTCCGTATACCGTCAATTACTCTTGAATCCGTTCTGATCGTCATTTGCGACGCGACGGCCGTTGGCTGATCAGGAGCCCATAATTCGTTGCAGTAGTTCCGGTGTCACCTGTCGGAGATCATCCATCACACGCTCATGTGCCCGTTTGAGGTCGTCCCATTGATGACCACGTGAAACAATCCCAAGGCATTTTGCGCCAGCCGCCAGTGCGGCCTCAATGCCAGGTGGAGCATCTTCCAGAACAATACAGCGGGAAGGATCGATCCCCATTCCCTGAGCGCCCTTGAGAAACACGTCCGGGTGCGGCTTTCCATTCACGACATCGCGGCCTGTGATGACCGTGCGTATGATGTCTTTTGCCTCGAGTTTCTCCACCGCCAATTCGACGTTCTTCGGCGGGCCGCTGGAACCGATTGCCATCGGGACAGCTTGTGCGTGCAGAGCCTTAATGAGTTCTCTGGCCCCGGGCATGAGAGGAAAATCGTTCGCGACGAGTTCTCGATAGAGGATTTCTTTTTCCTCATCGAACGCTGCAATTTCTGCGTCGCTGGGGGGATTAGGCCACGTTTCGCGAATCACTTCTCGACTGGTTCTGCCAAATCCGGCGGCAAATTGAGCTTCCGTGCATTCACGACCGTGACGCTGACAGCAAATCTGCCAGGTCTTCAAATGAGCCCCGTACGAGTCGATCAGGACACCATCGACGTCAAAAATTACGCCAAATTCTGGCTGCGGCATGGGCCCTACACAGTTTCTTCGAGAGAAAAAAAATTCGTCAAAACTGTGGGAAGTCTAATGACTTCAGACGGCACGTCGAGGCCAGCGCAACGGGCTGAGAGTCTCGCGCATGCTTCTAACACCCGACCGTACGACGCAAAAAATCAAACGTGGAATGGAGGCTCAGGAATCGCACCCGGAAAGGAGCCTACCCATCACGGTACGAGCGATTCACCGGGGATGGCGAAATCCTAACAACGGGGAACCGGCCCTGGTCCTGTAACGTTTTCGGTTAGAGCCTCTCTGTTTGACCCTGGAGATTCCGAGACGGCAGCTTACGGCGATGGTCGCCCCGGTGGTCTCACTGGCGCAGGACAGCAGTCGACAGGACAGACGTCATGGTTGGCAGGAAATTGACCGGTGCATTCTTTGTCGCAACCGCTCAGGCGTTCCTGAATCAGCTTGCGAATCATGCCAATGAATCGAGGATGAGAGCCGGGCGTGCCAGCTCGATGCATCGTGATCCCGCGTTCCTCACAGGCATGGTTTGCGGCATCGTCAAGATCGTAAAGCACTTCCATATGATCGGAAAGAAATCCGACGGGTGAAATCACGACAGAAGTGTCGCCGCGATCCTTAAGTTCCTGCAGGTAATCCAGAATGTCGGGTTCCAGCCATGGGTCTTCCGGACGTCCGCTGCGACTCTGGTAAACCAACCGCCATTGCGAAGGCGGCAAATGGAGTGACTCTGCCACCAGTCGACAGGATTCGCGAAGCTGTTTTTCGTAGTCCGAAGTGCGGGCCATGCTCAGGGGAATACTGTGAGCTGTAAACGCGATCTGAACTTTGTTCCGCTCGGACTCCGGGAATTTCTGCAATGCGAGTCCCACTTGTTCGCTGAGCACATGAATAAAATCGGGGTGGTTGTAGAAGACTCGCAACTTATCGACCTGTAGTCCGGTCACTTCAGGCTGCTGCAATGCCGCTGCGATGTTTTCTCGATACTGTCGACATCCGGAATAACAACTGAACCCGGAAGTGACATACGTGATCGCCCTCTGCACGCCATCACGCTTCATCTGAAGCATCGTGTCGTTCAGAAAAGGTTCCCAATTCCGGTTTCCCCAGTAGATGGGCAGGGAAATCTGGTGAGCATCCAGTTCTGCTCGCAGGAGCTTAATGAGATCTCGACATTGCTGGTTGATCGGGCTGATACCACCAAAGTGGTA
>CAMAXD010000384.1 GCA_945861975.1 Candidatus Kuenenia stuttgartensis | reverse complement strand
GCGCGATCAATTCGTTGCCGGAGGGATCCTACAATGTTCGAGTAAAAGCGATCCGCGGTGCCGGCGGGGCAAATAATGAATCAACATGGAGCAATTCCGTCAGGTTCACCATCGCGGTCCCATTGCCATCCAAGCCCACGATTATTGGGCCCAAGACAGCAACCGGAGAATCCTTCCCGACGTTCAAATGGACCAAAGGTGCGAACGATAAGTCTTACACCTTGCAGGTCTTCAAGAAAGGCACCACGACTCGCGTCATTTACAAAACAAATCAGGCGACGAATTCCTACGTACATTTCGCTCCACTCACCAACGGTGACTACACATTCAACGTGCGAGCATTCAACGCCGTGAATAAGCCCGGAGCAATTAGCGAGTCAGTGGACTTCAAAGTCACTACGCCAACTCTTGTTGCACCAAAGCTGACCGCTCCGATTGGTACGTCAACCAGCACTCAACCTCGCTTTGCCTGGACTGCAGTGACTGGTGCTACATATTATAAGTTGGTCGTACACAACCTCTCCAAAGGAACGGTTCAGTTAACTCAGGAGAACTTGCCTCGTACCCGAACATTCTTTGATCCTCCAGTGATGCCACAGGGCAATTATCGCGTCTTCGTGCAGGCGGTCAGTAATATTATTGGCGCTGATGGAAAGTACATTGCCGGTCCGTCCACCGGATGGCAATCCTTCACTTTGGACATTCTTCCTCCCGCCGCTCCCTCTGTGACTGCACCACGCGGACTCAAGGACAGTCCGACGATTGAGACCACGAACCCCAGATTTGCATGGACAGTTCCTGCTCGAGGTGTCAAGTACGACCTGCTCGTCAACAATCTCACAACACAAGTCGCCGGAGTGATACGTGAGAACGGCCTGACGACGAATGCATTCATTGCACGTACAAATATGGCTCAGGGAAAGTACAGAGTCTGGGTTCGCGCTTATAACATCGCGAACGAAGTTGGCGACTGGAGCTTGCCGTTCGATTTCAATATTGATGAGCCGACTCCTGCAGTTCCCGTAATTACAGCCCCGGCTGTGAATTCACTGGGCTACGTAGAGGATGCAAATCCAACCTTCAGATGGACAACAACAACACCGCCCGCTGC
Source organism: Candidatus Kuenenia stuttgartensis (assembly GCA_945861975.1). Taxonomy (GTDB): domain Bacteria; phylum Planctomycetota; class Planctomycetia; order Planctomycetales; family Planctomycetaceae; genus SXXK01. Next base: position 4,583 of record CAMAXD010000384.1, on the reverse strand, counting down.
GGCTTATGACTTTACTCTGTTCAACGTCTCACTCGGCACGACGGCCTTTACGGTTAACGATTTGACGACACCTTCGTATGTCGTTCCTGCGGCCTACCGTTTAGGTGAGTATGCCTACCGTGCACAGGTTCGTGCAAAGAATGTGTCTGGTGATGTCACCGAATGGAGCGCACCGTATGCGTTTCGGGTGAATATTCCAGACCCCACCACTCCGACCCTGATCGGACCTGGCGACACAATCAAAGACACTACTCCCACGTTTTCGTGGCGTCACACCAGCACTTCTTTCAGCTACGAGATTCTGATTCGCGATTTGCTCCGCAATGAAGACATCTCTCTGCAGGTCAAAACGTTCTCTCTTGATCCTGGCGGCAAGACAGCGTCTTACAACCTTCCTGCTGCAAACGCCCTGAAGCCGGGTACCTACCGTTTCTGGGTGCGAGCCATCAATTCTTTGGGACAATCCAGCGGTTGGAGCACATCCAAGACATTTGTCATCATTGCAAAGCTGGACGAAAGCTTGCCGAATTCCCCTGAAGAAAGTCCCGACCAACTGGTTGCTTCCCCGATTACTCCGGCTCTTGCAACTCGCAGGTCCCTGACCGCTAATGCACCGTCTCAGGATGCTCGTCCAGAGGATGCTCAATCACAGGAAGGTGTGGCCACAGATTACGTCGCAGTCATACGTTCGTCTGCCAGCGACCGTCAGACAGCGATTCCAGAAGCCCCTGGCGAAGAATCGTTGATCGATGCGTTCATGCATCGCATCGCGGATCCATCGTCTGATGCAGACTTCACATTTCTGAAGTCCTGAGCAGACCTGTCCAGCCACCAAAAGCGAAAGCAACGGCCCTCGGAGAATTCTTCCGAGGGCCGTTTTTTTGTGCTGACATCGCGATGAAAAACGTGCCTCGAACTTTGCCGGAGGCACGGTATCACGACGAACAAAACCGCTGGAGAATTCCAGACACCTTACTTCAACGGCCCAGCAACACTCACACGCCTACGATGCCTCGCAGTTGCGAAAGTTCCGTCAACAAACGATCAGGTCGCGTCGCCGGATCCTTCAGCACGTCGCTGGAGACTTCGAGCCCGGATTTCTCAGCCACCAGCAGCGCCGTCTTCATTCCTGCGGCTTTCGCAGGGACAAGATCTGTCGACAATCGACAACTGATGTGAAGCGTTTCCGCCGCCGGGATTCCTATCGAACGCAACTGCTGAACAGCCTCAGCAAACAACATCTTCGAAGGCTTCTTCACACCAATATCGGCGGAGACAACAATCGTCTGAGGTCGGAACAATTCATAAAGCGGCGGCAAATCGCCCTGCGTTGCAACAGCCTTCAGCGTCTGGATCAACGTGAAAGACTGTCCGTCCGAAAGCAGCCCCTGAGTTATCCCGGCCGCAGACAGATCGCTCATGGCTTCAGCCGCTCCCGCTCGTGCTTCCGTAGCCTGCAGACAGTTGTGGAAGAAGAACGCGACCTTCTGACTGAATTCATCCAGATCACCGTACTGACCTTCATCGTACGTGTATTCTTTCTCGAATAGCTTGCCAATCAGGGCTCGCCACGTATCAACAAGGTTAACCTCAGTGACGTTACCTTTGGCAGAAGCTTGCATCGCCTGCCGTTCAATCGTGCTGCGGTAGATACCTATCATTGACTGCCACGGAGGGCCGGGCTTGCGATACATGTGATTCCACATGTTGAACTCGTGAATCGTCTTGTCCAGCGCGATCTGCAGACGAGCTTCTTCCTCGGGAAACAACGTAAACTTGCCGTCGGAGACACGCAGCAATGTCCCATAAACATCCCAGAGCACCGCACGGATGCCGGGAAGAGGCTTAACCGAAGGATTAGCGTTCACTGCTTTTGCGGCAGGAACCTTTGGCCAGATCAATTTGCGGCCGTCAAGAAAATCAGCGTATTCGGCAAGCGAAAGAGACATGAAGACTGACTTCAAAAACTGTCAAGAAAAAGGCAGAGAAGTTATTAAGAACACCCAACAAAACCGGGACTGGCTCCCGCAGACATCCCGGAATCAGGGAGTAAAGGGACCGCACAAGGGTGGCTGTTATATTTTTTTAGTACCTCTAAGTGTCCAACAGCAACGGTTGTGGAAGAAGGCGAATTTCCGCCCTTGGAGCGTATTCAGTAAAATCCACCAGCCGCCATCTCACATTGCGTCAGGAATCGAGTATCCGTACCGCTCGGCAAACGCTTTCAGATAAGGATTGAGACGTTCAACGTATTCCGGATCGAAACGATACTCGTTGTTCTTGTACCCAACGAGGGTATCCGCATAACCCTTTAACCGTGGCTGCATCGCAGCCCATGTTGTCAGCCCAAACTGCTGATAAATCTGCTCGACGATCTCCATGGGACGAGCCGTAATGTCCTCATGCCGAAGCTCGATCAGATTCTGAGTCGGAATCAGCCCCTTGTCTCGCTCCCAGTTTTCGAAAATCAACTGGTGGCGGCGCGCGCCAAACTCTTCAATCTCGCGGGGATCGTGGCTTTGAAACGCCAAATTCGCCATGAATCGTTCCATCAATTTCATGGTCGAGGCATGAACCAGATAAGGATTGCGATACACATGGATGAATTTTGCATCCGGATACAATTTCAACACCTCGGAAACTCGCCCCAGATTCGGAGGATTCTTCAGCAACAGTCGACGCCCATGCGATGCGTACGACACCTTTCGCAACAGGTATTCAAACATTCGCGACCAGTGAGCCACGTCTCGTGAGTTCGCTCCCTCAAACAGGACCGTCTGACGAAACGTTTGCTCGGCGATTCGCGGAAAGAAATAGTTCAGGTAATGACTCATGTGAGTCAACCCGGCGAGAGCAAAGTCTTCGGACATCGGCTCATCAATTCCGAGCGGCACGGCATCCATCGGACGACTTTTCGGAAGTCGACGATTAAGAATCCAACGGGCCAGCCATTCCCAGGTCAAGAATCCGCTGGGGATCGCACAGTGCAGCATGGTGACACTGGCAAACTGCGGATCCTGAAGCATCAGGTTATGCATATTTGTGGTGCCACTCCGCCAGTGCCCTATGATGAAAACGGGCGGCTCGGTGAGCTTGTGTCGACGAACCGGAAGTCCAAATCGCAGTCGCTCGAATACGCGAATGGGAATTGTGGCGATGATGAACAAAGTAATCCGGAAGGCTCGTAAGCGATGGCCCGGCTCAATCTGATCGCCATACCGCCATAACAACGTGAGCCAATTCCGCAGCGTGGAAAAATGCAGAATGTGAGGAAGTCGCATTCGCGATTCATCAGCAGCCATGAGTTCAGCGAATCCTGTTGAGTGTGTTCTGACTTAAGGAAGATCAATACTCAGTTCATTGCTGTCTTCAGTAATTTCAAATACGACTTCGGCCGGGGACAACTCAGCATCGTCAACGGTTGGCCCCGGAGCGACAGCTCCCATGTCGGTCACGGCCACATGATACTTTCCGGGGACCGGACCGGCATTGGCGGCGATTGAAAATTGACCATTGCGAACCATCGCCCAGCCGACCGGCGCGTTCATATCGTCGGGCTTAAACGCCACAGTGCCAAACTTCAGCGGTTCGCCTTTCTGCATAATCATTCCCGTGACCGCCTGGCGCTTGCCCGTGGTCAGCAGCCCGCATTGCGTGAGCCATGTGCCGGCCGCATGAATCCACTGGCCCAGTGCTGGATGCTCATTTGCTAATCCAACGCCATGGGGTCCCTGCTGATAAATGTGCAGCTCAGCGGGAACTCCGGCTTTGTGACAGGCCGCATAAAATGCCAGACTGTTTTCCGGAGGAACCCCGGTGTCTTCCGACGTGTGAAACAGAAACACGGGAGGTGTGTCTTTGGTGACTTGAGTATCATTCGAAAGACTCTGCAATTGTTCGTCGGTGGCTTTGTCCCCCAAAAGATTCTTTGCCGATCCCTTATGAGCATAATCAGCGACAAAGCTGATCACTGGATACCCCAGGATTCCGAAGTCCGGCCGACAACTCTGCTTATCAATCGCATTCTCCGCCGTCGCATTCCCTGCGTCAAAATGAGTGAGCGCAGTCGACGTTAAATGACCGCCGGCGGAGAAGCCCATGATGCCCACACGATGCGGATCAATCCCAAACTCACTCGCGCCGGCTCGCACCAATCGCAGGGCTCGCTGAGCATCCTGGAGCGGAATCGGATGCCGATAGGGGCTCAGTCGATAACGAAGCACAAAGGCCGTCACGCCGATTCGATTAAAGTACTTCGCCGGCTGAACTCCTTCATGATCTGTGGCATGAATCGCATAGCCACCGCCCGGGCAGATGATAACAGCGGCACCGTTCGGATTCTTTGTGGCCGGATAAACCCAGACACCGGGCTTGTCAGCATCCTTGTCACCCAGAGCTTCTGGAGCCCCATTAGACCAGAGCAGCCGAAATTCAGGCTCATCAGCCCCCATCGCCAAGGCATTCGCGAACACCATCATCGACATCACAATCGTTGATACAAACGCTGTTTTCATCTGGAAGTTCGACTCCGGAAACATGGCCATTCGCCGACTTCGGTCAGGGATTTCATCCACTCGGCGAGA
>CAMAXD010000383.1 GCA_945861975.1 Candidatus Kuenenia stuttgartensis | reverse complement strand
GCCATTCCACCGCCAGCCTTTTTAGCCAAGACGGCCTCCGCTACTGTTCATAAGACCAACTTCGAGATGGATATTAACCGCCTTTCTGATGATGCCAAGTGAAGAATGAGGAATCCGCAGCATCCTGACAGGCTCCCAACTGTGTCACGAAATTGTCTCATGACGCACCGGACGTGCTGCGTTTTGCCTCGCACTGGGGTTTAAGAGGTCCCGTCGGAACTGGTCTCAACAGGAACTCACCGAATGTTTAGACTCCCTTGGCTCCTGGCGAACCGCCAGAGTATTCCCGAAGACGATGATCCCCTTTTTCGATGACTTAGCCGCTCAAAAACCTTGGCAGAAAATCGAATTACTGCCGAAGGCTGGAGTCTCGCAATGAGGCTTATTGTCACCGTTTTCGCATTTCCGAGGTGTGGAGACCCATGAAGATTCGCTCTCGATGGCTAAATCTGGTTCTGTCGTGGACAGCCACAGTTTGTCTTCGACTGCTGTTTCTACTCGTACGCGTGGAACACCACTGCGTTGCGCCAGAAGGAACTCCTTACATCAAACCCCACGGAAAGCAGCGGTTTACTTTCAGCATGTGGCACGACCACATTGTGCTCGCGGCTTTTTCATCAAAGACACACAGCCTGGCTGGCCTTATTAGCCAACATCGTGACGGTGGTTACCTTGCGGACTCTGTCATGATGGCAGGGATTCGTCCGGTTCGCGGTAGTACCAGCCGAGGAGGACTCGAGGCGGTTCGGGAGATTCTGAGCCTGCCGGAACTCCATCTGGCGATGACTCCCGATGGGCCGCGAGGACCACGACGTCAGATGAAAGAAGGAATTATTTACATTTCATCTCGCTCAGGACGCCCTGCTGTCCCCTGCGCATTACTGGCAGATCGGTTCTGGTCCGTCGGTGGCGGCTGGACGGATATGGTCATTCCCAAACCATTTTCCCGGGTCGTGCTGATCGCGGGAACTCCACTTGTTATCCCTGAAGAGACTCCCCGCGAAGAACTCCGTGCATGGGCAGACTTGTTGAAGTTAGAAATGTCGCGACTCGAAACAATCGGTCAGAAGATTCTGTCGGGAGATCGCTCAGCACCAAACGCGATTGATCGAACTAACGACCCAACATACCGACCACACTTACAACAACCCGAGGGCCTGAAGGCCGCCTGATTTTGATGTCCGACGAAGCAATCATTCTAACGACTCCCGGGCAACTCGCATGACATTGCCTCCGATGATCTTTCGAATCTCGTCGTCCGAGTAACCGCGTTGTACAAGCCCCACAGTAAACAATGGCCAGTTCGTCCATGCAAGACTCGCAGTCATTACAGGAGTCTCCGCAAAATCATCTTGTGGCCACAGTGAGCGAAAAGGCTCACGCGAGCGAGAACGTTTCGGAAGCTTGCGACCTTCCAAAGAAGAATTCTGAGACGAATATGCAACGTCGGTTCCGATAGCCACATGATCGACGCCAAATTTCTTTGTGACGTATTGAATATGATCCAGTAACGAAGAAATATCGCCTGCGCCTCGCAGGAACTTCGAGATGCAACAAATCCCGATGTATCCCCCGGAATCCACGATCGCCTGAATTACTTCGTCAGGCTTGCTCCGGATGTGGGGATGAATCGCCGCACATGTGGAATGGCTGGCAACAACCGGTCGAGTTGAGACTTTGGCCGCTTCAAGACTCGTTTGCCAACCCGAATGAGCACAGTCCGGAATGACACCAATGCGGTTCATTTCCGCAACCGCGTATCGCCCAAAATCACTGAGACCAGCATTGGATGTTTCGCCACATCCATCACCGATCATGTTTCTTCGCTGGTAAGTCAGGTGCATCATGCGGATGCCAAGCTGAAAGAAGATTTTTACATACGCCAGCTCATCTTCTTTCGAGTCCCATTCCTGCGTCAGCGGGATACCATTCCCGGTCATGTACAGAGCATGGCGCCCGGCAGCCTTTGCGGTCTCAATATCGCCAGGGACTGCGGCCTTGCAGACAAAATCACGCATAAGATCCGTGGAAAAGCTGAATCGAGCCAACCGCTTGATCAGCCTCAAGGGATCCTGACACTCTTGTCCCGCGTTCTGAAAAATGCAGGTGACTCCTGAAGCCTGCCAGGCATTTCGGTACTCCTGCTGCTCTATTGCATCAGTCACATAACGTGTCATCGTCATGTCCTCCTGAAGATCCTCGATCTCCTGGTCTGATGCTCCTGCTTCGATCTCCGCCGCCAACTGATCTCCATTGATCGCCGCCCGCGGTGAGAAACCGTAAGAATCAAAAACGATCGACTCGGAATGCAGCCGCAGCCCTCGTTCCAACTCCACTACGGATGGTTTCAGGACTGCAAGAGCCACATCACGCGCATGTTGAATCTGTGGGTTCAGACTATTCGTGAGACGATCAATCGGATCTCCATCTGAAGCACTCATACCGGCTGCCGCCTTCACTCCGCCAGTTGTGGCTAATGAGGCCAGAGAAGCAAATGTCGATGTTTGCAGAAATGACCGCCGTTGCATTCTTCCACCCCTGTAAAGTACCGGATCCTGTTGGACTACGTCGCAGACACGTCGGAATTGTTACAAGAGTTTGCCTGCACCAACAGGAGAGTGGCCATTCAGCGCAGCATGAATTGGGCCCGTCAATCTTTGCGGCGAGTCCCTACCTCAACAGACTTTCTTCCAAAGCCAGAAATCCGGCGGCGATAGCATTCATCGCATAGAGGAAGCCCAAAAGCTTGCAAGCATTCAGGTTCACTGGACCGCGCGGTTTCTTTCAATACACTGTTCGATGCGCAATAATAATCGCTGCAGAACATTCATGGGAATTGTGTGGGGGCCATTGAATTCGACGAACTCGACGTTGAAGCCAGCATCAACCAACACATTTTTCAGTTCAACGGCGGGAGCAAACGGTAAAACGAAATCCTGGCGGCCATGGGACTGAAGTACATCGCAGCCTGAATGGGCAGCTGCCAGTTTCTGCCAGTGTTCGCGATTCAACAAAGTCCCTGAGAACAGCGCCAACAAAGCCGGTCGCAAATTCCTCGTCAACACGAGGTTCGTGCTGACCATGGCCCCCTGAGAAAAGCCGCCCAGCACCACACGAGATTCATCAACTCCGGAAACAGACATGGCCGCCTTTACGGTCTCAAATAGTTTTTCTTCAGCCTCTCTCATACCAGGCGGCTCAAGGAGCATCAGCTGGTCGTAGTCTCGAGTCTGGTTAATCTCGGCCAGCTTCGCCATATTGATTGGCCACCATGCGCGACCTCCCTCCATTCCCAGAGGAGAAAGATCGATCGGAGCTTCCGGGAACACAAAGCGACAACACGACTGAATCAGCCGACTTGAATCGATAAGCATCGGTCCGAAATCAGCCAGATCATCTTCGGACGCTCCAAAACCATGATTGAGAATCACCAACAACTCTGGTGCACTGCCATCACCAAGCGAATCGATCGTTCGGCATTTCAACGAACCCAGATGCTGTATTGAAGAATTGATCTGCATAAAGTCATTCCCATTCCGCTGGATATCAATCGTTTATTACCGCGAAAGCATTATTCCGTTCGCGGCCACAATTCAGGCGATCCCCAAAACGTATATCCCGCGAACACCCGGCCGAAATACACAGTGTGCAAAGACTGACCTCGAATTACTTCCGCTGCTTTTCCACGGCTCGAAGCAGGTTCAGAATGCTTCCCGCAAGATTCTTTTTCTTCTCCAGACCATCTGAACCCGGCTTTACCGCATCCTGGATTAAGTCGGAAATAGCCGTTGGCACCCCTGAAGGCTCTTTCGTGTATTGTGCTGGGGTCACTCTCCGAGAGACATCACCAAGAAAATCAATCCCTTCCGGCAACCCAAGGACTGGCGATGAAACGGTTCCCTTCACTACCAATACGATTGGTGATGAAGAAACTCCTCGCAAAAACTGCAAAAAGGGTCGCTGGTCGTGGGATGGAACCGGCAATTCCACAGAAAGTTCAAGGTCCAGCGTTTCATCCAGAAACACGGTCCCGGAAGACACAACTTTGAACTCCGGAGAGACTTCCGGCAACAAAAACGCCGTCCCCTTGTGATGGACGCCTTTATCAGTCACTTCAAAATCGATGGTGGTCTTCTCAATCATCGAAATCCGATCCGGCACTTCAATTCCAGAAAAGGCCCCGCCCAAGGTGGAAATCTGCCGAGCCCAGCCATTTCTGAGTTTTGCTTGCACGGAATGGAACTCCGCCCGCCCTTTAATCGGGAATGGAGAACTTTGGCGACAGTCTAATGGAATCCGAACTCTGTCCAACCAGACAGAAGTGAACCCGGAAACTTCAGTACACTGAGCCAGAATAGGCGCAATCAAAGCAACATTCTGCTCGCACTGAGAATCAGAAACAGGCTCGTGGTCGAAAATCTGAACCGGCTCAACCACCAACCACATCGCGCCCAGCTCGTCCGGTTTAATGCTGCCGGCCAAATCGCAACCTCTAACATCAACGATCGGCATCTTCCTCTTTGCTGAAACCACCTTCAGGGCAGCCTCTTTAAGGATAAAATCCGTAGCATTCGCGGAATCCCCGGACGAGAAGCTCGGCCATTCCCCTCCTTCGGAAACCCGAATCTCTATCGATGGCCGAACCAAAGTGACCCGCCTTTGTTCGGGGCCACCGCCAAACATGTCCATCAACGTACAATTGGTACGCAACTCCGGAACTCGTCCCTCCAGTCTGCCATCCGAATCTAAAACCCGTACCTCAAAAAAAGTCACTGGCTCAAACCAGCCACCGCTCGCAGAACCGGACTCGACCAACCATCCGGATTTGCCGGCTGCTTCCTTCAACAATCCATCCCGAAGTGAGGACCCGAGAACCAGAAAGGGGAACCAGAAACCACCCAGGCCAAGCAAACCACCCAATATCGGAACCCCCACGACGGCCCGCCTCAGCATCGTCTTCCGCCGCGCTGACTTTTGCATGCTGCATTCCAATAATGAGTTCCCCATCACTCTCACTCCGTTGCCGATTCGAAGGTCATACTGCACAGGCTTATACATCAAGGTGACATAATCGCCGACCCCAATCCTGAAGCAGCCCAAGTCCCAAAAACAGCGCGCGCATAAAAAAAGCCAGACTCCTAAGAGTCTGGCTTTATTGAAAGATCCCGGCACGACCTACTTTCGCGCGTGTAGCACTATCATCGGCCTTGCAAGCTTAACGTTCGTGTTCGGAATGGGTACGCGTGTTTCCTTGCAAGTAATTCACCGGGAAACCACAGGGAGGACAGCGTAGCCGCCCTTCCCTGCGTATTGTTTAATGAAGTCTAAGTTTTATACTGACCGTTAATCAAAGTGGCCAAACATTTCTCCATTAGTACTGGTCAGCTCAAACACTTTCGTGCCTTACACCGCCAGCCTATCGACCTCGTAGTCTTCAAGGGGAGTTCAGAACCGAAGTTCAACGAAACCTTATCTTGGGGATGGCTTCACGCTTATATGCTTTCAGCGTTTATCACAACCGTACATAGCTACCCTGCGATGCCACTGGCGTGACAACAGGAACACCAGAGGTACGTCCCTCCAAATCCTCTCGTACTAAAGAGAATACCCCTCAAGTTTCGTACGCCCACAGCAGATAGGGACCAACCTGTCTCACGACGGTTTAAACCCAGCTCACGTACCACTTTAATCGGCGAACAGCCGAACCCTTGGGAGCTTCTTCACCCCCAGGATGTGATGAGCCGACATC
>CAMAXD010000382.1 GCA_945861975.1 Candidatus Kuenenia stuttgartensis | reverse complement strand
ACGTTGAATTGCCTTCTGCAATCGATCTTCAAAGTCAGACATTTCGAAACTTTCGAGCATTCAGCCCTGAGAAATCCGGGCGATTAATACTTATCTAATGGACCAAATCCCGGACATTTAAGGCGACCAGCACCGCCGAGTTTCGCTGCCGTCCAAATCGACGCTCCGCCTCATGCTGATGAATTCGAGGCCGACGTGCAACTGCGGAGTGCCTGCAAAGTCTTCAGACGAATCGAACATTTCTCGGCACAACCGTTATTCCCCCTTCTGAGATCGTCAAACCACGAGCAAGATCCTCAGCAGGATCCACGCCAATGCGAGTTCCCTCGGGTATTGACACGCCTTTATCGACAATAGCTCGTTCGATCACGCAGTGCCTTCCCACTTCAACACCTTCGAACAGAATGGAGTTCGTGACAGATGAAAAGCTGTTGACGCGGACTCGCGGGGAAAAAATGCAGCGGTCAACCGCCCCGCCGGAAATAATCGACCCCGAACAAATCAAGCTGTCCGTAGCATGTCCGATTCTTGGCTCGCTGGATTCGCGATCGTTGAATACGAATTTGGGAGGCGGCAATGGAGGCTGCCATGTTCGAATCGGCCAGTCTTGGTCGTACAGGTTCAACTGCGGTCGCACGGAGGTCAGATCCATACTGGTTTCGTAATAGGAGTCCAATGTTCCCACATCGCGCCAGTAGGCCGGGCCCCCGGTTTCCGGATCTTCAAACGGCCACGCCATCACGCGACTGGAATCGACAATCGAGGGGATAATGTCTTTGCCAAAATCACGATGGCTACCGGGTTCGTTGGCGTCAATGCAAAGCTGCTCAAACAGGAACTCCGTGTCGAACACATAGATGCCCATTGACGCGAGACATTGTTCAGGACGACCGGGGATTGGATCCGGCTGTTCCGGCTTTTCACGAAATCGAACCACGCGACGATCTTCATCGACCTGCATGACGCCAAATCGACGACCTTCGTCGAGAGGAACTGGCAAACAAGCAATGCTGGCGTGTGCTCCTGACGCGATGTGGTCGGCGATGAACTTCGAATAGTCCATCCGATAAATATGGTCACCGCTCAAAATAACGATGTGCTTCGGACGGACTTTTTCGATCGTGTAGATGTTCTGGTAAATGGCATCGGCCGTGCCCATGTACCAGTTTTCATCGACTCGCTGTTCTGGCGGACGTACGCTAATAAATTCTCCCAACTCTGCCGGAAGAAAGTGCCAGCCCAGTTCGATATGCCGTTCGAGACTGGCGGCCTTATACTGAGTCATCACGAGGATTTTGCGAAGACCGCTGTTGAGGCAATTCGACAGCGTGAAGTCGATGATTCGAAAACAGCCCCCGAACGGAACCGCAGGCTTGCTGCGATCTCGAGTTAACGGCTCCAGTCGCGAGCCTTTGCCCCCGGCGAGCACGACGGCCAGCACATTCTGCATATGACGTTCCTCCATTCCGATTCGATCAGTTTCGTTGATGTGCCCCATCGCTCGCAAGTGTGCGAACCCGAACGGCCAGAAAAACCCATGATCGCTATCGCACGCTTCTGTGCTTAGTCTGCCAGAAACAATTGAGTTCGATAGCAGCGGCATCCCATTTGCGACGCCACAGAGACAAACTGATAATGCCCTGATTGGCCTCGGCGGAAGACTGTAGTGCTGAAGGGCCGGTTGCACAAAGTAGGGAGCGTTACTTTCGTGTCGGCAACAACGAACCCCATTACTGATACACCAATTCCTGATAGAATCGTACAGAAGTCTGAGGTCGTGGCTTCAGACGGCACTCGAGTCTCCCGGACTCTCGTCAACTTCTGGCTGGACACTTTTCTGCTGCTGGTATTCTCCCTGCATTCAATCTCGGCCGTCATTGTGCAGTTTGTCTTTCCACCAGGAGTTGCAGCGCGGGGCTGGACGCTGTGGTCCATGAATTTCGGGCAATGGTGCAGCGTGCAGTTCTTTTTCCTCAGCGTGCTGGCCTTGGGAATCGTGCTGCATGTTATGCTGCACTGGTCGTGGGTCTGCGGCGTGATTGCTCGTAAGTTACTCCATCAACGAAAACTTCCGGATGACGGCATCCGGACCGTCTACGGAGTTGGCCTGATGATTCTGCTGCTGCTTTCCGGCGCTACCGTTGTCGGAATTGCCATGATGTCGATTAAGATGCCGCTGCAATAATTAAGATGCCGCTGCAATAGTCAGCGGCCTGCTCGAAACCTCTGAAGGATTTACGTCCATGATTAAGCTCGATCGAATTCTGGTTCCGACTGACTTCAGTACATTCAGCAGCCCGGCTCTGACCTATGGATGCGCCATGGCTGCTCGCTTTAATGCCGAACTCCATCTACTGCATGTCGTGCCCGATCCGGCAATGCTTGTGCCAGAAGCTGCTGCATTTTCAGTGGAGTCGATGGAGGCTCAGACTGAATTGATGCGAGTCGATTCGATGAGATTGCTGAATAAGCTTCCGGCAGATGGATGGAGCAACGACAAGCCAATTGTTCGCGAAGTGCGCATCGGGCCAGCTTTTATGGAGATCATCGACTACGCCCGAGAAGCGGATATTGACCTGATCGTCATTGGAACTCACGGTCGATCCGGCCTGATGCACGTGTTAATGGGGAGCGTCGCTGAACGCATCGTCCGAAAATCGCCATGCCCGGTCCTCACAGTGAAGCCCGAGGGGCATCAGTTTGTTATGCCTTAAGTTGCTTAATGCACGGGTTTTGGAAATATTCAGGGAACTCCTGGATGTTGGGGAAGTCACAATAATTGACTAGCGTGTTATGGTGGTTAATCCCCCACGGATTCCATGAATTTCCCGGGGACAACCACCGTGTATTTGCAAATGGATTCGGTTTGTCGTCCTTGCGCAACTGCTGGCTTTTTGCCTGGATCAGTGTCATGGCACGCTTATTGGGGAATACAATCTTACGAGCCCGGGGTCTTTAAACACGGTGGGCTCGTGAGGGACCTCGTTCAGGCAGGCGAAAGGACTGGTTGACGGTACCTTTTCGTTTACTGCTTCTCTCATCGTCATTGGCTCGAGCGCTGTCGGGTACCTCGCGACGGCCAGTGGTGGTATTGGTATTGATGGGACTGCTTTGAATGGAAATTCCGGTGGCGAATCGTTGCGGTTTACCATCCTTGCCTTACACGGGGCCGGTGTCAGTATGACCTTTAACGGGTTTACTGATTTGGGCTGAGTCATTTCGGGGGTAACGACCTCGCCGTGCTTAGCCATGACGACAGTTTCTTAACCACCAGTGACAATTTCACGGTCGACTCTACAAATTCAATAACTTCCACACTAGTACGAGGCACTCTATCGGCGTTCACTGTATTCAGCCTTCTTCACACGTAACGCTTCTTGGTGTCATCTGTCATCTGCATCTGTCACCGCTTCCTTCACCGCTTCCTTCACCGCTTCCTTCACCGCTTCCTTCACCGTGGCAGCCGTTCCAGAGCCTTCCTCATTCGTCTCGCTTGTCCTCCTTCATCTCGCTTGTCCTTGTCGCCTGACCCCCCTTGTCGGCTCCGCCACCCCTTATCGCCTCCGCTACCCCTTTGCGCCGACGCTTTCGCCGCCGTACAAACTCGGTAGACTCCGGATCGCTGGTTGGCTGATCGTTACCAATCGATCGTCGAAAGTCATCGCGACCAGCTCCCCTGCAACCGATTCGCGAGGTGGCCCTGTGATCTGGGATTTGCACTGTCATCTGAACGGCATCCCTGGGCGAACTCCGGATGAGAAGATGGCTCGTCTGATCGAAGTTGCCGATCGGATGCAGATCGAACGCCTGGTTCTGTTTATGGGAGCCCCGTTCCTGACAGCTCCGACACCCGAACAATTTAGCGAACAGAACGATCAGGTTCTGCAGGCCATCAGTCACTGGCATCATCGCGCATTCGGATTCGTGTATCTGAATCCCGAGTATGAACAGGAAAGCTTGCTCGAGCTGGATCGCTGCGTCAAAGATGGTCCCATGACCGGGATCAAACTCTGGGTTGCCAAACGTTGCGACAGCGCGAGTGTTGATGCGATCGTCAGACGAGCAATCGAATTGAAGGCCGTGATTTATCAGCATACATGGCTAAAGTCGACCGGGAATCTCGACGGCGAAAGTACCCCGGCCGACTTGCATGCTCTGGCTTCACGCCATCCTGAGGCGTCCATCATCTGTGGTCACACGGGTGGCAATTGGGAGCTGGGGATTCGTACGATTCGTGATCTGCCGCATGTGAGCGTCGATCTCGGTGGCGGTGATCCCACGGCCGGCCTCGTAGAAATGGCGGTGCGGGAGCTGGGCGCCTCGCGAGTTCTGTATGGAAGTGATGTGGCGGGTCGCAGTTTTGCTTCGCAGTTGGGAAAGGTGACGGCTGCCGAGATTACTCCGGAGGAAAAGCAGATGATTCTGGGGCAGAATCTGCGACGCCTGATGTCTCCAATCCTGCAGGCCAAAGGAGTTCGTCTGTGATCATCGACGTCAACGTTTCTCTGTCACGCTGGCCGAATCGCCGACTACCGCTCGATGAAACGTCGAAGCTGGCTGCAACTCTCATACAAAATGGAGTCAGTCAGGCGTGGGCCGGAACATTTGATGGACTGCTGCACAATGATCTCGCCGCTGCCAACAAATGGCTGGTCGATCAATGTCGCTCAGTCGACGAGAAGTTGCTGCTTCCATTCGGCGCTATCAACCTCAGCCTGCCGGCATGGGAGGAAGATGTCCGTCGTTGCCATGAGTTCCATGGCATGAAGGGTGTACGACTTCTGCCGGGTTATCACGATTACACTCTGGAGGATCCACGCTTCAGGCAATTACTGAGTTTGCTTGCAGAAAAACAAATGCTGTTGCAGATTGCCGTTCGCCAGGAAGATCCTCGCACGCAACATCGATTGCTGATGACCAAAGACGTTGATCTGAAGCCGCTGCTGACATTGTTGAGCGATTTTTCTAACCTGCCTGTGATCCTGCTGAATGCCGTCTCAGGCTCTGCAGTTGAGCTTCATGGACAACTGGTGGCAGCAGGGAAAGTGTATTTCGACATCGCTGCTCTTGAGGGACTCGCTGGTCTTGAACGGCAAGTTCAAAGTCTTCCGTTTGAGCGGCTTCTGTTCGGCTCGCACTCACCGTTCTTCGCGTTCGATTCGGCAAAGCTGAAGCTGCAGGAGTCAGAGTTACCTGCACAAAGCACGGAACAGATTACTCACTTGAATGCGTTGAAGATTTTGCGTGAGCTGTGAGCACGTTGGTACGGGCCGTTGCCTAAATCGTTTAACGGTGAGCCGTAGGCGTCGTGATCCTGTTTTTTGCCTACGCCTACGCCTACGCCTACGCCTCGCCGTTAAACGAGAATGTCTTGTATGCCACTAAATCAGCCGCTTGGGAAAACGCCCGGCATCAATCAAACAAATAGCTGACCGATTCATTGCGGTGTACGCGGCGAATGGCTTCGCCCAGCAGTTCAGCAACGGACACCACCGTCAGATTCGCAATACGATTCGCCTGTGCGATTGGACATGTGTTGGTCACAACAATGCCGTCCACTCGAGCACGCTCCAGACGTTCAATCGCCGGGCCACAAAGAACCGCGTGTGTTGCTCCAAGGAAGATTCTCTTCGCACCATGGGCACGAACCACTTCAACGGCTCCACAGATTGATCCGGCCGTGGTAATCAGGTCATCGAAGATCAACGCGGTCTTGCCACTGATTGGTCCGCCGATCAAATTCGCCTGGCGAGTCTCT
>CAMAXD010000381.1 GCA_945861975.1 Candidatus Kuenenia stuttgartensis | reverse complement strand
TCAGGAAGTGATGCGGATGCAGATCTAGCGAAAGTGATTGATCAAGTGGCACGGTATTAGAAGCATGTGGATTTCGTATTGTTTTGAATCGAAGACTGATCGTTTAGCGGCAAGCGGCAGACGTAAATAAAAGATTTTGCCTTAGTCTTAGTCTTGCCTTAGCCTCCGGTTAGGCGTTAAACGAAAACGCTCAAGACGTGATTAACTGAACATACCGCGATTCGCATACGGCACACTGTTTAAAGATACGTCGGGAAAATAATCATGGCCTTCTGGAACTCACTCAAGGAACAAACGCTGACTCTGTGGAATCGCTGGACCATTGGTCAGCGGGCAGGGTTTATTGCAGCGGCGTTGGCCTGTCTCGCTGCGGTTTCCGGGACGCTGATCTGGGCTTCACAACCTGAATACATCGTGATCGCCAGTCAACTGACGCCGTCGCGATCCGTGGATATTGCCGGCGTGCTGGATACAGAGAAGATTGACTATCAATTGAACCTGTCCAGTTCCGCGGTATCGGTTGGTCGAGGAGATGTCGGGCGTGCTCGTCAGGCGCTGGCGGGGTTGCTGAATGCGGAAGAGGAACCTGAAACATCGATTGGACCGAGTCTCTTTGAATCGCCTCGCTCTGAAGAAGACCGACGCCGACAGGCTCTGGAGCGACGAATTTCAAAGGCGATTAAGCAGATTAAGGGAATTCGCGAGGCAACCGTTACGATCAGTCGGCCTGATGAATCACCATTCTCGATTGAGCAGTCACCAGTCACGGCCTCGGTTGTGATTGAACCCATTCGAGGCGATTCCATCTCCAGCCCGACAGCACAGACGATCATCACTGTCGTTGCCAATTCTGTTCCCGGCCTTGATGAAAACAACATTGCTCTCTCTGACACTAACGGACGCCAGTTCAACGCGACGAGAGGGCTCAACTCTGATCTTGATATGCAGTTGACGTATCGTCAGAAAGTTGAGGCTGCTCTGGCACACAAAGCGGAAACCATGCTGCGTCAAATGGACGGCGTGCGAGCCATTGTGCAGGTTTCTGCGGAGATTGACTTCGACACGATGACTCAGAAGAAGGATGTCTTTGATCCTGACGCAAACGTGAAGACTCAGGAGACAGTCGTTGACAGCAAGAATGACGCGGCACCTGCACCCGCGATGGGAATTGCCGGCACAGGCTCAAATATCCCGACAGACCCGAACTTACGCTCCAGTGGCAATGGAACCTACAAGAATTCACAGGTTGAGACGACTTATCAGAATTCCAAGACAGAAGAAGTTCTCACCAAGAACCCCGGCACGATTACTCGCCTGTCCGTGGCGGCGATCGTTGATATCAGTTCTGTAAAACTGCCGGCCGGGGGAACTGCAGATCCTTCCACAGCACCCACTCTGGACCAGCAACAGATCGAAAAGATCGTGCGAAATGCGGTGGGAATCCAGGACGAACGGCTGGATGTGATCGAAGTGGTACTCGCACCTTTGACACCAGAAGAGGTCGAAGTTCCGGCTATACCCGGATTTAACTGGCAGCAGTGGCAGCCGTTGATTCAGTCCGTCTCGCTGGGACTTGCAGCGACTCTGGCGTTTCTCATCGGGATGATGCTGATGAAACGTATGAAACCGATTGTGATCACGGAAACTGTTGGACCAGGAATCCCACTGGCTGATGCTCGTCGACTTGCGGCGTTGTCAGAACAGGCGAAAGCTCATCCGGAGATTGTCGCGAATGTTCTTTCTGCGTGGTTGAACGAGCAGGAACCAACAATCCTGATGACTCCGCTGCCCGGTAACCGCGTCGATACTTCCGCCGCGGCAACTCCAGGTAATGCGTCGGTACCGCGATCACGGAATGCCGGCGGCCCAGCCAACGAAGGACGGCGAGCGGCCTGAGGCCACGAGTCGATCTGAACTGATCAGCCTGAGCAAATGATAATTCAATAATACCTCAAGTCCTCGGATGGACAATGGATCGCGAACGACAGACTTTGGAACTGCTGCAACTGCTTGGCGATGAAGTCGCGGAGGCGGTTCTGGAGCGACTACAGCCTGAGCGAGCGCAGAAACTGCGGGCCGGTATGAAAGCCGACACGCCACATCGTTCAACGATTAGTCGCCAACGCGAAGTTCTGGATGAATTCGAATGCTTCTTCCAGTTTGCGTTGAAATCCAAACCTCCCGAACCAGTTGGACCCGCGGTTGAAGGATCGTCCGCTTCGATCACGATCGACTCTGCGACCTCTGCTTACACTGCTGGAGCTGGCGGAACTACAAGTGCTGGTCCGGCGGGAGAAGCAGCCTCCGCCCAGGGATCAGCGGCGGAATCGATGCCCGGACCGTTAACGTTGAGCGAAGAAGCTCTGGCGGCCGACCAACAGGCTCTGCTTGCTCAGCAGGCGGAGCAAAATTCTACAGCCGAGCAGCGTGCGGAGCAGGCAAACGCGGAACATGGATCAGATTCGGAGGACTCTATGACTGCCACGCAAGCTATCCCGATGTCAGATAATCCACTCAAGGATCTGGAAACACTCAGCGTTCATCAGATCGCTCAGGCACTGGGATCTGAACAGTCACGGACAACCGCCATGCTGCTCAGCTCTCTGCCTGCAAAGCTGACGGGCGATATTCTGAACCTGCTGAAGCCGGAGTATCAGAAGCTCGTCATGAAGGAATTGACAAAGGAGCAACATGCGCCCGCGATTCTGGTCGACCGAATTGCTCGCGCGACGTTCCTGCGGGCTCGCCAACTGTCAGCAGAACCGCCAGACACCAGAAATCATGCAGATCGAGTCGCCGAGGTGCTTCGCAGTGTTCCGAAAGCCGGACGACGCAATATGTTGGCCGCGATCGAGGAGCAGGATCCGGATCTGGCGAAGTCGCTGCTGACTCGCATCTACCGATTCGATGATATCACGGCGCTTAATAAGGCTATAGTTCAACGAGTTCTGGGCGAAGTCGACAGCACAAATCTGACCACGGCTCTCATTGGTGCAGAAGTCAGTGTTAAGGATGCGATCTTCGCGAACCTTTCAAAGCGAGCACGTCAAACGATCGAAGAAGAAATGCAGTTTATGACCAACGTGTCTGAGGCACGGATCCTGCAGGCTCGTGATACCATCGCTGAAGTCATTGCCAAGATTGATATGGAAAGCGAATCCTGATCATTGAGACTGCTTGTATGTCTTGAAACACCGGATCATGCCCTCAAAAATCGCTGTGCTCATGAACTCACTACAGATCACGCTCAAACGCTCACCTCGATCACTGGTTGTCGGAGACCAGACGATTATGATCGACAGTGCGCGCGGAGATGAGCCTGAACTGTCAGAACGAGAGCAGGGTCTGACACGGGCGTCCGCAAGAGACGCATCCGGTGAGTTTCGATCCCACTCCCTTGCAGAGGCCGCAGCTGACGAAACCGATGTGGCTGATGTCGAAGCGTCAAATCACGAAGCTGTCGCAAGTCATCTGCCCACTTCTGTTGCATCGGTGATTGTTGATCCTGCCGGGCGAGTCATGACGCCGCTGGCGTTCTCCAATGCGGTCCCGGTGCTCTCGGGGGCGACTCATGAAGTGGTCACTCCGGAGGAAGTCGGACTGGGTGGCGTGTCAGAAGAAGAGCTCGCTGAGCTTCGGCAGATGCTGGCCAACACGGCAGGGCTCGTGATGGAACTCCAGGATCAGCATCGTCAGTCTTTGCATGAGATGCAGGAAGTCGCTGTGGAACTGGCAACGGCGGCAACTTCATGGCTAACGGGTGTGGCGATCGATCGAGGAGAATTCGCGGTCGATGACTTGATTCGCAAAGCGCTGCATCAGATGGAAATCGACCAGCCTGTGCGAGTGCGCTTGAACCCGGCTGATCATGAGTTGTTAAAGAACCTGATGCAAGATCCTGCTGGCCGCAGGATGCTGGAGAATGTTTCGTGTTTCGATGATTCATCGCTTTCTCGTGGTTCATGCCGCGTGGAGTCGGGTCGTCGGATTGTTCTATCGGATATGGAATCGCGGCTGGAGAACATCCGCCGCTCATGGATGGAGAAACTGGATGACTCTCAGGTTGAACGTCGAGGAGATGGCTCAACTTCCGGGACACTGCGGCGCTTTCCGGAACGTCGGGAAACTGCGTAGCGTTCGAGGACTGTTGCGGGCCGACATGCCTGCGTTCGTCGGAGAGTCCTGTACCGTTGGACTTCCAACGGGCGAAAAGGTGATCGCGGAAGTTGTCGGATTTGATACCACGGAATCGCAGTTGATGTGCTTCGACAGCACCGCTGGTTTGCAGCCGGGGCTGGAGATTGTCGGTCATGGACGCAGTCGCTCTGTGCCAGTCGGTTCCGGTTTGTTGACTCGAGTCATCGACGGCATAGGCCGTCCGATTGATCATCGTGGTCCGTTGCGAGTTCGTCGCTGGCGACCCGAGACGGCGACTGTTCCGGACGCGATGCAACGCAGCCGGATTACTCAGCCGTTAGTCACCGGGCAGCGCGTGATCGATGGGTTGCTGACGATTGGTCGAGGTCAACGTGTGGGGCTATTCGCGGGCAGCGGTGTTGGCAAGAGTACTCTGCTGGGAGAAATCGCCAAGAACGCGGAAGCCGACGTGAATGTGATCGCACTGGTTGGCGAACGTGGTCGCGAAGTTCTGCCGTTCATCGAAGACTGTCTGGGTGCCGAAGGCCTTGCTCGCTCTGTCGTCGTTGTGGCGACGTCCGATCAGACGCCACTCATGCGAATCAAAGCCGTCCTGACCGCAGCGACAATTGCTGAAGAATTTCGCGATCAGGGAGCCCATGTCTTGTTCTTCCTGGACAGTCTGACACGCCTCGCGATTGCTCAGCGAGAACTTGGCTTGCTGCTGGGAGAACCACCGGGATCTCGAGGTTATCCGCCTTCGGTGCAGTCTTTGCTGGCCAGCGTTCTGGAGCGTTTGGGCTGCGGTCCGAAAGGAGCGATCACAGGGCTGATCACGGTGTTGGTTGACGGCGACGATATGGATGAACCCATCACGGACGCAGCACGCGGAATTCTGGACGGGCACATTATTCTGAGTCGCAAGATTGCTGCGACCGGACATTTTCCGGCTGTCGATGTGCTGCCGAGTGTCAGTCGAGTGTTTCGGGAAGTCACGTCGGACGAACACCAGAAGAATGCTCAGAAGCTGCGATCTCTGCTGGCGACTCATGCCGAGATCGCAGATTTGATTCAGATCGGGGCCTACAAAGCGGGGACATCAAAGCAGGTTGATCGAGCGGTCCAGATTATGCCTGAAGCAAGGAAATTTCTGCAACAAACAGTAAATGGAAAATCAAGCTGGGAAGACACTCAGAAGCAACTCAAAGCTTTGGCGGATGCCTGGCCATGGTAAAGGCGAGGGGCGAATAAGTTGAGATTTGAGATTTGAAACCAAGCACCAAGCACCAAGCACCAAGCACCAAGCACCAAGAACCAAGAACCAAGAACCAAGCCCTTCCCATGAAACGTTTCGTTTCCCGTTACGAAAAAATTCGCCGCTTGAGGGCTCAACAGGAAGATGTTTGTCGAGCAACAGCGGCGGCGAGAAATGCGGAGAGGATTGAGGCCGAACGAAGACGGGATGAGGCGGAACTTAGACTGTCTCGTTTTGAAACAGAAACAGCCGCAGGGATGAAGTTGGGCGTCACGGGATCGATTCTGCAATCGATGGCGAGTCAGATAGAACGAGCGAAACATCAGATCAAACTGGACAACGAAGCACTTAGACTCGCCGACGATC
>CAMAXD010000380.1 GCA_945861975.1 Candidatus Kuenenia stuttgartensis | reverse complement strand
TGACGGAACGTCATGACATCGTTGTCCGCTATCAAGGCGGTAACAACGCCGGGCATACGGTGAAGTTTGACGGGCGAACCTACAAACTCAGCCTGCTCCCGACCGGCATCCTGCAAAGCCATGTGAAGTCTGTGATCGCACCAGGCGTGGTCGTCAATCCTCTGGCTCTGCTGAAAGAACTGGATGGACTTATAGCCGGTAGCCATGATTGTTCTTCGCGTCTGATGGTCAGCGACCGAGCCCACGTGATCTGTCCGTGGCATCTCCTGGAAGAAGCGGCTCTGGAAAAATCTCGCGGCAGCTCCGCCATCGGAACCACAATGCGCGGGATCGGTACCTGCTACCGCGACAAGGTCGGTCGGTCGCACGCGGTGCGCGTTGGCGATCTGATTTGCCGCGATACTTTTGCTGCCAAGGTCAAAGAAATTGTGCCGTTCAAGCAGAAAATCCTGAACGCGCTCGATCCCGATGGACCGCAGATGAATTGTGACGAGATCATCGCAGAATACTCCACGGCGGCTGATCGAGTTCGCCCGATGGTGGCTGACACGACGACGTATCTGCTGGATGCACTCGATGCCGGCAAGTGGCTCCTGTTCGAAGGTGCTCAGGGAAGTCTTCTGGACGTCGATCACGGAACGTTCCCATACGTGACGTCATCCAACAGTTCAGGTTGTGGAATTCACAATGGCAGTGGAGTTCCCGAACGCGCCATCGTGAAGATGATTGGTGTCGCAAAGGCCTACACAACTCGAGTTGGCGGCGGACCATTTCCTTCAGAGCTCGACAACGAAATCGGTCAGAGAATTCGGATCGCGGGAAACGAGTTCGGTACCGTGACCGGACGTCCTCGTCGCTGCGGCTGGTTCGATGCCGTCGCCACGCGCTACAGCGCCAGGATCAGTGGAGTTGATTCCATCACGATCGCTCTGCTGGACGTGTTAAGCGGCTTCGACGAACTGTTCGTGTGCGAAGCTTACGAGATTCGCGGTCAGGTGACCCGCACGCTGCCAAGTCGCTGCGAAGATCTGGCGGCAGCCAAGCCTGTTTTACGACGAGTTCCCGGCTGGCAGGAAGACATCACCGGGATCACTGAATTTTCAAAGCTGCCCGAATCTGCTCAGCAGTATTGTCGAGCAATCGAAGAGATCGTCGGGAAACCGATTGAATTCGTTTCTGTAGGGCCGGATCGCTCGCAGACCATTCGCATGTCGTAGAACAGGGACTCGAAATACAGAAGCCGTTGTTGATCTTACGGTGGTCCGCCTGTTTCGTATTACGGTTGGCTCAGCGAACGTTCGACGTATTATCCATAGTTGCCCGGAGTTCGACCGACGCAGGGTCGGTCGGGGCCCAATCGCAAACTGCACGCGGCCGAAGCCCCCGCTGGCCCTGTGCCAGCGCTGAACGGGGTTAGGAACCTACAAACCCAAATCACACACACCAACCGCCCCGCTGGCTGTCATTGCGCGGGTTAAAACCGGCTGGCTTCACGCCAGCGGACTTCCGGTATGGTGACGCCTTCGATTTCCCATCAGTGAAGTGTGACTCTCAGCATGGCCACCCTTTTTTCCTCACGCCCGCATTGGGGAAAACTCGGCTACCTGCAGCCTGACAAGCTTCACGCATCGTATCCGCAGTTCGAGGTCTTTCAGGAATGCTGTCAAAGCTTTGATCCTGTTGGGCGTTTTCAGAATGACTGGACGAGCGAGCTTTTCGGGAATTGTCGTCCAAAGCAGTAAACATTTCGGCAACGGCGGATCACGAGTTGACATTCGCAATGCCCGGATATAGAGTAAGTATTCACTTACTATTCTTCCGGAGCATTCAGTGGCTCGCCCCAGTCAAACAGAAGAGCAATCAAAAAGGCTATTGCCGATCGTCTGCGAGGTCTTTAGCGAACTCGGATACCGACGAACAACAACGGCCGAGTTGGCTCGCCGGTGCGATGTTCGCGAAAACATTTTGTATCGACTGTGGCCGGACAAAAAGGCGATGTTTTTGGCGACGATCGATGACATTTTCCGGTCCCGTGCTGAAAAATGGAACGAGATCCTGGCGGATCGCCCCGCGCCCGAACAAGCTGTTGACCGCATCATTGAGTACGAGTCGCACCATCAGGGAGAGCACGGATTCTATCGAGTTGTGTTTACGGCCCTGACAGAAATAGATGACGACGACATCCGCGTTGCAGTTGTTGGCATGTACAAAAGATTTCATCAGCTCGTATGCAGCCAAATCAAACCGGGACACGGATCCGGCGATCTGGAATCCGGCTTGCCGACGGAGATGGCTGCCTGGGGGTTGGTCGGGCTGGCCACAGTTTCCAACATCATTCGAGAACTGAAGCTGTTGCCGCCGCGTCAGCGAGAGCGAATGTTCGCATCTGTCGCGAAGTGTCTTGTCGGTGGAGAGATTTCATAGGTCTTTTTTTGGGCGAAACGTAAGTGTTTACTTACACTTTCGGGAGAAATTCGATGAGCAATACTCAGGATCGCCGTTCGTTTCTTGCCGGTGTGCTGGCGTCGCCATGGCTGGCCGGTGCATTCAGGAAGTCCGCTTCTGCGGAGGAGATCCGACAGCGTCCGACGCTCGATATTCACGCCCATCTGTTTGGACTTGGAGATGCCGACACGGGTTGCCGAATATCCGAGGCCATCACCGATGGGAAGGCGTTCCGTATACTGATGGAGGCTCTGTATTTGCGGGTTCCAGGAATGACGGTTGATGAACGATACGAAGAGGTGCTTGTCGGGCAGGTGAAGGGATCGGGCCTTACTAAAGCTGCAGTCCTCGGGCAGGACGCCGTCTACGATCGCCACGGCAAGGTGGACTGGGATCGCACATCGTTTTATGTGCCCAACGATTACATCTTTATCGTCGCGGCCAGACATTCGGAAATAATGATCCCATGTCCTTCAATCAATCCAAACCGGGCTGATGCAATCGAAGAACTGGTTCGATGTCGCGAAAAAGGTGCCCGGCTGCTGAAGATTCATCCGCCGACACAGGGTGTGGACGTCGCAGATTTGAAGCACACGAAGTTCTTTCGCTGTTGTAGTGAACTCGATATGATCGTCCTGGTTCATACGGGCCATGAGCACAGTGCTCCGGTGATCGACAAGAACCTTGCGGCACCACACCGCTTGGAACTGGCCCTCGAACAGGGATGCACGGTCGTAGCCTGCCATGCCGGAACTGGCTGGATCAGCGATTCCCCGGATCAGCTTCCGGAGTTTGTGTCTCTGCTGAAACGCTATCCAAAACTGTGGGGTGATACTGCAGTGCTCGGTACCGCTCAGCGGGTTCGTGACGTCGAACGTCTGCTCGAGAATAAGGAACTGGTTTGTAGTCGATTGTTGCACGGCAGCGACTTTCCGTTCCCGGCTGCTCCCGGGGCCTTTGCGGCCAGAATCGGAGAGGCAGCCGCGAATCACATCGCTGCCGAGGCCAACTTTCTAAAAAGGGACTTCGACCTGAAAGAGGCACTTGGCATCGGGCGAGTCAGCGCCGAACGAGGTTACGAGCTGGTCCTTGGAGGGTCGACCGTACGTTGTTCCGCAACTTCGTCGGCCCCAGCAATCAATCCTTGCGGCATTATTCTTGGGCGTCGATCAAAACGCCGGAATCGTTGAGTTCCAGTTCGTTCAAATCACTGAATCCCATAATAGTCCGGCTCACATCTGCATCAACAAGACAGGATTCGCCATAATGAAACTTCAACGCCTGGCTGTCGTCGTGAATCCGAGGGGCGGTCGCAAGCGGGGCCTCAAGGTGCTGGATAGTGTCAAACCGATATTCGCAAACGCTGGCATCGACTTGAAGATCCATGTGACGCAGCGATCGGGGCACGCTACAGAGATTGCCCAGTCACTGGACAAAGAGTCCTGCGATGCCATCTGTGTGATCGGCGGCGATGGCACGTTCCACGAAGTGGCAGATGGACTGATGCATCGTGAACAACCGGTTTCAATCCCGCTGGGCATTATTCCAGCCGGAACTGGAAACACGATCGCCGAACACCTTCAATGCAAAGATCCGCTTGAAGCGGCCCGAAAAATTATCGCTGGAGAACAACAGCCACTCGATGTGGTTCAAGTGGCATTGAACGACCGGATTGTCTATTGCGTGGATCTTATCGGTTGGGGTGCGATATCGGACATCAACTCGAATGCCGAGCAATGGAGATGGCTTGGTCCGCCACGTTATTCAGCCGCAACGCTCTGGCAAATTCTACGATCCAAACAGCGTCGCGGAAAACTGATTCTCGACGGTCAGACATTCGATGACGACTACTTCTTTGTGATTGCCTGTAATCCCAAATTTGCCGGACCAGGAATGATGCTGGCACCGCACGCCGAAATTGGGGATGGAAAAGTTGACGTCGTTGTTGTTCGCAACGCCACTCGACGCGAAATGCTGACGCTGTTCACCAAAGTCTTCGATGGTTCCCACCTGTCGTTGAAATTTGTGGAGTACCACCAGGTTCGTTCGTTTGCCATTGAATCGCAAACAAATGATCCGTTGGATCTGGACGGGGAGATGAAGGGCCACACTCCGATGTCAGCAGAAGTGTTGCCAGCTGCGTTGTCCATTCTGGCCTGAAAGTACATTCGTTGTTCATTTTCGACCAACCACACATCAAGGGAGACCCGGAATATGTTGAATCGTCTACTTGCCAGCGTTCTCTTTTTCAGCGTTCTGATGGGATGCGGTACTGAAGAGGATCAGTCCGCGTTGCCAATACCGATCGACGCCACCACAAACACCACCTCTGACAACGCGTCACACAGGAACACTGCAGCCCAGGAAGACTCGATGCCGATCGCTGATTCCTCCCCGCCCATCACCGCAAATGCAGTCGCGGATGAGCCAGTCACGCCACCGGCGGCCTTTGGAAAGGAAGAGATCCACAATTCTATCGCTGGACAATCAACCAGTCAGGGTTCCGCTGTGGTACCGTTTGCGGATGTTGTCGAGAGTCTACTACATGTTGTGACTGTGAAAGTCACATTGACGGAGGGCGCGATCACGGTAGATAAGTCTATCGTGGATCCAACCAGCCGGATCTTCTTTGAAGTGTACAATGGAACTGAAACGTCACGCCACTTCGTTGTCGTCGAGACCGTATTCCCTGCGGATAAGTTGCCAGTCCTGGATGGTCGTGTTCGGTATTTCACCTATTTCGACGAGCCTCATAAACTGGTAATCCGTCATGGGGGTGGATGGTCTCGTCAATCGAACCGCGATTCCACCACGGAATCGGGATCCCGCGTTCCTGAACCAGGTGTGAAAATCCCAGCAGGTGAAACTGTTGTCTACAAAGGTGCCTCACTCTTCGACGGGAGCCGGTTCACGTCAGGCACCGCTTTTGTGATCTTCTGCAATGACCCCGGCCATTATGAACAAGGTGAGTATGCCGGGATAGTTATCAAATAGCGCTTCCCTGCGATGAAATAGTGCCATTGTCTGGTTGTGGGCCACTGAATTCTCGAAGCATGAGGAATTGCAGGGAACGGACTGAGTGTTTGCTAGCCACCTGGGCAACCACGATCTCAACGGTTCGTGAACGATTGGGACAATCCTTTTACTGTGGGATTTCTTTTCGGCCGGTCCCTATGGAATCCACTCGGCCTTCGGTGCGTCGTGAACGATTCGCGGGGTTGCCACCTGCAGAGCAGTGACTTCGTCAAGAATGGCTCGCACACGTGATCTTTCTGTGGCGACTTCGAATCGCAGGCGAAAGGTCACAGATTCACCGGCTCCCAATAAGATGACCCGTC
>CAMAXD010000379.1 GCA_945861975.1 Candidatus Kuenenia stuttgartensis | reverse complement strand
TTGCCGCATCGGGCAGGCTTCCGCGCCAGTCAAGGAAATGCTGCTCGACACCACGATCAACGATCATTCGTCCTAATCGACCCTGCGCTTCGCCCAACGATGGAAGTGCAGCGATCACTGTTCTCAGCGTTTCCTCAGCCTCCCCATTTCGGTTTTCAAAAATCAGTTTTCGAGCTGCCCCCAGCAATCCGATCTCCGACTTTTCAGACTTAGAACCAACCGATCTGCGCTGGTATTCCGGATCACTCCGAAAAAATTTTTCGCTTCCAGAGACGGCCATCAATTCATCGCCTCGGCACCTTCCCCGCAAAATCTGAGTCATCAGTGGCGTCGATGACTCCCAGGCCCGCCCCTGCACCTGAAGAAGGTGTCCCAAATGGTCATTGGCCTCAATGCAATGAGGATTCAGTGCAAGCACCTTTCGAAGATGAGCCTCTTCTTCAAACATTCTCCCCTGAATTCGGCAACATCTCGCAAATCCTAATTCACGTTGCAGCGTCCAGTGCCCGCCGTCATCAGGCAGCTTCAGGAAAAACTGTGTCGCTCGAGGCTGATCAAAGTCGTGGATGGCTTGTTCTGCGGCCATGAAACACCCTTCCGGATCATCCGGATGGGCGGCCAGATGCCGCTCAATCCTCTGCTTGAGGTCGGGCTTATGTTCGTCGATCGCAATCCGAAGATCACGAAGTGAATGCTCCTGCGCGGAGGGAAAAATCTGCGGAAACAACAGAATCGAGTTCCCGACAATGATCGTCGACAGGCAGCCGATCATCATGCAAAAGTCAAATTTTCCAAATGTCGGCCACGGCCCAAACGGCCCGGTTGAAGTCCTGCTCACTCATTCCCTCCGCTTTGTCCGCCCGAGCGTCTGCAAGAGCGGCACTCTGATACCAACCCCCAGATTGAGAGACATGTCCCGAGAATCAAAAGAAGAAAACTGGCAGGAATCAGAACTGACGAGGCGGCATCCTGATTCTGGAACTGAACAAGCTGAGCGTGGGCGAAGGCGTGCTCTGCGCCAACAAGCAGGATGACTCCACTCAGAAGTTTCATAGACTCTCTTTCAGGTCAATTTCTCGAGGTTCAAGGTATGTGACAGTTTACGACAGGCGGCTCTTGAAACGCAGCACCCGAATTCAATGAGAGACGGGAAGTTTCTAAACGTCAGACAATCGCTCTGTGGAATCACCAAAGCGATCCAGTTGCAGGCCGAATTTGTCCAGCAGGGACAAGTACAAGCTGCACATCTTGCGGTTTGGCTTGTCGAGATAATCCAGAACTCGACCGGTTTCCAGTTTTCCGCCGCCTTTGCCCAGGATCACGACTGGCAGTTTGGTCGCATCGTGGCCGCCGGTATGCATACTGCTGCAGTACATCAGCATTGTGTTGTCCAACGCTGTTCGCTCACCTTCCTGAATTGCATCAAGTTTGGCTGCAATATAAGCGTACTGTTCGATAAAAAAGCGATTCACTTTCAACCAGTCGTCAGATTCCTGGTGCGACAACAAGTGATGAATCATGTAGTCGACATTGAGATTCGGGAATCGCAACGACGAATGATCATTGTTCAACTTGAGTGTACACAGACGTGTTGAGTCTGTCTGGAAGCCCAGTACCAGAATGTCACACATCAACCGCATATGTTCAGCGATGTCCTGAGGGATCCCGTCAGAGGGTCGAGGAATATTCGGCTTATCGAGAGTCGGCTTCCAGCCCTGCAACTCGCCTCGCTGACCAGCGCGAGCAATCCTTTGTTCCACTTCGCGAACGGAGCTGAGATATTCATCAAGCTTCTGCTGATCTCGCAGACTGATCGAACGTCGCAAGTCTCCGGCGTCTTCCAGAACAGCATCCAGAACGCTCTTGTCGCCCTTGCTGCTTTCGTCTCTAAACAACCGATCAAAGGCAAGAGCAGGGTACACTTCCAGCGGAGTTGGCGTGGTCGGTGAACTCCAGGAAATATGACTGCTGTAGAGCATCGAGTAATTCTTGTGGACCGACGGATTGGCTTTCTCGCAGCCCAGCACCAGGCTTGGAACTTTCGTCGTCTGCCCATAGCTTTGAGCCAGCAACTGATCGATGCTGGTCCCGCTGCGAATCCCGCCGCCCGCTTCCAGTGGTGCCCCGCTGAGCAGATTACCTGTCTGCGAACTGTGAATATTGCCTTTCAACGCTTCTTCGTTGTACAGCCCACGGATGAAAAGCATTTTTTCCCGGAACGGGGCGAGAGGTTCAAGAACCTTGCCCAGTTCCATGTCCGCTCCCGAACCTTTTGCCCACCAATGATCTTTGTGAAAACCGTTCCCGGAGAAGAGCACGCCGAATCGAATCGGGGCCTCGCCGCTGGCTGCTGTTGTCCCCGCTTCCTGCCCCCAGACTCGCAGGGATTCCATCCACGGCAGAGCCATCGAAACACCAAAGCCTCGCAGCATTGTTCGGCGAGAAGTCAGGAATGCAGTCACGGCAAGCTCCAAGGGAGGAGAAAACTGAGGTGGGATCAGCCGAGGAACATTCTCCTCAGCCGCCAGAGATTATGGCAATCCAGTGGACCAATGTCAGCCCCACAACAGTTGCTTCAGGGTCTTGCACTCGGATTTCACGATTTGACTTGCAAATTCCATCACCCGGAAATTGTCCGACCGCTTCTGAATTCCTCGCCGACGATGTATACAGTGCAGTTCCCACCGACTCGATGCCCTGACGAATTTGCTTCCGACTCAATCTTCCCGCATTCGCATACTCAATCCGCACAGGTCAACGTGTCATTGCTGCCAGGGCTCCCTTCATGAAGATCACTCGTATCGAAACTATTCCCGTCTGTGTACCTTTAAAAAAGGGTATGACGACCAAGACAGCCCACGGCGAACATGTCACTTCGCCCTATGTGATCGTTCGAGTTCACACCGACGAGGGAATCACGGGAATCGGCGAAGCGACAGTTTCGCAACTCTGGTCCGGGGAGAATCAGTCGACCACGTTGGCTGTCCTGAAAGAATTGATCGAACCTGCACTGCTCGGGAGGGATCCTCGAAATATTACTCAGATTCGTCGCACGATGGATATGGTGCTGAAGCTGCATCCATTCACCAAAGCGGCCGTCGAAATGGCGATGTGGGATATCGCAGGCAAGGCTGTCAATTTGCCTGTCTATCAATTGCTGGGTGGTAAAGCCCGTGACAAAGTGCGAATCAAACTCGTGGTCTGGGCTCGGGACATCGAAGGTTCCCGCGCAATGGCCGAACAGCATCTGGCCCTTGGCGTGACCTGCGTGAAAGTGAAGACGGGCATCGATCCCGTGTCGGATGTCGCTCGAGTCCGCGCGGTGCGAGAGGTCTGCGGTCCCGATATCCCATTGACTATTGATTCCAATTGTGGCTGGACTTTGCAACAGGCCAAGTACTGCCTGCGTGAACTGGCCGATGTGAAACTATTGCTGGCTGAACAGCCAATTCCGCCCGGTGATCATGCCGCGATGGCTGAACTGCGACACGAGACAACAACGCCGATCATGGCTGATGAAAGCCTCTTTACTCTGCAGGACGCGTGGCTGCTCTCCACTCATCGCGCCGTCGATATCTTCAGTATCTATCCGGGCAAGCATGGTGGCATCTCTGCAACTGCCGATATCGTCGCGATTGCTCGAGCCGCCGGACTGCGGTGTACGATCGGAAGCAACCTGGAGCTCGGTATCGGTACCGCGGCGATGCTGCATGTGGCCGCAGCCTTTCCGGAAGTCGACACCGATGCGTTTCCGGCAGATACGATCGGGCCGTTTTATCACGAGGCGGATCTGATCACGACGCCTCTTAATCTCGGACCTCCCGCTGCATTCATCCCGGATGGCCCCGGCCTTGGAGTGGAATTGGATGAAGATCAGCTCAAACATTGGCGAGTCGACTGATCACCATTCCATCACCAAGGAATGCAGCGGCCAGCCGATCAACCCCCGGAATTCCCACTATTTCCACAGACTTTGCGGCAATTCTCGGCGGTTCCGGGTGCAATTGCGAGAACCACTGACTTCTCTACAATTCCCGCACTCAACACACGTTCGGCCAACTGTTTACGGCCAGCGACGACGAAAACGAATCACAACCTGCCCCAAATTCTCGATGAAATCCTTCCGAGCTATCTCATGAGCAACACCAATCCGTTCGGTGCCGAAGCCACTCTTTCAACCGCCGCTGGCAGTGTTAAGTATTTTAGCCTGCCGAAGCTGATCAAGGACGGCATTGGTGACATCAACACGTTGCCGTTCTCCATTCGCGTGCTGCTCGAAGCGTGCCTGCGAAACGTCGACAATTTTATCGTCACCGCCAACGACGTGAACAACCTCGCCAATTGGAACGCTGCTAAGCCAGCGGAAGTGGAAGTGCCGTTTAAGCCAGGCCGAGTTGTCCTGCAGGACTTTACCGGTGTGCCGGCCGTCGTCGACCTTGCTGCACTGCGAAGCGCGATGGTGCGAATGGGCGGTGATCCGAAGAAGATCAATCCACTGGTGCCTTGCGACCTGGTCGTTGACCACAGCGTGCAGGTCGATGAATTCGGATCAAAGTTCGCGCTGAAGCACAACGTGGAAATCGAATTCGAACGCAATATGGAACGCTATCAGTTCCTGCGCTGGGGCCAGAAAGCGTTCAACAACTTTCGAGTTGTCCCGCCAGCAACCGGGATTGTGCACCAAGTCAATCTGGAATATCTCGCGACTGTGGTAATGACCACAGACGGCGTTGCGTACCCGGACAGCCTCGTCGGTACCGACAGCCATACGACCATGATCAACGGACTCGGCGTTGTCGGCTGGGGTGTCGGCGGGATTGAAGCCGAAGCGGTGATGCTCGGTCAACCAATTTACATGCTGACACCGGAAGTCGTCGGCTTCCGTCTCTCCGGTCAACTGCCGGAAGGTTCAACCGCGACGGACCTCGTGCTGACGGTGACGCAGATGCTGCGAGCTCACAAGGTCGTGGGCAAGTTTGTGGAATTCTACGGCCCCGGTCTGGATGCACTCAGCCTTGCCGACCGAGCAACCCTCGCAAACATGGCTCCTGAATACGGTGCGACGATGGGCTTCTTCCCCGTCGATGCCGAAACGCTCCGCTTCATGGAACGTACTGGCCGTCCAAAAGATCTGATCGATCTGGTTGAACGCTATTACAAGGCTCAGGGATTGTTCCGCACGTCCGATTCACCAGAACCGCGTTTCAGCAGCACGCTGAAGCTGGATCTGGGCGATGTTGTGCCATCCATGGCCGGCCCAAAACGTCCTCAGGACCGCATCCTGCTGAAGGACATGCTGTCAGCCTGGGAAAAGGATCGTAGCGCGACGTTCGGCAAGGCCACCGCAACGGCTCCTGTAAAGGTGGAAGGCAGCAACTGCAGCATCACCGACGGTGCCGTTGTCATCGCCGCGATCACAAGTTGCACAAACACGAGCAATCCAAGCGTAATGATCGGTGCGGGCTTGTTGGCTCGCAACGCCGTCGCCAAGGGTCTGACCAGCAAGCCATGGGTGAAGACCAGCCTGGCTCCCGGAAGCCGAGTGGTCACGGAATACTTCGAAAAGTCGGGCCTGGACAAAGCCCTGGATGCTCTGGGATTCCAGACTGTGGGTTACGGATGCACAACCTGCATCGGTAACAGCGGTCCTCTGCCAGACGCTGTTGGCAAGGCGGTTACATCGGGCGACCTGGTCGCTGCGGCTGTTCTGTCCGGAAATCGAAACTTCGAAGGTCGAGTCAACCCGCTCGTGAAGGCGAATTACCTGGCAAGTCCTCCGCTGGTGGTTGCCTATGCAATCGCGGGCACAGT
>CAMAXD010000378.1 GCA_945861975.1 Candidatus Kuenenia stuttgartensis | reverse complement strand
CGATTTTGGAACCGTCCATGAAAGTTGAAACGCTTATCAATTGAGGGCGGTCGAGAGCAAACTTTTCACCATGCTATCTGCTCGATCAAGCGATGCTTCAATGTCGCTGGTTGGCTGCGGTGGCCGGCGATCCCGAATGACTCGCGCGGGGACACCGACCGCGATGCTATAATCAGGCACCGGCGACAAGACAAGAGCACCGGCTCCGATGATGCAATGCCGGCCGATATTGGCCGCCACGGTGGCTCGCTCACCAATCCACGAATTGCAACCAATGGTCACCGGTTCAGAAGACCCGGCTTGTTCACGCACCGGAATATCCAGTCGCTCGGTACCGTGCTGACGGCAGCCATTCATGATCGAGACGTGCGAGGCAATCAGCACGTCATCTTCCATTGTCACATCACCGATCGAGCAGTAGTTTCCGATGTAGACCGACCGGCCGAGCGAGACACCTGAATGAGAGAACAGCGTCCCAAAAGAGACACAGGCGTCCGGGCCACAGCCTTTCGTAGTCCGGCGGTAGAAAGCGTGTCGCAGATAGACGCCTGTCAGGCCAGGAATAAGGCTGAACATTTGGCTCCAGCTGCCAAAGACGCGATCAGCTCCGGAGATGGCCGCCTGCAGCTGGAACAGACAGACCGCCGGAAACACGATAATCGCAGCTAACGCCGACAGAGATTGCTTCACGAATCGTTTCATGTTGTCAAATCACGCGTTAACGGTTTCGGGGGCCATGACTTCGTTAGCAACGCGGGCATGTGAGGAAACTGTTCCCGCAGAACTCTGATTCATTCGCGTCGTCTCAGACTTGGGCGATGTTGCCTCATATGACGGAACCGGAATTTTTCGAGTCGACCACCATTCCATGCCATCACGACCGAAAAGTGCAGCGGCCCAGGCAGCACAACAACCGACGGATGCTAGTAGCTCTGTCCAGAAACCGACCGACGGAAACAGTCCGTATCGCAACGCCACATAGGTGCCACAGAATCCCGCACTGACAAGAATACTGCTCTTCCATGGATAAGGAATTTGACGAATCGAGCGACACATCAGCAGCGTCGTCAACGAGAACGAAGCATAAGTCAGAGCACCGACCCAGGCGGCTCCCCAACTGCCATAGGCAGGAACAAGCAAAAAGTTACCAACGACGTTCACCACGACTCCTATCACGCTTCCGGGCACAAGTCGCTTTGTTTTCTTCGACAGCATCGCGGGCACTTCAAACTGAAGCTGCAGGCCAAACAGGAAGAATCCCAGCAGGATCACCGAGATCAGATCAGTCGCATCGCCGTATGCATCGGGTGTCATCAACGGCAGAACAGGATGCACCGTCAACGCGGCACCCAGCAAGAGGATTCCCATGCCGCCAAGAAACCAGCGAAACACCCTGGCGTAGATATCATCGGCTTTCGGCATACGCTCAATGTCATAAATCGCCACTTGCCATATCGAGGCAAACGGCAGCAGACACAGCGTGTTGACAGCGAACGCGATCTTGTGGGCCAGGGAATACACACCGACCTCATCCATATCAATATACACACGAATGAAGTAACGATCCGCCTCATGCATCAGCATGGCCATGATGGCGGTCACAAGCAACGGCATACTGAATCGAAGCATCTGGATCGACAGTGCCAGGTCGAATCGGAACGGACCTCGAGTCTTCAGGAAGACCATCAGCAGTGCCACTGCATGGATCGCTGATGCCGTGAAGTTACCAAGCAAAAGGCCTTCGACCCCCATGTCCATTCCGACAAGCAGCCACACGTTAAGCGACACATTAAGGAGCAGTCGCCCCAGTGAGATGGCAACAAACAGGCCCGACCATTTTAATACTCGGAGATACGCCTCCACTAACTGACCAACGTTCTGCACAATAATCGTGGCCAGGGTCAGAGTGTAGAGTCGGGCTCCGTTTGGATAATTGTTTC
Source organism: Candidatus Kuenenia stuttgartensis (assembly GCA_945861975.1). Taxonomy (GTDB): domain Bacteria; phylum Planctomycetota; class Planctomycetia; order Planctomycetales; family Planctomycetaceae; genus SXXK01. The sequence continues at coordinate 3,927 of CAMAXD010000378.1, read as the reverse complement.
CGAGAGTCAGGTCTGAAAGAACCTGTCGCCCCATCCACATCGGCAGCAGTACGACACAGGACGTCATTGCGAGATAGGTCAGCCCTGTCCACCAGAGCCGATCGCGATGACTTGATGAATCACCGTCGAAGTGAAACCGAGTAACGGCAGAAACCATCCCTCCGCCGATCATCAACGAAAGGATCACAGCCGTCAGATCCAGAATTGCCGTGACACCATAGTCTGCCGTCGAAAGGCAGTGGGTATATAATGGCAGCAGCAGCACTGACGCGAGTCGATTCAGGATCTGACCGACCGCGTACACGGAAGAATGCTGCAAGAGTTCACGGAGTGGTTTCATTAGCGTCCTGCGCAATTTCTGGAACGCCGTGCATGCCTCTTCGGGAAGCTTGCAGCGTGAGCGGTTTTGAGGCGCGAACCGGTAGGTTCCTTTGGGGCAATGACTTTGCCTTTTTCAAGCTCTATCACAACAGCAAGCGTTGTCCGGGCGACGCTTAAAAGTAGGTCGGATTGTTGTGCCTGAGGGACGTTGACCGTGGGCCTCAGCATGTGGACGAAAGTCATCGATCAAATACTCGTGTGGTGCAGGTCATGACGAATGCTCCGATTCTTTCTGGACACGAATTCTTTCGGGGCACGAATTCTTTCCGGGCATGAACAGGCCGGTTCGACCTTTCAGCTCGTCCTCGGCCTTCAGGTTTGCTGAGGCGGCTTGATACTGAACGACGTCAAGTTGATTCCCACCTTTGCCTGCCCATAAAGCAGGGGATTGACGACGACCGATTTAGCCACACTGATTGCTGTAGACTTCACTCGACTTAGCAGCGATGACTTCCCTGCATTGTTCACCGGGCTTGATTCGCCCGTCAGACCATAAGCATCGGCAATGTCACTGCTGATCGGCCGGCCGATGAGGTTTTCCCATTTCAAGCCGCCCCCTGAACCGATCTTAATTGATTTCAGGCCTGCGTCCTGAAGCAACTTTCTCAGTGTTGCAGGCGTAAAGTAGTTGATGTGCTGCGGAGGTTCATTCAGCATGAAATCATCACGTCCCAGCATGATCGGCAGCGTGCGATAATTTGGTACATCAATATACAACAGCCCGCCCGGCTTCAGAACTCGCAATAACGCCGTCAGATCCTGCATCGGATTCAGTAAATGTTCGAATACCTGGGCTGCATAAACGACATCAAAAGACTCATCCGGGAATCCCAGCGAGTCCAGTTCTCCGACATGCATATTCTTCAGTCCGCGAACCGCTGCCGCGCGACCAGCCCAGACGCCGACGTCACATCCGTGCGCATCCCAGCCTCGTTTCCCGGCCTGTTCAAAGAAATACCCTGCGGCGCAGGCGAAATCCAGCAGCCTTCCTTTTCCGGGCACGATCCGCTCAATCTTTGCCAGCTTTTCGTGGTACTCAGCTATCACTTTTGGAGTCGCGATGCGTGCATACAGATCGATCAGCTCGTTTTCATCTCGAACGGTATAGATCGCTTCCAGATGCTCAACAGTGCAACGCGGATTCATGAATACAAAGCAGCAGTCAGAGCACTTGTCCATCTGATATCCTGCAATCCTCGTTTCCAGACGCGCGCGACCGCCGCCGCACAAAGGACAACGACTGCGAACAAGACCTTTGAGACGGCCGCCTCTAAGAGTCCTGACGGTTTCTACTTCTTCAACTTCTGAATTTGCTTCAGCGATCAGAGACATTTGAGATCCTTGGAGAGTGCATCAGGGGCAGAATTGTGATTTCGGACGGGGCTGGAGTCTTCCGCAGTTTCAGGCACGCACCGTGCGAGCCTGTTTCAGCCGAACAACCTGAGCGGTGTCGAGGTTCGAATCGGCAGGGGGTTTCGGGGCAATTGCTTTGCGATTATCAAGGAACAATTCGAAATACATGAATTGCCGGAAGTAGTTCATACGGTTGATCAGCGGTCGTCCCGGCATCGATCTGAGCCACATAAAGCAGGTTGTTCTTTCGATCGTATGCCAGGCCGCCTAACATCTGAGTACATGTGTGAAAAAGGTACTTGTTGAATCCGCCGCCCGGCGAATCGTGGTCCCAGACATCCCAGGGTTTGACAGTGGTCGGCTCGGTTTCTCCCGCGGCTGTCGCGGCGAGTACCTGCGGTGCATAGAAACGAATTTGAGCTTCATACGGCGCGCCGTGGAAACCCTTATCGCTTGTACAATCGTGAGGTCTCGCTTCTCCGTAGTAGGACTCACCAAGCGACTTTCGTCCCGCAATGATGACTGTCTGCTTGTCGTTCAGCGTCAGCCATGCGCCACCTGTCCAGCGATCAGACGGAATGAAGTCGGGGGCCGGACGTTCAATGTCGTTGTATACCAGTGGCAGCGCATCAAGATCGTTATTCTTTGAGACACTTCCCTCAGGAAGGTTATAGGCAAACATCGCCGGACCGTGGCTGGCAATATTTAATCCGGTTGCAATCTGCAGCCCGGAGATGAGACTGCGACCGCCAAACCACCATTGCTTCGCCTGATCCGGAGGAATCTCAAAAATGTATCCGGCATGTTTATAAGAGTGCCATTGGGAACGGCCCGTGTTCGAAGGCCCCAGATGCCAGAGTCCCTCCGGCCTCGGATCAGAAAGAGTCAACGACGATACACCGTGCGAGGGATAGTCGACTGTCTGGACGTTATAATATTTATACAACGTCCAGTGCATTCGATCGCCGACAACACATAAGCCGCCAATTTGAAACGGCTCGCTGGAACCCTGAGTCATTTGCTCACGAATGCCTGCGGTGATATCACTGAGGGGCTGCAGCACGGACGCCACCGGAAGTTCATCCATCGAACGCGAAATCACTGGTTGCGGAATGCTGATTTCTGCGACAAGATCTTCATGCCGATGGCCGGTCAGGAATAACGACCCGGAGTAGCCGTCAGCATCGCCACTTGCATCACCCTGTTCGTGAAACGCCATGGCCCAGCCGCCATAACTGAAACGTGTTTTTGCGTCATCAGTGTGTGGGGTCCGAAAGGCTCCGAGGTATTCAAAGTTCCCCGGAGTCACCATCTGCTCATGCAGCGGCGCAACATGCCGAATGGATGATACGGAATTCTTTGCTCGAAACGTGGGGACAGAGACTTCATCAACACCACGGACTGATGGTGCGATTTCCGATTCCTGAATCTCGGTCGCAATCAGTGATATCTCGTCAGTTGCGGTTAAGGCTGTGACCGCTGCATCAGTTGTTGCCGCTGCATCAGTTGTCACCGCTGGCCGCGAATAAGGATTCCGGTTGGATCCTTCTCGTGCAAAGAGAACGGCCACTCCCAAAAGCCCTAATCCCGACAACATGACCTGCAGCGCAGACTTGTTCCATTGGACGGCAGCCCCTCGGGAGTTAGTGAAATGAACTTCCGCCGACATTACAATCTTCTCCGCACCCGCTGAGTTTTCTTTATCGATCAGGCTTAACAACACGCTGCCCATCCGCACCCATTGCGGCTGCCGGGCACCTTCAAACATAGCTCGCTAAGCGGCTGAAAGAGAAAAGTTTCGGCGGGCTGGGTTCCGAAATAACGCGATTCTTTTTACCGCAATCAGGGACGCTTCCCGCGTACCTTCGCCCTATCCTGCGTTGGTTCAACAAAGGTGGGTTCAGAACAGGTATGAGTGTTCAGAAAATGTTGGGAACCAATTGCGAGACGGCCCCAAAGGAGCTGATCGCTATTGGTTCCGGACAGATTCTCAAGGCCATAACCGAGCACTAGTGCTCTGTCAAGGCTCAATTTTCGGGTACGACGGACTTCCAGTCCGTCGACAAAGGTTACCGCCGACGGACTGGAAGTCCGTCGTACAGATACAATTCAACCCCAACTTTAAAGGTTGACCCAGCACTAGTTCATAACCGTGGCGAATTCACTGCCGATCATGTGACGCCAATCACGGGT
>CAMAXD010000377.1 GCA_945861975.1 Candidatus Kuenenia stuttgartensis | reverse complement strand
GGGTGCACCAAGTCCATATTCCGCAGTGACGTCGGTGAAAGCCACTCCATCATTTCGATACAGCGTATTTGTCTCGTTGAAATAATTCGTCACGAACAAATCGATTCGTCCGTCACCGTCGATGTCACCTCCGTTGACACCCATCCCAGCTTCGGCGACACCAAAGCCATTGACGGCAACACCAGTCACCAGGGCGTCATCCACAAACGTACCGCGGCCGGAGTTGACCCAGAGCTGGTTATGGACGGTATCGTTCGCAATATAGAAGTCCAGATCGCGATCATCATCCGGGTCAAAGACAAAGACGCCGAGGCCCGCTCTGGGAGTTTCGGACATCAGCCCGGCCTCTTGAGAGATGTCCGTAAAAATTCCGTCGCCATTGTTGCGATAAAGAATGTCGTACTCGTGCTTTTGAAAGCGAGGGTGACAGCCGCCTGGATATCTTTTGCCGCCTTCTTCGTGGCTGCATAATGGATAATCATCAGGTGGTAGTTGCAGATAACTGGCGACGTAGAGATCCAAATCGCCGTCGGCATCGACATCGGCCCATGTGCAGCTCGCTCCAAATCGCTCGTCGTTGAGTACCGGCTGATCCGCAATTTCCGACCAGGTTCCGTCGCCGTTGTTCTTGTAGAGATGATTGGGGCCATAGCTGGATACATACAGATCCTGAAACCCATCATTGTCGTAGTCGCCGACGGCTGTTCCCATGGAGCAATCAAAGTTCCACAGGCCTGCCAGTTCTGTGATGTTTTCAAACGAACCATTGCGATTTCGGAAGAGCTGATCGCTATGTTCCAGCTTTTCAGTCTTCACTATCGGGAACGCGGCTCCCTGACAAAAATAGAGATCGGGCCAGTCGTCGCGATCATGATCAATCCACGCCAGACCAGATCCCATGAACAGGTGCAAATGTCGCTCGGGCGTCAGCGGGGAGTAATTCTGGAAATCAACGTTGACGTCACCGGTGACGTCGGTGAACCGTGGCTTGGCATCTTGTGCGAGGGCAGGGCAACGAACCAGGAGGCAGCCAAGCAGAACCGCCTGCATGGACATCCCTCCGATGTCACTGCGGAACAGTAAAGACAGGAGCTTTAGCGGCGACATGTGGCTATCTGGAAAAGAGAGCAGAGCCATGAACTGAACAACCTTGCTGGCTGGATTCTGTGATACAGAAGTTGCCGGAATGGTAGCCGCTCCCGCGTCAAATCCGTAGCCCGCAGCCAATTCGATTTCGTACCCCATCATCCGCCTCAACATCCTTCGACTACCAGTTACTCGGCTGTTGCACAGAGATCTTCGGCCACGTAAACTTAAGTCCAGTGCAAAACGTCCAGAAGTCTTGAGCGGCCTGTGCTGTAATGCTGCACGCTTCAGAAAATGTGCCGTCACATCTCACCTATTCGTCCGCGAATCTGAGCAGATCGAAAGAATGAAGCCGACTCACACCACGCAGGTTGGCAACTCAACTTTCGCGAAGCTGATCCTGCTGTGCATAGTCACAAGTGCATTTCTGGCTGCACTGCATCCAATTTCCTGCAGCGACTATTGGTGGGAACTCAGCAAGGGACGTGAAGCGGCCGCCGGCAGCCTGTTTCCTACCAGCAAACTTCTGGCCGGTTCGATTCGAGCAGAAGCAGACTGGGCCAGCGGATTGGTTTTCTACCTGCTGTTCGACAACGGTGGTGTCTTGTCGCTGATGTGCCTCAAGATATTTGCCGCCTTGTTTGTGGCACGTTTACTGATTCAGCAAACTGTCCACCGGAGTGCGGTCGCCGGAGTTCTTATTGCAACATCACTCCTCTGCGCCAGACAGGCTTGGGAACCGTCCCCTTTGTGCTTCGATACAATTGGCGTTCTACTGGTTCTGACTCTGGCGAAAGCTGTGTTCCAAGGTACCAGCCGAAACGCGTATGTTGGGTTGCTGATCCGGATGTGCTGCTGGTCCAACCTTGGTTCACGCAGCATGACGGGGATTTTGATTGCTGTGCCAGCACTGGCTCTTTCCATCAGGCGACCAGTCGCAAAAGTGTTGTGCATCATGATGCTGCTGGTGGCCGCCAGCCTGACTCCCGCCGGACTGGCAACGTTGCCGGATTCATGGACAACAACGTTTCCCCTGACTGCAGAATCCTCTGCAATCCTGAGCCTGGCGGGCTGGAATCCGTGGTGGAATGATTTCTTACGAATCGATTGCGTCGCCTGGTTACTCCTGTGCGGCTTGTCCTGCTGCCGCGCGCTTCCAGGTCAGACTGGAAACTACTTTCTGGTACTCGCCGGCACTCAGATCTTTGCCGCAATGTCTCCGGATAATCTGCCGCTCGCTGCGATGATGATGGCTTATTTCGGGACACAGTTCTGCGGTACGACGTCTGACAAAGTCTCTGACAAAGTCTCTGACAAAGTAAAAGTCTCTCACAAGAATGAGGTACGCATTAATCTGCGGCGGCGTCTGCAAAGAATTGTGCTTAGCGTTTTGATGGGAGCATTGGCGACATGGGCCTTGCAGCCGTGGAGCGGATGTGGCAGCGGCCTCGGCTGGGGAATCGATCCTCGCCTTTCACCGGACGCGTTTTCTGCTTCACTAGAATCTGTAAGTCTGACGGGAACAGCCCATTGCGTTGGGATTCGTGAAGCCGGGCTGTTGTCATGGCATCTCAGAAAAGGTGTCAAAGCGTTCGATACACCCCGCACAGCCTTGTTGAATGGCCGATTGAAAACTCATGTGCTGCTGACGTCAGATTTGGCAAAGAACTGGCAGATTCCGCATCGCAGAACTGATGAAAGCTGGGGTGGGTGGTGGCTGCCGCTGCTGGAGCGAAAAACGACGGCGTTAGTGGTTCCCTCAGAAGATTTGAAACTGATCACAGCGATCGAGCCGACAATCTGGAAGCCGCTTTCACTGAACTCGGTGAGCCTTGTTTATGGAAAAGCGGGCGATCCTGGCTGCACTCAACAAATTGTGAATACCTTGTCCTTACGCGATTTCGTGGACCGTGGAACCTGGGCTTATCAGACAACCAGTGAAGAAAGTCAGACGCATACGGATCTACGGGAACTGATTTACGGCGCGAACACCGTCTACGAGAGCCTGCGTCTGGCCAGAGTCTTTCGCGCCATGAAAATGTCTGTGGCGGCGTTGAAAGTTTTGTCCATGTTACCGGTCGAATCGAATACAGAGCTGCGACAGGAATTTGCCAGCAACCAACTCTCGCTGGGGTATGAAGAACGAATTCTGTGCGGGCGAAGCAGTCGATTTCGGCTGGATGCATGGCGACTGACGACCCCGCAATCCGATTCCGTCAGCACAATCGCTCAGGATGTCCTGAACTGGTCGGACACAGATCTGTCACAGAATGAGACGCCGGACATTGCGGCCACTCGCTTGTATCTCAGTGGAGATCATCGGGCGGCGATGCAGAAGCTGGGAGCAATGGACGCCGAAACACTTTATGCAAAGGCGATGATCTTGCTGGAGGCCGGGCAAACGAAAGAGACGCAGGCGGTCCTGCAGCAATTGGTAAACGAGTTCCCTGGACATCGCCTCACCGCGTCAGCCAAAAGTATCATCGGTTCACTCGGGTATTGACAAAGACTCCCTTGGACGCAGAGTTTCAGGATTTCACTATGCCAGGCCGACACACAACTATTCGACTGATTGCGTTCCTGGGTTTCGCTCTTGTCGGAATCTGGTCCCTGCTATCGTGGTCTGTTCAGAAGCCTGTCTCTGTCTCTGAGTTTGCGGTGCATGCCTCAGATCACCAGCCGCCACTGATGAACCGTTGTGCGTCATGTCATCAGGATGTTTGCGAGGAGTTTAAGGATGCACCGCATACTCAAACGCTGATTGAAGCGAGTGACCCGCTGGTTCTTAGCCGATTTGCCGGCCGAAGCTTTCAGATCACGAAAGACGGACCGTTGATTTCATTTGAGGAAAAGAACAAGCAACTGTGGATGACCTCCGATGCTTACCCCGAATCAATGCGAATTGAATGGATGTTTGGATCCGGCCAGCATGCCATGACGCCGGTCAGTCTCTTCACCAATCCAGACGGGTCCACGGAGTTGATCGAAGGCAGTGTTTCGTGGTTTCCTCCAAACGTGTTAGGAGCAACCCCCGGAGCTGATCTCACGGGCTCTCCCGGAATACGATCACTCGGTGGGCCGATCGATCATGCGAGAACAATGGAATGCTTTGGGTGCCATGTGACGCAATTGCCTCATGACGGCGGTCGAATTCGTCAACAGGATATTATCAAAGGCGTGTCGTGCGACAGATGTCACCCCGGCGGAGAAAAGCATATCACCGAGATGGAACAAGGAGCGGAACTCTCGATTGAAAAATGGTCTGAGTTATCGCCACTGGAGTCGATCAATCGCTGCGGCGAATGCCACCGCAGAGCCGATCAGTTAACGGCTTCGGAGCTTTCGCCGGAACGATCAGTCCTGGTTCGTTTTGCACCGGTCGGTATGGCCATGAGTGCCTGCTTTCTTAAGCAGGACTCCGTACCTGAAGGTCCGCATTCCTTTCGCATGGACTGTCTGACTTGTCACGATCCACACAAGCCAGCAGAAAAATCCAAAGAGTTCTACGTCGAAAAATGTCTGCAGTGTCATGGCCCCGAAAAACATCAGGTCTCCGACTGCACATCCGCAATCACTTCTCGCGAATGTCTGGAGTGCCATATGCCGACCGTTAACGTCACTGACAATCTCAAGCTGACGGACCATTGGATTCGCATTCGGAAGTCGTCTGACCTGCCTGCCGTGAGTGAACTCGCGCCGAACCCAAAACCGTAAGGCTGCAGAGCATAAACGGCATTCATCACGTGTTGTGTTACAAACCCTTTCCGCGTTATCCGGGAGCAGGGCAGGGGCATCCGCTTCACTTCTTCGACTCGGTCGCGATGAGCCAGCCCTTGTTGTTCCCGGCGGGGAGACACGTCCACGGTACTGATGAAGCTGTCATCGGATGATCGCTCACTGGTGGTGTGATGTGACAATGGCTTTAATCCGTCTGGCAGAGCATTGAACTTGCAGGCTCTGCGGCCCACCATTGCATTCGGACAGGAAGCCCATCGACATGACTCATCCACACCCTTCCCGCATGGGTCATCCTCGCGCGTCGGTGACAAGCCCCAGCGCGCCACCAATTTATCAGACGACGGCCTTTGATGTTCCGGATCTCGATGTACTGCACGCCCTGTACGACGGGAAAGCGTCCGGCGATGTTTATACTCGCGACAGCAATCCGAACCATACAGCTCTGGCAGAATCGATTGCGATCATGGAAGACGCAGAAGCCGGAGCTGTGTTTGCCTCCGGCATGGGCGCTGCGGGCAGCATCTTTCTGGCTCTGACTTCGGCCGGAGATCACGTCATCCTGGCGCGGGCACTCTATGGGAAGACGCTGCAACTGGCGTCTCGCATGCAGCAACAATTTGGCCTGCGGATTTCCTACTTCGATGCGGATCAGCCTGAACAGCTCAAAGCACTCCTGACGGAGAAAACTCGCTTCGTCCTTGTTGAGACAGTTTCGAATCCGTTACTTCAGGTAGCCGACATCGAAGCGATTGCCCATTATCTGAACGAGAGCATTCCTTTGGTCGTCGACAGCACGTTTACGACACCGGAGCTGATTCGACCTTTGAACCTGGGAGCATCGATTGTCTTCCATAGTGCGTCCAAATATTTGAACGGTCACGGCGACGTCATGCTGGGCGTTGCCGCTGGCAAGAAATCCCTGATCCGACAATTAAGCGAGACCTCCAGCATCTTTGGGCAGAACCCGAACCCTTTTGAATCGTGGCTTTGCCAACGAGGCCTGAGGACGTTGCCCCTGAGAATGAAACAGATCTGCCAGACAACTTTGGAGCTGGC
>CAMAXD010000376.1 GCA_945861975.1 Candidatus Kuenenia stuttgartensis | reverse complement strand
GTTCTGTGGAGGTCGCCACGTGCCCATTGATTGGGAACGCATTGTTGTTGAACATGGACAGATGGTTCTTCGAACCGCAATGCGGATCCTGGGACACCCTGCCGATGCGGAAGACGTGGTTCAGGAAGTGCTCATGGAGGCTTACTCCCGTACTCCGACGGACGTTCGCAACTGGGGGGCTTATCTCCGCAAGCTGACGGCCTTTCGATCGCTTGATCGCAGGAGGCAACGCCGAGACGTCGAGCCCTTGTCGTCGGAAGCCTGCACTGATGCAGGGGGTTCTCCATTTGATGAGGCCGTTCGACGTTAGTCGGCAGAGCATTTACGAAGGCTCATCGCATCATTGCCGGAACGAGAAGGAGCGGTTTTCTCGCTTCGGTACTTCGAACATCTGACGAATCCACAGATTGCCGAATTGCTCGGAATCAGCATAGCAGCCGTCGCGGCTGCGATATACACGGTCCGCTCGACACTGGAGTCCTCTCTCTCTCTCTCTCAAACTCTTCACAAGGAGACACAAAATGACACAATCACCGTCATCGAAAAACCTCCCGCACCACGATGATCTTCCGGTCCCCTATCGCATGGATGTCCAGGCAATTCTGGACGAGCCGATGCCGAGCATTGATGTGGATCAGCGTTTTCTCCAGAGGGTTCGAAAATCAGAAACTCGGACCACGCGTTGACGCTGGCTGTGTCGTGTGGGCACTTGGACCACGGCTGGGGCAACTGCGGTGCTGATCGGAGTGCTGATCGGAGTGCTGATGCAATCTGACCGTTCGTTGTTTGCTCAGGTCCGCGATGCCATTCGCAAGGCCCGCACGTTCCAGCTTTCAGCGACATACCCGGAAGACATCACCAAGCCTGAGCGATTCTTCCAGGGGCTGTGGTATGAGCGGGGTGTCGGATTTCGTGAGGAATCCTCGACTGACATTCTTTTTAGGAATCCACAAGGGACATGGCGACATCAGAAAGGCACGCAACTGGCGATTCAGGCCCGTGGCGAGGATCTCGATGTCCTGATCGACCATGCCTTGCTGATCGAAGCCCAATTCCTGAAGGATGCCAAACATGAGCGTTTCGCCGAGCGTGACCAGATCATCGACGGCCAGGCCTGCCAAGCCCACGTGGTGACGTCCCCTGTTTTAGAACGCATGCACGAATCCGAACGGCAGTCCGAGAAAGGACCGACCGGCAAGCGGAGAGAGATCCTGCTTCTGGACAGTAGATCCCGGATCGCGCGAGTCATCTGGGAGGTTCAAACCAACAGGCAGTGGACGTCGCTGGCGACGACCGATTTCAAGTTCGACCAACCGATCGACCCGGCAAAGTTCGAGCCCCGATTCGGCGACGATGTCCGCATCGTGGATGCCGACTCGGCCTTCGAAGAATTCGCCAGCCTCTCCAAAGCTGTTCATCAGCAGGAGCGTAGTGGCTTAATCTACGCGGTCCATCGTGCCAAGCGCCTCGACAATGGTGGCGTTTACCTCGTGACTTCAGTGTGTAAACGGCGGCCAGAAACCGTGGCGCGTGGCGGGGAGTGGCGGGCGGTTGAATTGTGCAGCGTTCAAATGTTCAGTTGTTAACTTCGTAATCGTCTGGAAGGCCGTCATGATGGCGGGTTGCCGGGCGAGAAATCCGAAGGAGACAAGTGACGCGGGTGTTCACCGACATGGAAATCTGGGTGGAAGTGCGCCGTCGCGTTTTGACCGGCGAATGAGTCAGCGAGCTTTGCTGCTGGAATCGCATCATACGACGCATATTTAAGCCACGCAGTTGACGTTGGAGCAGTCTCAGGCCGTCTGGGAAGCCAAAGATGCCGGAACGACGAACGCTGATGATGTGCGCGAGCTGTTGAACTATCGCGATGCGTTTCTATTGGTTTCCGAGTACCTGTCGAGCGGACTGCCGATCACAGAAACCCTGATTCGCTCGATTCATCAAAAGCTGGTCGAAGGTGTGCGCGGCGAAGAAGGAAAGCCGGGCGCGTATCGTCTGGTGCAGAACGACGTTGTCAGTGGGAAAACCGGGAAGCCTGTATTACTTCTTGATCGACGTGGAAGTCATTTATTCACGTCCAAAGTCTCGCCAGTGGTTGCACGGATGCGGTGAGCACCGCCGACCTCAATGTCAGATCGAAAATGTCGCTGTGATCCCATTTCGGCGGATCATAAGTTACGGGGTGGGCTCAACTCGACATCCGGATTTCGACGTATGCCATCCGTTATTGGCAGGAGCTGGCCTCTTTGAGGCAGGACAATCCATGAAATCTAAAGCAGGTCAGTGAGCGGCAAGCCTGAGCTTGCCGCTCACTATCTGTATTACGGGTCACGGCGTAGCGATTGTCCCATCGATATCCAAACCACTGGGAACGGTCGCAGGAATAGTCAAGACAAGCCGGTTCTTCAGATTCGGGGCCGTGAGGGATCCAAGAAACGACAACAAGTCGTGAACTTCACCGCCGCTCAGCTTGACTTTGTCGATGTCCAGTCGATCGACGAGTTCATTCAGGACCGCTGGGTCATTGACGACCGTGGCCCGGAGTTCGCGATCCGTGATTTGATGCTTTGGATTGTACTCACGCAGGGCTTTGGCTGCGTCCAAATGGTGTTCGACTGCATCCTGAAGATTATTGTAGGCACCGTTGTGCATCCACGGTCCTGTCTCGGTTACGTTCCGCAAAGGTGGCGTGCGAAAGCGGAACAGTCCGTCGGGGTTTCCTGGGACGCCATAACGCCCGAAGTCCAATCCTGTCACCGCGTCTTTTCCCGGCCCAAATTGAGGAATTGCGAGATTGTAGTGCTCCTGGTTGGTCAGCAGCGTTCCGTCGTGACAATTCGCGCAGCCAGCTTTGCCGTAAAACAACATTGCCCCCTGCTTGGCCTTGAGGGAAAGTGCATCGTTGTTACCCCGCAGATACTCGTCGAATGGACTATCGTCGAATGTAAGAGCAGCAGCCTCCCATGCCGCAATCGCCTTAGCGGCATGCTGGAAACCCAAGTCGTCCACGTTTTCAGGTTCTATTTCGTATGCGTCCGCAAACATCTCCCGATACTCCGGGATCGATAATAGTCGATTCATCAAGGCATCCCAGATTGCGGGCAGGTCGTTGTCCCTGATGGCGGCAATTTCGTTGCCATTTTCCCCATCTGCAAGGGAACCCCGCATTTCGTCGCGACTGGTGACCGGGAACATAGCTTGCGCTTCCAGCACGGTATCCAGCCCATCGGGCAACTTCATACCGGCTGGAGTCAGGAGTCCTGTTTTGTCTTTTTCAACGCGGCTGTCCCAGAACTGGGAGCGCCAATGCACAGACCCCCGATTGAAGATCTCCGGTGCGTTGCGAGGAATGAACTCACGACCAACGCCCTTTTCTCGCATCAGTCCGATTGCACCCACGGTCGGCGTTCCCGTGCCGACTCCCAAAGAAAGTGCGTCCCCCATGGCCAGGAGAGGGTGATGACAGGTGGCGCAAGACGTGTCCATGTTTCCGCTGAGGATTCGATCAAAGAAGAGCGCTCGGCCCAGGAGGACTCGGTTGATATCTTGTGGAGGATTGTCGATCGGATCCACGTCATGGAGAAAGAGAAGTGTCCGCAGTTGATCATCCAGATTCTTCTTTGGCTTCTCTCCCGCCCGGATCTCGACAGGCCTTGTCGCCAAAGCGACACCGGATAGCAGCAATACCTGCATGCTTCGCAGTAACGCACTTCGACCGTTCAGAAATGAGAACAATTTCATGCAACGATCCCTTGGGTAATTGGTTTCTAAGAATTTTGGCTTTGAAGTCGAATCAGCGGTTTTACCAATCGCAAGTGTATACAAAGGTTTAATATCTCAGCAAGTAAACTGGAGATAAAGAAACATCTGGGTAATTTGGGAGGCTTCGTGATTTTAGTGCTGCTTGAGTTTTCGGAAATGGTCTCACAAGGTCTTTTAGTTCGTCTCGGGCCAGTTGTGGGTGGCCGCTCTTGATGTCATCCTCAGCATGAACAAGTGCGGCTTCTGCCAGCTCTTCCTCCTTTGCACCGGGGGCACATAGGGGTTCTGCTGACTGAGGGAGAGAAGTTGGTGCCGCTGCTGTGGGCGAAGTTAATTCACTGCCACAGTGCCTGAATTTTCCTACGCCCCTCTATTTGTAACGCCACTCCACTCGGGACACTTGGGTCCGGAATCTGGAGCGATGAAAATCATGATCCGCCCCTGGGGGTCAGGAAATAAGCCTCCCAGATCTCCGTCCGTGGGGCGTTCTTTGGTAGCTCCGATCATTACACCGACGACCGCTGAACGTTTGAAGCCCCGGGCGGCATCGCGAAACAGTGAGACCGTTCCCGCTCTGGCCCTCCGAGGAAAGCTCGGCACACAGAATTCAGAAGATGTCACGGAGACGCAAAGCTGCGAAGTGAGTCTTGCAGGTGGTCGTGAGTTGGGCTATTCCGGGCTTACATATTGGAAGCGGGGGCGCAGGTGGCCGTCGATCTCGACCGTCTCCTGAAACATTGCGAGAGGTCGGACCCACAAGCTGCGGTCGCCGTAATCTGTGCGATAGACAACAAGCTCTTCTTCTGTCTCACTGTGTCTCGCCACACCGAGCACGATGTAATCTTTGCCCTTGTAATGGCGATAACGGCCTTGCTGAAGAGTCAATGAACATCCTTTCGCTTCCTATCCAGTAACCTGTCCGATCGAATCACATCGGGCATCGCGAGGAATCTTCAGACGCTCTATCGCTCCGGAAGATCGATCTCGATTTCGGCGCCGTCCGGATGGCCGTCAATCTGAGCATGGACGTAGCCGCAGAAAGACCAGTACTTTTCTACCGTCGAAACGTACAAGTTCTCCGGGACGTAGTCGCCGCCGAGAATTGGCAGAGTCTTAAAGCCTAAGCATTCACCAGGGCCGAGTTTCAACCCGGCCTCAACAGCTTCATCGACGATCCCCATCAGGAACCAGTCTTCGGCATCGTCGTCGGACTCTTCTTCGTCTTCGAAGTCAGCAGCGTCCTCATCCTCATCCTCATCGGAGCCATCGACCGAACTTTCGAGCAGTGCGAAAAACTCATCTGCGTTTGCGGCGACTTCGGACAATTCACCGTCAGTGACATTCAGCCACAGCACTGCGCCGTCTTCGTCCAGAAAAAACAGGTCACCGAAACGATTCATGAGCCATGGCTCGATTTCGGCCTCATCGTCCAACAACCACGACCAGGCGGACAGCATTTTGTGCCATTCGAGTTTGGTATGGTCAATCAGGTAGTCGTTGACGTCCATCAGGATGACAGTCCAGCATGCAGCGGCAAAAGAGCAATTCGGGTGGCACCGTTCAGGATTACAAAAAGAACGATGATTCAAAGGGCGGCGCATTATAATCGAGAATGCCAGTCATCGATGACGTCGAGCGAACGCGAGTTGGCGATTTGGCGAAAGTGTCGTGATTGAGACGCACGGGTTTTACGGATGCGATGGTAAGCGAGCAAATGGGAGCGGAGGAGCGGAGGAGCAGGCGAGTGAGGGAGAAAGGGAGCGGGCGGTCGCCGTTGGGATTAAAGAATTCTGGTGGCCGAGAGACTTGTGAGGGGCCTGCTTCGTTTCTGATTGTTGTGTTCGTAGCTAAGATCCCTCCCGCCGAGTGGATGAAATCCCTGACCGAAGTCTGCGAATGGCCATGTTTCCGGAGTCGAACTTCAAGATGAAAACAGCGTTTGTATCAGCGATTGTGATGTCCATGATGGTGTTCGCGAATGCCTTGGCGATGGGGGCCGATGAGCCTGAATTTCGGCTGCTCTGGTCTAACGGGGCTCCGGAAGCTCTGGGTGACAAGGATGCTGACAAGCCCGGTGTCTGGGTCTTTCCGGCCAAAAAGAATCCGAACGGTGCCGCTG
>CAMAXD010000375.1 GCA_945861975.1 Candidatus Kuenenia stuttgartensis | reverse complement strand
ACGTCGACGGTTCGTTTTTGGAGCAGGCTGGATGAAGCTGAACGGATGCAACTGGTTACTGAACTGGAGACTGTCGACCTTAAACAGCTTCAGGAGATCTGGCAGAGCAGCCAAAAGAAGTCGACCGATGGGCTCTCTACAGCGGAACGCATTCAAAAGGCTGCGGCGCCGAAGACCGTCATTCGTCAGGCGAAATCAACCTCAGACGTTGTGAACTGGCAAGCCGCAGCAGCACTTGGTGAGTCAGAACTCCGCGCGGGTAAAGTGGCGGTAGTGACGGTCGCTGGGGGTCAGGGAACTCGACTGGGGTTCGATCATCCGAAAGGCATGTTTCCGATCGGTCCCATTTCGGACCGCACGTTGTTTCAGATCTTTGCCGAACAGATTAAGGCTCGCCGCCAGCGATACGGGGCCAGTCTACTGTGGCTGATTATGACCAGCGATGCCACACATGCAGAGACTGTCGACTTCTTTGAGTCGAAGCAGTATTTCGGACTCCCGACAGATTCTGTGGCGTTTTTCATGCAGGGCAGTCTTCCGGCCCTTGATGCCGCGACTGGCGAAATTCTGCTTAGTGGCCCCAGTAGTCTGGCGCTGTCTCCGGATGGTCACGGCGGACTGATCATGGCGCTCAGGAATTCCGGGTTGCTGGACCGAATGACTCAGGAAGGCGTGGAACACGTCTTCTATCACCAGGTCGATAATCCCACTGTCATCATCGCAGACCCGGCGCTGATTGGATTTCATCTGCAGCAGAAGTCGATGCTGACCACAAACGTGGTTTGTAAGACAAGTCCGACTGAGCGAATGGGCGTGCTTGTTGATGTTGATGGCCACACGGAGATCATTGAGTACAGCGAACTGACTCCGGAACAAGCCGCGTCGAATGATGCCAGTGGACAGTGGATTTTCTGGGCGGGCAACACGGCAATTCATGTGTTCGATCGAAAGTTCCTGCAACGACTGGCAGAAGATGGATGCCGACTGCCGTTGCATATTGCTCGGAAGAATGTCCCGTACCTCGATGCCAGCGGTCAGCTCATTCAGCCGACGGATGCTTCCAATCCGAACGCCATCAAGCTGGAGCGATTTATCTTTGATGCATTGCCGCTTGCGGAGCAGACCTTGATCGTCGAAGGCAACCGTGATCGGGAGTTCAATCCCGTCAAGAACAAAAGTGGAGCTGACTCTGCGGATACAGCTCGTGCTGCGTTGAATCGCATTGGGATCGAGTGGGTGCAAGGTTCCGGGCACTCACTGCCGGACGGCCATTTAATCGAGATCAGCCCGCTGCAGGCGCTGGATGCTGACGAGTTGAAGCAGAAACTGGCCAGTGGAAAGGTTCTGATCTCCGAGATTACCGCTCCTGCCTAACAGTCAAATTGGGCTTCATTGGTAGCAGAGTCGGCATCAATAAACGGAGAAATCTCGCTGTTTCTCTGGCCGCAGGTGCGTAGAATCGCCGCGGCTCTCAGATTCGCATTCCGCCAGAAAACGGTCCATAATGCCACTCTGATCTGCCGTAATTTCCTGCGCTACGAAAGTTCCCTGTTGGGTGTGGTTTCGCTAGACTCCCTGGATGTGACTGGAGTCAGTCCAGGCATTGTGGCGCGAAACCGGATTGGTAGCCCTCGCAGACCCTAAATAAGACCCTTGTTTTCGAAAGTTTGACCCATGGCAAAAGCACCAAAGAAACTTCCTTCAACGAAGGCCGCCAGCGAAGACCAGTTGATGCTCGACAATGCCGTCGGGCAGATTGAAAAAATGTTTGGCAAGGGTTCAATCATGAAGCTGAACCCTTCAGAAAATGCCGGTGGTTTTCCCGGGATCTCCACTGGCGCGCTGTCGATCGACCTTGCGCTGGGTGGACGTGGATTTCCTCGCGGCCGAATCATCGAATTATTCGGGCCGGAATCCAGCGGTAAGACAACATTGGCACTGCATGCGATCGCCAATGCGCAAAAGGCAGGCGGCATTGCGGCGTTCGTGGATGCAGAACATGCTCTGGATCCTCAGTGGGCGCGACGTCTGGGTGTAAACCTTGATGAGCTGCTCGTGAGCCAGCCATCATACGGTGAAGAAGGTCTGCAAATTACGGAAATGCTGGTCAAGTCAAATTCGGTCGACATCATCGTCATCGACTCCGTGGCGGCCTTGGTTCCCAAGGCCGAACTCGACGGAGAAATTGGAGATTCGCACGTGGGTCTTCAGGCTCGAATGATGAGCCAGGCGATGCGAAAACTGACCGGAGCAATCTCCAAAGCCAAAGCGACGGTTATCTTCATCAATCAGATTCGTGAGAAGATCGGCGTGATGTTCGGCAGCCCGGAGACGACTCCTGGCGGCCGTGCTTTAAAGTTCTTCAGCTCCTGCCGTGTCGATGTGCGACGCATCAGTCAGTTGAAGGAAGGTGAAACGACGATCGGCATGCGGATGCGAGTAAAGATCGTCAAGAACAAAGTGGCACCACCGTTTCGAGTGGCCGAAGTCGACATGTACAGCACGTGTGGGATCAGCTACGAGGCGGATCTGGTCGATCTGGCTGTCGAAAACAAGATCATTGATCGCAGCGGAAGCTGGTTCAATTATGGATCAGTAAAGCTTGGTCAGGGCCGCGACAGAGCTCGAGTCTACCTGGAAGAGAACCCTGCTGTTGTGGCAGAGATCCGCAAAAAGATCCAGGATCTGAAAAACATCACATCCGGAGTGGCTGTCGTGGAAGAAGAAGTGGCGGCCGCAGAAGCCGAGTAATCAGTTCCGATTCACACTCGGACGATTCATCGTCGAAAATCCCGTCGACGGAGCGACGGGATTCAGGCACATGTTGGAACCGGGGTGTTGCGACTGGGGTAATGGAGCGAAGTACGGCGCTCTCAATTCGAGCATGCAACGCTTGCAGGCTCCATAGTCTCCGGTGAGCCGCAGACTGGAATTCCCCAAAGAAAGTAGGCGCTTGAAAAGTGTGGTAGAGTAGATCGCACAAGGAGCGCAAGCGATGACGAAGAAGGCAGTTGGTAACGCTGGTAAGGTTTATAAGAAATATACGGAGGAATTCCGTCGTGACGCGGTCCGTATGATCGAGTCAGAAGGGTTGACGACAGCGGAGGCGGGTCGTCGACTGGGCGTGAATGCGAACCTGCTTCGGAAGTGGCGTCAGACATACGGAAAGAAGTCAGAGACCCAGGCTGCTCAGAGTGATCTGGAGGCAGAGGTGCGTCGTCTTCGTGACGAGAACCGTCGCTTGTTGATGGAGCGAGAGATTTTAAAAAAAGCGGCGGCCTTCTTTGCGAACGAAAAGAACTGAGATATCAGTTCATTCAGGATCATCTTGATCAGTGGCCGGTGTCTGTGATGTGTCGCGTGCTGCAGGTAAGTCGTTCGGGCTACTATGCATGGAAGATTCGTCCGGTGTGTATTCAGGCGATTCAGCGGACAGAGTTGGTTTCAGCGATTCACGTCATCCACGCGGATCCTGAGAGACATGCTTATGGCAGTCCGCGGATTTACCGTGAGTTATTGAATCGTGGTTATGAGGTTTGTGAGAACACGGTCGCGAAGCTGATGATCAGCGAGGGGATCGCATCGTTGACAGCGAAGAGATTTCGCGTATCAACGACGGATTCGAATCACTCGTTACCCGTAGCGGAGAACATACTGGACCGAGACTTCACGGCAGAAGACCCGGGCCAGAAGGTTGTTTCGGATTTAACGTACATCGCGACAGCGGAAGGATTTCTGTATCTGGTGTGCATGATCGATGTGTTTTCGCGGCGTGTGATCGGCTGGTCGATGAGCCATGAGATGACGACGGACGTATTTCTGTCGGCGTTGGAGATGGCTGTTGGGCGACTCGGCGTGAAAGACAATCTGTTGTTGCATTCAGACCGTGGCAGCCAGTACTGCAGTGCGGCTTTTCAGGCGGCGCTGGCTCGTCATGAGATTCGTTGCAGTATGAGCCGGAAAGGGAACTGCTGGGACAATGCGGTGTCGGAGAGTTTCTTTGCGAGCCTGAAGAAGGAGCTTGTTTACCAGCAGAGGTATGCAACTCGTGACGAAGCTCGTCAGAGCATCTTTCAGTGGATCGAGACGTTCTACAATCGCACTCGTCTACACAGCCATCTGTTACATGAGCCCTGAGCAGTTCGAGCAGCAATCGTGAAGGCAGGAGTGCAGTAGGTTTTTAAAGGCATAGGTGGGACAAAGAAATCGCGATTGAAGAGATGGCTGCAGATCAACTCAGCAGCCGCGACGGATTTCCCCGCCCACGTCAGACTATCCCTTGACGAGTTGCTCCTCAGCAGAGCTCGTCTTCGTTTCGTCTGACACCTGATGATAGATCACATTTGGACAACGCGCCGTGCCGAGTCCAAAACATCCAATCCAGAGCGCCGACCACTTCTGGGGAACTTCAGTGCTAACGCAATCTGTTTCAGATTGTTCTTACACTGAGTTCGTCTCGCAGCTTCGCGAGCCTGCTGTACTGCGGGCAGCAGCAGCGAGAAAGACCATCCCCCCCCCGAGCACGGCATACGTTTTTCTAACAGCAAAACGATCGCTCTGCCAACGACATCAGGACTCGAATTCGGCTTTTCACGCGTACTGAATGGTTCTCAGCACGTTGTGCCATGCCTGTGGAACCACAGGGGGGTGTTCGTTTGGGCTGGTCGCATGTAGTCCGGGACGGAGAAGAATTTCGGTTGTGTTGCGGCGGACACGGAATTGGCCCATGGCGTCTGCGAGCATTCGAGGCGTGGTCATGGGATCCCGTATCCTCGAAATTCGTATGAGGTTTTTCAAGTTGTGAATGTCAACAGGAGTCGAGAAGGCAGATCGCCCCTGCGGAACGTTTTCGAAAAACAGCGGCCTCAGTCAATTAGGCATTCCGTGGATTTATTGAAGTCAAGAGTGGTTCATGGGGATGACCCTGTCTTCAATTCAGTCAGTTTACGGGGTTTGGAAGTACTGAATTTTCCTGTCCGGGACTAGAATGCAGTTTGTGAGCGGTGAACTCCGCGCGTTCGGTTTTGAAAAGGGTTCGGGGACTGGTTTGTCGGTTTCCCCTGACGTTATCCGTGAGGACAGGCTCAACCCTTTTTTCAAAGATTTATCTTGTCGAATTTACAGAGAGAACAGAACCCGTGCCTCTGCATTCAATCCAGCAGGCGATCGACGCGCTGAAATCCGGTGGCATGATCATCGTTGTGGATGACGAGGATCGTGAAAACGAAGGCGACTTCGTCTGCGCGGCGGAGTCCATTACACCGGAACAAGTCGACTTCATGCTGCGAGTTGGTCGAGGGACGCTGTGTGTTCCGGTCGCTGCCGACGATGCGGCGCGACTGAAGTTGCGACCAGTGGTTGAAGAATCCAGCAACACGGCTCCGAACAAAACTGCATTCTTGCGAGCTGTTGATCATGTGTCAGCGGGGACGGGTGTGAGCGCCATCAATCGAGCTCGCACCATTCGCGCGCTGGCGGATGCGGCAGCACTGGCGGATGATTTTCTGCAGCCGGGCCATGTGAATCCTTTGCTTGGGATGGACGGTGGCGTTCTGCGCCGCGCCGGGCATACGGAAGCGACGATTGATCTGATGCGACTGGCGGGAAAACGCCCCGTGGGTGTTCTGATAGAGATCTGCAGTCAGACGAGTCACGGTATGGCCGACCTGACCGAATTGCGGGTCCTTGCTGATCAGTATCAGATCCCGATGATCTCGATCGAGGAACTGATTCGCTTTAGGCGCATGCGTGAGCAGCTGGTGACTCGAATTGTCGCCGTGCCAATGCCGACGGCCGATTTGGGGACACCGATGGTTGTGGGCTACCAGGTGACACATGAGAATCAGGAGCCGCTGGCACTGGTCTGGGGTGATCTCAGCAAGGCCGAATCGCCGCTCGTTCGCATGCATTCATCATGCTTCAC
>CAMAXD010000374.1 GCA_945861975.1 Candidatus Kuenenia stuttgartensis | reverse complement strand
ACGGTCGCCATTTGTGCGTACCGGATCTTTCACAGTGCGACGGCTTGTTTGTCAAAGGCGAAATGTTCAGCCTGTCGGACTTGCTGCAGGACCAAAAACTGGCCGATCAGTATGCTCGAGGCAGCCTGCTGCTGTCGCGATTGTGCCCGGTCGATTATCACCGGTTTCATTTTCCGGCGGTGGGAGCGCCAGGAGCGACGCGGCTGATCAACGGACCTCTTTTTTCCGTCAACCCAATTGCGCTGTGTCAAAACATTCACATTCTGGCAACCAACAAGCGGTGCATCACTGAACTGCAGACGGAGGCTTTCGGGAAAGTGCTGCTTCTTGAGATCGGTGCGACCTGCGTTGGTAGTATTCGTCAGACTTATACGGCAGGACAGACTGTCTCCAAGGGCAGCGAGAAAGGCTACTTTCGCTTTGGCGGCTCTTCAACGATTACGATTTTTGAGCCGGGCCGTATCCGCTTTGATCAGGATCTGCTGGACAATTCGGAACAACATCGAGAACTCTACGCACGAGTTGCTGACCGGATGGGTTCGTCGGTTTAGCAGTTCACGAAAGCAGTTGTTGAAAAGCCCTCCTGACTGCCGACTCGACTTATGCTTAACTAACGCTGAATCGTTGTCAACGATAACCAGCCGTCGACGTCCCGATCCTGCGTCGTATTCGCAAATCGCAT
Organism: Candidatus Kuenenia stuttgartensis; assembly: GCA_945861975.1. Lineage (GTDB taxonomy): Bacteria > Planctomycetota > Planctomycetia > Planctomycetales > Planctomycetaceae > SXXK01. Next base: position 5,262 of record CAMAXD010000374.1, on the reverse strand, counting down.
TGGCAATCCATTGGGCAGAGTATTGGGGACTCGCAGAGCAAGCGTGTACTTGCCAGGCGGCACGTTGGAAAGATCAAGCGTGTTGTTCCACTCGCGAGGCTTATCGCCGGGGAAGAGCCCTGTGAGTTTTCCACTGGAGACGATGGTCGTCATAACTTTGCCATCAAGGAGCAATCCGTATTCTGCGTCCCAGTCATAGTAGAACGGAGCGACGCCTCGATTCTCCAGTTCCAGCGTAACCTTCAGATTGTTCTGCTGTAACGAAACATTGACAGCCGAAACATGGAATTCGTAGCCCATGCGTCGCACCTCCGTCTCTGCTCGCAGCTTGCGATCTTTGCGAGGTTTCTTTTCGAACATCCCGGAATCCATCAGCCACGAGACGTGTGTCTGGTCAACGCACTCCCGAAAGTCCTGAATTCTCTTGTCGCCCGGCTTTGCGTCGAACACCTTCCCCCACGCCTCTGGTCGAATCTCTCCGCCAATCGGATGTGTCTTCCATTTCTCCACCGCAGCGGAGCCCGCCTGTTTCAATGCAGGCATGTAGAACCAGTCATCTTTTTCTTTACCGGTGTCGAGCGTTGCCCAGGCAAAGGAATCGTCATGATATCCGAATGGTCGCTCCGCGTTCGAGGCTTTGCCCCATGTCTCTTCACCGGCCGGATAGCGAAGCAGGACGGGTGTGACCTTGAACGCCGCAGAATACGCATCCATCACTTCCGCTTGCACCATTTTTGAAGCAAACAATTCTTCCTTCGGATACGTATGCCATTCGCCCCAGGTGCCGAGCAGCCCGGCTGTAATGAAACCGATCCGAGGATCACCGTCATACTTCTTTCCGAAGGCAGCAATAAAACTTTTCAGTGCTCTGCGGAGATTCTTGTCTTCGTAGTCGGGCGTTTCCACTTTGGCTGGCGGTAGCGGCTGAGTATTCGTGTTGAGGTACTGATGCACCTTCAGACCATCATCGAGCAGGAACTTCGGAATGACGTTTGTCTTGTCTGGATACTCCAGATAAATCCGAAAAACGGCCTGATGACCACGGCCGGAGATGTCGTTGAGCAGTTCCTCCAGCGGTTGCCAATCGAATTCCTCATAGCCTTTGACCAGGTCCGCGAACCCAACATAATTGAATTCCAGTGAATGCGGAAAATGCACGTTCTCATCACCCGCGTATGGCACCAGCCCTTTCAGCGGATTCGCAACAGGCCCAGGCACATATTCCAGCAGTACTCTTTCGTCCGCAGTCGCACTCGCAGCGATGGACAGGCAGGACAGGAACAGAATGACGACAATATGATTCACGGGGTGATGCCGGGATTTGAGGGGTCGACTGGTGCAGCGGGAGAACTGTTCGCCGCATCCTCGGGCTTCTTTTCGCCCATGCCAACTTTCTCCGCAATGAACGCAGGGATTTGTTTCAGACGAGGAATCACCCACCAGCAGGCACCGCCGATAACGATCAGCAGGATGATCAACTTGATGATTCCAAACGTGTTACGAAAGAAGTCTTTCACCTTGCGCTTCAGGTGAAAATTCTTATGCTCCTTTTCGACCTTTTTGTAGAGGCTGTTCATGTCCTCTTTGCGAACGGTGGCCGTCTTTTTCGCCAGGTTATCTTCAACAGCCTTCGTGAACTCAGGGAACTGTGCCAGCGGATAATAGGACCCGTCAGAGGATGCCTTCGTCTTGGCCTTCGCATTCAGTTGGCCGGCTGCCAGCATCTTCAGGATTCGGCCGGTTGAGTGCTTCTCGACAACAATTTTGCCTTTGGCGTCTTCGAACTGGACATACCAGATGCGAGTTGAATTTGAGGCCGTATCACCAGCAATGGCCTGCGTGGCCGCAACAGTTTTCCTGACGGGTAGGCTGGCACTGGTCGATGCAAAGGTTGTCGCACCGCCACGACTCGGCCCGACGGGTTCTGCACCTTCGATAAAGCTGATCGTTTCTCCATGCAGCCCCAGACTGGCCAGGTCTTTGACGACTTCGTCACAGGACTTGTATCTGTGATTCGCATCTTTCGCCATCATCTTGTCGATGATCAGATCAAGCCGCTCTGATACTTCAGGACGCAGCGTTCGAGCCTGGGGATAGATGCCCTTCTCTTTTCCCAAAATGAGTTCAAGAGCAGTATTGCCGGTGAATGGCAGCTTGCCGGTCAACATGTGATACAGAGTTGCCCCAAGTGCATAAATATCACTGCGTTGGTCGACGTACTTGGCGTTGCGAGCTTGCTCCGGTGCCATGTAAAGTGGCGTGCCAAGTCCCGTGCCGCTTTGGGTCATGGAAACATCTTCGTCCATGACTTTTGCGAGGCCAAAGTCGGCAACTTTGACGATGCCCTTTTTCGTGATGAGCATGTTGTCAGGCTTAATATCACGATGAACCATGTTCTCCGCATGAGCATGCTTCAACGCTTCCGCGCAGACCATGGCGATGTGCACAGAGTCCGCGACCGAGAACTTGCCCAGATGATCCAGCCACTTCTGTACGCTTTGGCCATCAATGTATTCGATCGCAGCAAAGTGAATGCCTTTGTACGAATCGACCGCGTAGATCTTCACAACATTCGGATGATCTATTTTCGCCATCGACTTTGCTTCGCGTTCAAATCGAGCAACGAAGTCCGCTTTCTTGGCGAGTTCTTTTGTCAGAGTCTTTAACGCGACCATGCGATCGAGGCTGATCTGGCGGGCAAGGAAAACCTCACCCATGCCACCTTTGCCCAGCTTCTTCTTCAGCTCAAAGTCCCCGAGTTGCTGAACCTTGCTTCCGCCTGAAGACTTTTGATTCTGTGCGTCGTCTGACAAGGGACTCTTCCACTTAAAATGCAGAAAAACATCGTCGGACGACAGTATCGCGATTTTCGGGACACTCAACAACTGTTTTCTGCGTCGAGACCACAAAGCCTGTTGCAAACGGAACGCGATACTCCTTTCTCCCTGAGGTGAGACCTGGTTCCGCGAGCCGTTCCCTGGCCAGAAGTGAGATCCTCTGCACGAATTTGCGGGGATTAGAGGTTTAGTGCAAAGGCCTGCGTACTATCGGATCAATTCTGGTGAGGAGCAGAAACCACGGGGCATTTCACGACCAGGAGGCTCTGATCAGCCGGATGCCTCGCGCGGCGTTCTTCGGTTTCGGTCTCTGACGCGGCAGGTTTGCAATCTTCTGTAGTTCTCGCAGAATGCTCGCAACAGACACGAAAACACCGTGTCACTGCAACAAATCAAATGCGATCGATCTGGATCGCAACTCAATCTCAGTCTGTTTTCTACCTGACGGATCACTCATGTCGACACCGGAAGAATCACCTCTACATTTCGAAACCCAATGTATTCATGGCGGAGTTCACAAAGACCAGCAATACAACAGCGTGACGACTCCGATTTACCCGACGTCCACGTTCTACTGGAACAGCCTCGAGAGTAATTCGGGCTACGATTACACGCGTTCCAGCAACCCAACACGCAAGGCGCTCGAGGAAAACATCACAGCCCTTGAAGGCGGCGTTGGCTGCGTAGCAACATCAACCGGCATGTCAGCCGTGCATTGTGCGATGGCTTTGTTTTCCCCCGGTGACCATATTGTTGCCCCGGCTGATTTGTATGGCGGCACATTTCGTCTGTTCGACAAGTTCCTGCAGGAAAAAGGGATCTCGTTTACGTTCGTCGACATGACAGATTTAGGAAAGGTGGCCGCCGCGTTTACTCCGGCAACACGCGGAGTCTGGATTGAGACGCCCAGCAACCCTCTGTTGAAAGTCATCGATCTGGCTGGCGTAGTGCAGTTGGCTCGCAAACACAACGCGATCACAATTTGTGACAACACGTTTCTGTCTCCTTATCTCCAGCGACCGCTGGATTTTGGAGTCGACATCGTGATGCACTCCACGACCAAATACATCAACGGGCATTCCGATGTGGTCGGTGGCTGCGTTGTGTCAAAGTCGCCAGAGCACGCGAAGCAGATTGCGTGGATCTGCAATGCTCTGGGTCTGGCGTGTTCTCCGTTTGATGCGTGGCTCGTGCTGCGAGGCGTAAAAACCCTGGGTTGCCGCATGGATGCTCAACAAAGCAACGCCATGAAGATTGCTCGATTCCTGGAGGCTCATCCGCTGATCGAACGAGTTTACTATCCGGGTCTGGAGACACATCCACAGCATGAGTTGGCGAAGACTCAGCAACGTGGCTTTGGAGCCATGCTGTCATTCGATACGAAAGATGGCCGCAGCGTGGCGGAACGCGTTTGCATGAACACTCGGCTGTTTGACGTTGCCGAATCACTGGGCGGAATTGAATCGCTGATCTCATTTCCTGTCACAATGAGCCATGCGTCAATGACTCCGGAAGCCCGAGCGGCCGCTGGCATCTCTGAAAAGACCGTTCGCGTTTCAGTGGGTCTGGAGCACTCAGAAGATCTGATCGCCGACCTCAAACAGGCACTGGGTTAGTCCGCAAGCGGGCTGGTTGATTGCGTTCGTTGTGCCGACTTCGCCCCACCGAATACAGCCCGACTTGCAACGGATTGAATCGAAACGCAGCAACGCCAATTACTTGATCGGGCGATACTTGCCGTCTGGTAGTTGGCTAAAGTGCTTGGTCCTGGAAGCACAGGAATGCTGGTTCTCGACGCTGTGGCGTGAGAGGGCACTGCGAACGATGCCGACGGGATCTTTGGAGTTGAAGGCGAACAGGTTGCCGTTGATGATGGCAGCGTAGACTTCCGCAGCCGTCATGGGAGCACCATGTGCCGTCAGGATTTCCACGACTACAGTCGCCAGGGTTTTCTTCGCCATGATCATGCCTCCTTCGTCAGCCGAACCAGATCATCCACGCGTTTAATGAAGCCATGCACCGCCATGTAACCGATGCCACGGTGCAGGTGCAGACGTAGTTGCCGGTTTAACGTCTCGAAACCGACATCAAGGCCATCGCTTTTGCAGCGTTGCTTCAACAATGCCAGATACAGTTCATTGTGCTCCCCGCCAAATACTTGCCATGTCATCTCGACATTGCTGTCGGCGGGAATATCAATCGGCGTCGGCGGCGTCTTCTCTTTCAGCGACAAGCACAACGCCCAGCGGCAGAGGATATTCCATTGCTGAATGCCCGTGCGTGTCTTCAGCCGAATCAGCTGTTCTTTGGCCTGATTGGACAGGCGAACCTGTTTGATGCTCATTGTGAATTTACTTTTGGCAATCTTGTAGGATGGGCATTCCTGGCCCGTCGTTTTGTATGAATCGCATGTCGGACAAGAATG
>CAMAXD010000373.1 GCA_945861975.1 Candidatus Kuenenia stuttgartensis | reverse complement strand
GCCGGATTCCCCTATCATCAGCTTGACGGCTATCTTCAAAAACTGATCCAGGCCGGCTTCCGCGCGGCGATCTGCGATCAGGTCGAAGATCCAAAGAAAGCCAAGGGACTCGTTCGCCGCGAAGTCACGCGAGTCGTCACGCCGGGAACTTTGACCGACGACCAGATGTTGGATCCTCGACAAAGCAATTTTCTGGCCTGCGTCGCTCCGTCGAAGAACATGATTGGCCTGGCCTGGCTGGAAGTCTCCACGGGACGCTTTCTGCTGACGGATGTTGAACCATCCCAGTTGCAGGATGAGCTGGCTCGAATTCGCCCGGCCGAATGCCTGATCCCGGAAAGTGCGGCGCAGGATGGGCAGCTCCCGATGCGAAGACCGGATCCCGGTTCGGCCGTGATGACGACTCGACCGGACTGGTGCTTCGCCCGCGAAGAAGCCAAACGCCTGTTGAACGAACATTTCGGTACAAGGACGCTGGAAGGGTTCGACGTTGAAGATACTCCCGCAGTCACCGCCGCCGGCGCATTGCTGGAATATGTCCGGGAAACACAGCGAACCGCGTTGCCGCATATCGTGCGCATGGAAGTCTGGCGGCGCAGTCGGCACATGATTATTGACGAAGCCACGCGGCGGAGTCTGGAACTGGATCAGACGCTTCGCGATGGACGGCGCGATTTCACGTTGCTGGGCATCATGGACGAAACCAGCACGCCGATGGGGTCTCGTTTACTGGCCGAATGGTTATCAAGCCCGCTGACGGATCCCGAACAGATTACTCAACGACAGGACGCGATCGAAGAATTCCTGCAGCAGTTGACGCTGCGAGATGACGTCAGAGAACTCCTGAAGCAAACCTACGACCTGCAGCGACTGACATCACGCATTGCAACGGGACGTTGCAGCCCGCGAGATCTCGTGTGTCTTGCTCGAACATTAGAACAACTGCCTCGACTGCGTGCCAAGCTGGCCGAACGCAAAGCCAAACGCCTGCAAACGCTGGAGCAACGAATCGAGCTGTGTCCGCAGGCTCATGAAGCCATTACGATGGCGGTGGTTGATGAACCACCGATGAATGTGTCGGATGGTGGCGTGATCCGTCCAGGATTCAATGCTGAACTGGATGAGTTTCGCGATCTCATGCGCGGCGGTCGGCAATGGATGGCTCAATATCAGGCGCGGGAAATCGAACGCACGGGCATCTCAAGCCTGAAGATCGGCTTCAACAAGGTCTTTGGGTATTACCTCGAAGTGACAGCCGCGAATAGTTCCCGTGTGCCGCCCGAATATATTCGCAAGCAAACGCTGAAGAATCAGGAACGATATATCACTCCGGAGTTGAAGGAGTACGAAGACAAAGTCCTCCGCGCCGAAGATCGTGCGAAGGCGCTGGAGCAGGAACTTTTCACGGCTCTGCGAGATCAGGTCGCCGCCTTCGTGCCGCTGTTGCTGCGAACGGCCGATTCCATGGCGGAGATTGACGTTATCGCCGGACTGGCGACGCTGGCGGGTAAAGCGGGATATTGCCGTCCCACGCTGACGGCCGAACCGATTATGGATATCCGTGACGGCCGGCATCCCGTGCTGGATCGACTGCTGCCAGCGGGACAATTTGTGCCAAATGATGTCAAACTTGGATTGCCGTGTCCGGAAGACAACAAGCGTGCGATTGGTCGCGTTCAGATTATTACCGGACCGAACATGGCCGGTAAAAGCACCTACATTCGTCAGGCCGCGCTGATCACGATCATGGCTCAGATGGGTTCGTTCGTTCCCGCGAAGTCGGCTGTGATCGGGATTGCCGATCGAGTTTTCGCGCGAGTGGGGGCCAGTGATGAGCTGGCTCGCGGGCAAAGTACGTTTATGGTCGAAATGACCGAGACGGCTCGAATTTTGAACTCAGCGACGTCGCGCAGTCTTGTGATTCTGGATGAGATTGGACGTGGCACAAGTACTTATGACGGGATCTCACTGGCCTGGGCGATCACCGAACATCTGCACGATGAGATTGCCTGCCGCACGATGTTCGCGACCCATTACCACGAACTGACTGATCTCACGACGACCTTGAAGCATGCGGCGAACTGGAACGTGGCGGTGCAGGAGAGTAACGAAGACGTCGTGTTTCTGCATCGCATCGTCGAAGGCGCGGCGGGACGAAGTTACGGGATTCACGTCGCGAAGATCGCCGGGGTTCCTCGTCTTGTCACAGATCGCGCGGCGACGATTCTGCTGACACTTGAAGAGGATCACGTCAACGCTGATGGACGCCCCAAGGTTCCTCAACGGGAAACGACCAGACAGCGACGACAACAGAAATCGCTGTTTGAATTTCCCGAGGATCCGCTGCTGGAAGAACTGCGGCGTCTGGAAGTCGACAACCTGTCGCCGATGCAGGCATTGCAGGAGTTGTATCGCCTGCGAAAACAATTGACCGAGAGATCCTGAAACGTGCACATGCGGATCGACGCGAATCGGGGACGTCGCCTGGAATCGAGCTCCGCGTTCCCTTAAGATGCCGCGTGTTGTCGAGAAGTTCTGCTGACCGACGGCCACGAAATGTAAACAAAGTGTGATCTAAAACTGTTGGAAATGTGAAACCATGGGGCGTCTTGCGTTGGCGTGGCAAGTACTCACGAGTGGCGATTTTGCTGCTCGTATCACCGGACTGCTGAATGCTCCTCCGGCAATTGCGGTGACTCCGGAAGCTCTCGCAAAGCCCGTTGCTGCACCCAGGCCGGTTCGCAGTGACGCGATCAGCCTGCTGTCAGCTCTGCAGCGTGAAGGACGCTTGATTGACTTTCTGAAGGAGCCCATCGACACGTATTCCGATGCCCAAATCGGAGCAGCGGTGCGAGATATTCATCGCGATTGCGGATCTGTTCTGGAGCGGCAGTTCGCACTACGGCCCGTCCTGGAACAGCCCGAGGGAAGTTCCGTTTCCCTGGCGACCAAAACCGCCGGTCATATCCGCCTGGCTGGTAAAGTTGAAAGCAATGCAACTTCGGGGACGCTGGTTCATCACGGATGGCAGGCGACGGCATGCAGTGTTCCGGTTTACACTGGCGATGCGGAATCCGCTCTGATCGTTGCTCCCGCCGAGGTGGAAGTTCGCTAGTGCGCTAATTTTCTGCGAATTCAGGTACGCTGCGGGAAAACGTTCGACTGGTGCTTGAACCTGTCGCGCCCCGCAGGTAAACGTGTCGCTTTAATGCTGATTTTTAGCCGCCAATATTTCCGCCGTGGATGGTTTCTCAGGCGGCATCGAGACTCAATTCTTCATTGAAGTCGAGTTGATCCCGAACTGCAGATCAGAATAATAGTGGAAATTCGTTGCTTCATTCCTCGCGCTCATAGGTTCGCTGCTACTCCATGTCAGTCCTGCTTCAACTCACAGACGGTGTCAAAAGTTTCGGCGACCAGATGCTGCTCGACAGCGCCAGCGTCACGCTATACGAAGACGTGAAGGTCGGATTCATCGGTCGCAATGGGGCCGGTAAGTCGACATTGCTGCGAGTTCTGCTCGGGGATGAGGAAGTCGACAGTGGCACCATCATGCGGTCGCCTCATCTGCGTGTTGGCTACCTGCGACAGCATGATCCGTTTCAGGAGGGCGAATCGGCGATGGATTTTCTGATTCGCGACAGTGGTCAGCCGGATTGGAAGTGCGGCGAAGTGGCGTCGGAGTTTGAACTAAAGGGACATTACCTGAACGGCCCGGTGCAGGGACTTTCCGGCGGTTGGCAGACTCGCGTCAAGCTGGCGGCCTTGTTGCTGCATGATCCAAATCTGCTGATGCTGGACGAACCCACGAACTTTCTGGATTTGCGTACTCAGATTCTGCTGGAACACTTCCTGCGACATTTCCCGGCGGCGTGTCTGATTGTGTCACACGACCGTGAATTCCTCACTGCGACGTGTTCACACACTCTGGATCTGAATCGCGGCAAGCTGACGATGTACAACGGCAAGATCGCCGGCCACCTGCAGCAGGTCGAAGAAGAGAAGGTTCGTGCCGAACGCACGAATGCGACCGTTGCGGCGAAACAAAAACAACTGCAGACCTTTATCGATAAAAACAAAGCGCGCCCGACAGGAGCCAGTCAGGCGCGATCCAAGCAGAAGCAACTGGACCGACTGACTCTGCAGGAAATCGAAGTCGACCTCCCAAGTGCCAACATTCGTGCGCCGCAGGTGGAGCCTCGTCAGGGACCTGTGGTTCGCTGTCTGGATCTGGCGATTGGCTATGAAGGCAAAGCCGTCGCGACCGGCATCGAGCTGGAGATTGAACATCAGCAGCGTGCTGCTATCGTGGGGGATAACGGCCAGGGCAAAACAACTCTGCTGAGAACCCTCGTGAATTCCTTGAGTCCCGTGGACGGCAAAGTGAAATGGGGCTACGGCACTGAAATCGGCGTGTATGCTCAGCATGTCTATACGACTCTGCCTCCTGATCAGACCGTTCTGGAGTATCTGGAATACAAGTCCAAGCCGGGCACAACGACTCAGGATTGCCTCGCCTGTGCCGGATCGCTGCTGTTCAAGGGCGGACACACGAAGAAGCCGATTCGAGTTCTCTCCGGGGGCGAGCGGGCCCGCTTGTGCATGGCTGGCCTGCTGCTGGGCACTTACAACGTGCTGGTGCTTGACGAACCAGGCAACCATCTGGACGTTGAGACCGTAGAATCACTCGCGGACGCGTTGCTGCTTTATAAGGGTACAGTTCTGTTCACCAGCCACGATCGTCACTTCGTGCGTCAGATTGCCACGAACATCATCGAAGTGCGGGATGGTCGAGTTCGCAATTATTCGGGCAAATACGACGACTACATTTACTACGTGAATAAAGAGATCGAAGAAGGCGAACGCGAACGTGCGTCGGGCCGCATGGCGACTCCGCCGGCTGGCAAGGGCGCGGGGGCAAAGACGGAGAAACCTTCCGGACCGAAAGACATCCATCAACAGCGCAAGACGTTGCGGAACATGGAAAAGAGCATCGCTAAACTGGATGAACAGAAAAAGGCTCTGAATGTGGAGATGATGCAGACCTCGGATGCCAAGAAGGCCATGGCATTGCATACGCAGATTGAAACGGTCGCCAAAGAACTCGCGGAAGTCGAAGAGAAATGGTGCGAACTACAGCAGGAACTCGGCGAGTGGTGATTGTGACGTGCTTGCATTTCGTTTAACGGCAAGCCGCAGATGACTGCACAATGGACAACTGTTGCTTGGAATTGAGTGATCCGAATTGCGGCTCGTGATAATCGCCGGCGGAATGTGTGAACGAAAACAGCCCCACGCAGATGCATGGGGCTGTTTGTTTTGGATTGTTAGCCCACGGATTGCACGCAGAGCCCGTCGTCTACGACATCATCTTCCAGATCGGCTGCGCGCCTTCGACGCCGACGAGCGAGTTATCGAGGCCACCAAAGAAGTACGTCAACTTCGCTGGATCAAGCCCTAGTTGATGCAGAACCGTGGCGTGCATGTGCTTGACATGGAATACGTCATCAACCGCGCGACTGCCGATCTCGTCGGTTGTCCCAACCGTTGTGCCGCCCTTGATGCCGCCTCCGGCCATCCACGTTGTGAAGCCATAGCTATTGTGGTCACGACCACTGCCGGTCGCATATTCTGCTGTTGGCTGACGACCGAACTCACCACCCCAGACAATTAGAGTATCCTTCAGGAGGCCTCGTTCCTTGAGGTCCTTAATCAGCCCGGCGATCGGCTTGTCAGTTTCGCCCGCATGCAGATTATGGTTGGCTTCCATATCCGTGTGAGCATCCCAGTTGTCGTCGTTGTGAGCACCACCGGAATAAATCTGGACGAAGCGGACGCCACGTTCCACCATACGGCGAGCCAGCAAGCACTGGCGACCGAACTTTTCGCTCTTCGGGTCATTCAAGCCGTACAACTCCTGAGTCGCCTGAGTTTCCTGCGAAATATCAAC
>CAMAXD010000372.1 GCA_945861975.1 Candidatus Kuenenia stuttgartensis | reverse complement strand
AATGAGCTCACGTGAATTCCGTTCACACTTTGTTGAGAGAATTTCGTAAGTGTATCAGTACGAAGACTCTCCGAATTTAGACGATTCTGACTGCGACTTTCTTAGTTCAAAATGACTACCTATCGTTGACAAATCAGAATCAACCAAAGCGCCCGCCAAATCGCGACCTCGGAATGACTCGTCGCTGTGATATCAAACGGATCTCTGCAGAGATTGTGGGATTTGTTAGGCTTCCCCGCTCTCGGAATTCTTGCTCCTTGCGAACCTGTCATATTCAGAGGTGCTTGAGATGTGTTCCGGGAACGGCGTTGTGAGAAGTCGGAATGGTTGTCACGGGAGTGCTTTGCGATGAATTCGCATGAATTGGAGCTTAATGATCGTGTTCGAGTCATTCTTGGCTCAGGATTGATGGCCTTGTCCTCGCTTTTCGCGGTGTTCATTTTCTCTGATCGAATGGACATGCGACCTTTTGAGTTTCCCACGGTCTGGTACTCCACGCGAACCTTACACCTGCTCTTTTGTGGAGCCATGTTCTTTTGTGCGGCAATGATGCTAAGGTCACCTTCTCAACACATTCAGCCTCGTGCACGTCCCTTGTTTTCCAGTTGCCGGCTCTTTACTCGCAAACATTGCCCACTGTGTGACGATGCAATTGCCGTTCTGGCGGGTTTTCAGGGAGTACTACCTGCGATTGAGATGATCGATATTGATGATTCTCGTGAGCTGATGAGGCAGTTCGGTGAGTCTGTGCCGGTTGTAGAAATTGACGGAAAGGTGCGGTTTCGCGGTGGCGTCAGTGCCCACTTATTGCAGCGACTGATCAATGCTGCGGAAAGGCGCGCCGAAGTGGCTGGTTTTGATGCGGACGCTCATGGTCATGGAATTGCTGATTCTGTTCTCTGAATGGTGTCGATCCTGGCCCGGAGCAACATCGTTTTGCAGTTTCTGGCGATCCCCTATAATCGCGTAAATTCAACTGTTCGGGCCCTCGGGGCAGGGCAGTGGGGTTGCTGTGTCTTGTTCTTTTGGCGCCAATCCTAATCACAGTGGCGCGTTCTCCGGCTTCGGATTCATTGAACTATGCAGACTTCGGATATCGATATTTCATCGTCATGTGTCCTGATTGCTGACGATATTCAGCAGAACCGTGAATTGCTGGAGGCATATCTCTCGGATGAGGGCTACGAGATACTGATGGCCGCTGATGGTCATCAGACAATGCAAATGGTCGAGAATCGCCAGCCCGATCTAATCCTGCTCGACATCATGATGCCGCGAATGAGCGGATATGAGGTTTGCTCCCAGATTAAGGGTGATCCTGCCAAGCGGGGAATTCCTGTCCTGATGGTGACCGCGCTAAATGAGGCGGGCGATATCGAGAAGGCAGTCAATGCGGGCTGTGATGACTTTTTGACTAAACCGGTCAATCGACTGGAACTCAGGACTCGAGTGCGATCGCTGTTACGGGTTCGTCACTTGTCGAATGAACGAGATCGATTGCTGGCGTATCTGGAAGAGATGGAGCATCGAGTCCTACGAGGTGACTGACCATTTCACGTGTGCTGTGTTTTCTTTGTCCGTCGCTTATGAAGGCTGTTTTCAAAGATGTCCGAGCCAGAATCATTTATGTCTTCCGATCGCAACGAACCTGTTCAGGAAAACCGAGAGGTAGACGTTGCGTCTGGAGCGGCGGATGTCACGGCCATCGACGTTGTCATTCGCAATCGCCGAGCTCAGCCATTTTTTGGCCGGCATCCCTGGGTTTTTGCGGGAGCAGTCGACCATGTCAAAGGGGCAATGCCTGATCAGATTCCACCGGGAACAGCGGTTCGTCTGATCAATTCCGAGGGGCGATTTATCGCCTGGGGACTCTATAACTCCAACAGCCGAATTGTTGTTCGTCTCTATTCCTGGAGGCCCGATCTTCTGCTGACGAGTGATTTCTGGCAGCCGTTGATTCAGCAGGCTGTTGCGTCCCGAAGATCACTTTTTCAGCTCGACGACTCCAGAACCGCATGCAGATTGATCTTTAGTGAGTCCGATGGGCTCTCGGGACTGACGGTGGATCTTTATGCCGGATACCTGCTCGTGCAGTTCACCAGCTTGGCGTTGTTTCAGCATCGTGAGCCAATCCTGGCAGCTCTGCAGGCTGAGTTGCAGCCCAAAGGAATTTGGCTGCGCACTGAGAAGGGAATGCGCGAAGCGGAAGGTTTGGATATTGTCGACGGGCTGATTGCTGGTCAGGAACCGCCTCGCCCCTTGTTCATCGAGGAGCACGGTGTCAGTTACGGTGTCGATGTACAGCAGGGTCAGAAAACCGGGTGTTACCTTGACCAGCGTGACAACCGTCTTGCAGCGAGTCGTTACCTGAAGGGGCTCGATGTCCTTGATGCCTTCTGTTTTTCAGGAGGATTTGGAATCATCGCCGCAAAGTTTGGTGGTGCAGCTTCAGTGCTGGGAATTGACTCCTCTGAGTCTGCTCTCGTCCTTGCAAAAGCAAATGCAGAATTGAATGGCGTTGCTGATCGGTGCCGCTGGAAGAAAGATGACGTTCGCCCGGCCCTGGAAGGAATGGCAGGGCAGGGCAGGACATTTGACGCCGTTATACTTGATCCACCCCGCATGGCCAGGACTCGCGGAGGCACAGATCGAGCCGTCACGGGATATTCTCGCCTGAACCAACTGGCTGTTGAGATCCTGAAGCCCGGTGGCATCCTGGTGACCTGCAGTTGCTCAGGGCTTGTGACTCGCGCTGAGTTTCAGGAAATGCTGGGAGAGGTTGCGCGAGTCACGGGGAGAGACATTCAGATTCTTGAAAACCGTGGCCAGCCATCCGATCATCCGGTCAGTGTAACGTGCCCCGAGACCGAGTATCTGAAAGTCCTGATTTGTCGAGTTAATTGATTGGCTACTTTCGAAGCAGTTCTGACAAGACCGCTTCAAGCTCTTTCAATCCCTGCGAAGCATCGACCTCATAAAAGCCCGCGTGATAGTGTGCGACTTTGCCGTCCGGAGCCAGGACAATCCAAAGTGGAAGTTGTCCTTTGGAGTCTCGCGGGTCTCCAAAGGACTTCAGCAAGGCTCCATCGTCGTGCCCGATCGGATAAGTGAGGTTCATAAATTCTGATAGCTTGCGTGCTGATCGCCTGCCTCTGCCAATATTCTCCGCTGTCTGGAGATCAGGATTTGTGCTGACGCCGACAACTTCGACGTTCATCTTCTTCTTTTGGTTGAACAAAAACTCAAGATACCCAGTTTGGCCATAGGGCTCCGATAGCGGAGCGTCTCGATAGTCCCAAAAGTGCAGGACCACAGTCTTTCCCTTAAGCGAAGTGGAGTCCAGTTTTGTTCCGCTGATGAGATCAAGCACGAACGCAGGCGAGTCTGAATTCATGAGTTCGTTAGCCCTGCTGGCAGCAGAGGCGAGTCGTTTTTGCTGCTGTTCGGCATCGGTTCGCATTCTTCGAACGAGATCTTCGAGCGGCGTACCCTTTGAGAGTCGCGTCGTTTGCTCAATCCCTGCCAGCACATCGTCCACCTGCCTCTGCGATAACTCATATCCATGAGAGTCCGGACGTCTCTTCAATGCGGATTGAAGCGAAAGAAGTTGGCCTTTCAGCTCAGAAAGCTGTGTCCCCACAGCAGGTTCCAGTTGCTTTGATGAAGCTCTTGCTAGCGTGAGTCGAAACTGGTCGCCCTGGCCCATGAAGACATCGGCCTCTGCTCTCAGAGTAACCCCCGAAGAGGCCTCGACTGTGAGTGATTGCTGACGGCCTCGGCGTTCCCGAGCATCGACAATCCATACGCTAACGCCATCGAGGGTTTGCTCCTCTACGGCCGTCATCTGCCAACCAGCGTGCTCCCACGTTGTGTCGGGTGCGATCGCAGCGGGCAGGGCTGTCATCAGTGGGGGCAGGTTGATCAGGTAAATCGTACCATCGTAGTTGTAGACAAGGTGAGGTTGAACTTTGTCTCCGGGTACCGCGGGGCCTGTCAGGCCAAAGCTGTCTGGCCACGGACACCCTGCTCGAAGGTCGTCCGACACCGAGAAAAAGTGTTCGCTGCCAATTGTGTAGAGGTCTGCTTCGAACCGACGCAGAATCTCCCCATCGCCCTCCCCTGGCTGTATGAGCGATCCCGAAAAGGTTGAGTGTTGTGCCTCCCCATCTGACATGGCACCGACGACGGCCTGCTGCATACATGCAACGACAACAAAAACTATCAGTCGAGTAGAGGTCAATCCTGGGGCACGCAGGAGCAAGATCAAATTTGAAAACATCAAACCAGGCCTTCATACGCAGCGGTCAGGTGATGACCTCAACCAAATTGGGCGATCAATTGAAGCCAAATCGCATCAAGCCGTTACGACCCACAGTCAAAACGGACATCGGAGACAACTTCGCCAGTCGAGAAATATCTCAGATCAAAGCAGGAACCACAATTCAGAAGCCCGACAGGACTTTAAGTTGTGGTTTTTGTGGGACTTCCTGAATGGGAGCTACATGTTGCGACTTTCGACTTTCAACTCCCTCGCTGGTCACGGGTATACTACGATTCTGCGAGTGAAGTCGCAGAAATCGGGGTGATTTTCTATGATCCCGGCAGGCTCTGTGACAAAAGTCACAGCTGTTCATCTATCGGTCGTGCCAGACCAGGAGAGATCCATGAGCGAAAATCAGAACGTTGTCGGGGGATACGAGCTGAAGAACTGTGTCGCCAGCGGTGCTTCGACTCAGATTTGGGAAGTTGCGCAGCAAGGAGCAACCACTCCATTTGCCATGAAACTGCTCCTGCCGGACGCATTTAAGAATGCGGAAGCCAAGGCTATTCTCAAGCACGAATACAAGGTTGGATCGACGTTTGAGCATCCAAATCTTGTGCGATTGCATAAGCTCGAGGTGAACCGGGACCACGGCTTCTACATTATGGATTACTTTCGGGCCCCCAGCTTGAAAGCCCAGATTTCTGCAAATCTGGCGGAGACGCAGAGTCGATTCAAAAAAATTGCAGAAGCGGTGTGTCAAGCTCTGGTTCACATGAATGAAAAGGGCTGGCTGCATCGCGATATTAAGCCCGATAACATTCTTGTCAATAAAACAGGTGAAGTGAGGGTAATCGATTTCTCCCTGTCGACAAAACTAGCCACGGGCCTGATGAAACTGCTCTCTGGCAAGCAAAAGGCAATTATGGGAACGCGCACTTATATCGCACCTGAGATTATTCTAAAGAACCCGCCGACTGCACAGTCTGACATTTATAGCTTAGGGGTGACATTTTATGAAGTTGTCACTGGAAATCCACCATTTGCGGGGATGAGCCCCAGCGATCTCCTCAAAAAACATATCAGTGAATCGCCTGCTCCGCCCTCTCTTGCTAATCCTAATGTAACGCCTGAGCTGGATTCTGTAATCCTTAGAATGCTGTCTAAGAAACCTAAAGATCGCTATGCGGAAATGCGAGAAGTTATGTCTGCGCTTCGCAACGTGAAGTGCTTTAAGGAGGATCCGTTCGAACTGTTTGAACGCAAAGTCAAGGAGGCGAAGGCGAATGAGAGCCTGAGTGTCGATAAGCGACTCGATAGTCGCGCTGATGCTGACCGTGTTTCTCGCGGAATCGCGGCTCCGGCGAAGCCCGCGAAGGGCAAGCGCATGACGGCACCGATTGGTGAAATGGAAGCTGTGAAAAAGATTGGGGCCGGGAAAAATGTGGCTCCTGCAGCACAACCACAACCTGCTGCCATACCAATGATGCCTGGCATGATGCCCGGTATGGTCCCTCAGATGCCGTACGGGATGCCGCCACAGGGAATGCCGGGAATGATGTATCC
The DNA here is from genome assembly GCA_945861975.1 of Candidatus Kuenenia stuttgartensis. Lineage (GTDB taxonomy): Bacteria > Planctomycetota > Planctomycetia > Planctomycetales > Planctomycetaceae > SXXK01. Next base: position 154 of record CAMAXD010000372.1, on the reverse strand, counting down.
GGGAATGATGCAGCAGCCGATGACACCCCAGCAGCCAATGATGCAGCAGCCATTTCCCCCTGGAATGGCGGTCCCACAGCCAATGAGTCCTCAGGGAATGCCGCAGTCTCAGCCGAGTCCTGCGGTTGCAAATGCCAGTTCGCAGCCAGCCCCG
>CAMAXD010000371.1 GCA_945861975.1 Candidatus Kuenenia stuttgartensis | reverse complement strand
TGCGGCCCTGCTTTCGGAATCGCGGGCGCCTGTTGTTTGACGGCTTCGGGGGGCGAGGTGTTGCCCAGAACCACAGGAATCGGCGCGGTGGGCTCAGTGCAACCCGCAAACAGCGTGATGACAACGCCCAGAAGGAGGAGCGAGCCAGCTGTGATCCCGCACTCTGGCTGACGGTTGGGTAACATCTCGACGACCGGTTGCCGTAATCGGGCCGTTGACCTGGTCACAAAACGTGAGCGGAACGGCGCTAGCCACCGGTGCTTTCGTATTGTTTTCAAACATTCACCGGCAGCTAGCGACCAATAGCGATCACTTTGCAGACCACGTTTGTAAGCGGAAACTGCGGAGGCTTTCGGTACGCTAAGATCTTCAAGCAGATGCCGAAACGCTCGGCGCGTTCCGCGACAAAGTGACTGCCATTTGGCTGGCGCCGATCCGCTCGTTAAATCAACAGCACGTAATTGGGCAAGGCCACTGAAAAACACAGGATTGCTCCAGGGTTGATCCAGCAAACAGTTGACATGTCGATCAAGTCCCTTTTCCACCTGGCAAGGAGGAGAAGAGGCTCTGAGGACGCTGCTGAAAACGCGACGATAAATTCATAGCGGGGTTGGGCGAGGAGGTTCAGTGGCGAGGTCCACATCGGTGATCGTCGGTCCGACCGATATCAGACCCTTGTATCCCAATCAGGTCGCAGCAGGCTGCGAAGTCTTGCCCGGCAGGCTTGCCTCAAATGGCAAACAAAAAAGGTCGACCCGGGAAACCCGAATCGACCATGTTGAACAGAGAAGTGAAGCGTGCCAATCAGAACTCACCGATCACTTCGCCACCAGCACGAGTAGCAATAGCTCTTTGAAGTCCACCGTCAATGTTTTCGCTTACAAAACGGACGCTTCCATCGCAAAGAGCCCCTTGTGCGCCGCCAACATGCAGACTGCTCCAGCCATGGCAGCGACGATCACCCTGAATATCCTTGTAATTGATAGGATTTTGAAGCGTAGTGATCGCTCCCAGAGGACTGGCCCAAGCCGCGTCGTCACTGATCGCAGCCTTGTTATTGAAGTCGCTCCAGTGCATATCCTCTGTCAAAAGGACTGTGTTGGACGTCCCGTCAATTATCTTGGCCAGGTCAACACCCCCACGGTAGCAGAACACTCCATTTGCGCCATTTGTATCGCCGGGCTGGTCAAACCATGCCCATGGGCCAGTACCAATAGGCTTGCGTGGACAGTCTCTCCAACCACCGTTAGTGAATCCGAAGTTTCCTGTGTAATCCGTGCGTGCCACACCATTCACACCTGCTCGATAGTCGATGCCTTCATACTGGCCATCAATCTTTTTCGACTGCGGGTTGCTTGGGCACAGCAAACCAGTCAGAACAGTTTGAGCCGCAGTAAGATTTCGAGCAGTTGGCGCTACTGTGCCCTGCCAGCCGTAGCCATTGGCCGCTCCGCCAGCATGACTGAAGTTGATACTTTGATACAGCGATGCCTGTTCAAAATACGGTAAAGACATCGCAATCCAAGAAAAATTTGCATGGTTTGGGCCAGCACCCCAGTTCGTCATGTCACGGTTTAACGGCAGAAAACTGTGCGTGTCATGATAGTTGTGACAGGCGAGTGCAAGTTGCTTGAGATTGTTCTTGCATTGAGTTCGCCGAGCGGATTCGCGCGCCTGCTGCACGGCGGGAAGCAACAATGCGATCAGGATGGCGATGATCGCAATCACCACCAACAGTTCAATCAAAGTAAACCCAGGACGTGATCTCACGCGTTTCATTAGACGACTCCTCGAATAACAAAAAAAAATGAAAAGGCCCGATTAAGAACACTCGTACCCAAACGATTCGCATTCAAATATCAATGACCAAAGTCTGGTCGCCCTCTGCAAGGATTTCGACGGTCTTTGGCGATTTCTCTTTGCTGCCGTACTCCGCAGGAAATTTCGCATTTGGATCAGCACCCGCTTTGGCTGGGTCCGCAGGTCCGCGCCCGGAGTCTTCCATCTTGTCTCGCATTTTCTTCATTTCTTCCATCGGATCAGCACTGGCTTTGTTTGAAAGGACAACTTTGTAGGAACCAGCCTCGGCACCCATCCGACCATCGCTGCACTTAAGTTCAAACGTCCCATCCGGACCAACGTCAGCCGATGCAAACGTATGATCACCTGTTGCCGTAGGTGACAGATCCAGATGAACGTCACCGAGCGGCGCTCCTCCCTTTGTCAGCTTTCCTTTCACCGAATACACGGTAGCCTGACTCGGTCCGCAGCCAACCGCGGATAAAAGGAAGCCCGAAATGATCGTTGACAACAAGAGCCGCATCTGGATCTCCTCTTACAGCACATCATGAAAAAAAAGAACGACCGTTTGGCTGGAAAACCTGAGACTTCGCTAACGATTACGACAGTGTTGATCATTTTTTCGACAAACACAAGTCCTGAATATGAACAACGATACACTTTTCATGGGAATTTGGCTGACACGTGCAGTCTTCGCGAGAGATTTTCCATCACGAAGTCATCGCCGCAAGTTTGAGCGAACTCCAGGATTCCCTCCAGTGCTGCTCGCGGTGGATTGTGTGGATCCAAAAGACTGAGAAGCACACCCTGCAACTCCTTTCCAAACATTGCAATCCGTTGGGCTTCGGCGGCTTCTACAGGCTGATTTGCTTGCCGAAGAATTCCTGCCAGATGCTGCCAGTTGTGCCAATCCATGGGGTAAAAACGGATGGCTTCCCTTGCGGCCTTCTCGGCAGCTTCGGGATCTCCATTTGCCAGTGAATACCAGCTGCGAATTCTCCACATCCGGTAATCGTCGCCTGCGGACTGCGGGGCGCTTTCCAGAAGCTGTTCCACGCCGGCAACATCCCCGTTTCGCGAGACAATTTCCAGAAGTGTTGTGCGGAGCTCAATGTCGTCCGGGAATCGCTGCAGCAGCGTCCTGAGTTCCTGAGTCATCAGTGCTTCGTAGTCATTTCCACTTTTTTGTTTGTCGTCGCGGGTACGGATCAGCACGCTGGCGATCAGCAGCTCTGGCTCGTCAGGAGTGACTTCCAGCCATCGCGTGACTCGCTGCAGTGAATCGGAAAAGACGAGATCTGGCAGCGTCACGAAGTAGTTGTAGCCGTCAACAGTCTCTGCTTTTCGTGCAATGGACTCACGCACTTGTCGCAGGAGTCGGCTTCGCTGAAGTGTCATTGCAAAATAGTGACAAAGGCGCTGATGCGCGGCGACAATCTCCGGATTGGTGTCGAGAATCCGTTCGCAGACTCGAACCCCATCGATCGGTCGGTTCAGCGGTTCGAAATACAACGTACTCAGCTCAAGCCGTGCCGCAATTGCTCCTTCAAAATCATCAGGGATTTGTTCCAGAAACTCGGCCGATGCCGGGAGATCCCCGGATTCCTGAGCCGCCAGGGCACGGAACACCCAGGCTTGTCCTGCATCGGGTTGCCATGCCGTCCATTTCTCGGAAACGGCAGCTAGTTCGTTCCAGTCACCTCTGTCCTTAGCATCGCGGCACAGGGCACTGTATTCCTTGATCCTACTTTGCTTCCACCATGCACTGCTCCATGCGCCGACGACGCCCGTCGCGGTGACCAAAATCAGCAGGACAATCCAGCGAATGGGTTTTGCAGAAGGGCTTGGGAACATCAGTCCGACTCTCTCGTGGCTGCATTGCGATGCCTGGACGCCAGCTCTGCAAAGGTTGCCGACTCGGAGGCCCGCGACTCATAGTAGGTCGCCAGCGCCGCATTGGCCGCTTTATGTCCTTGATCGTAGTTCAACACGCTCTGAAGCCACTGAATGCCTTCCATTTCAGTGCCATATTTCAGCTGGATCACACCAATCTGGAAGCGTAATTCCACGTTGTCAGGGTCCGTGAGTGCAGAATCCATGAGCTCTTGCATTCGGGCACGTTCAGCATTCACCAGCTGCGCGAATTCCAAATGTGTTTGACCTTCTCCCCTGCGCCCGAGTCTGAGAAGAATTTGTCCGAGGACATAGCGGGCTTCCGAATTTCGGGGTGCGATTGAGGTCGCGATTTCAACATGAGTCAGTGCGGACCTAGGATCGTCATTCATCAGGAATCGGGCCATTTCAAGCTGCAGTTTGAAGTTCTGCGGAAAACGAGCGATCCCCGCTTCCAGTTCTCGCTGAGCCTCTTCGAATGCCCCAAGAGCAAGATGAGACCTGGCAATACCGACATCAACCTCCGGGCCGGTTCCAAGTTCCCGACACTTTTGAAATTCGGCTAACGCGGCATTCGCGTTCTTGCTGTCAAGCCAGGCATTTGCCAGTGCCAGCTGGGCCTCGAAATAGTCGGGATCCAGTTCAACGGCACGCTGCAGCGACTGGATTGCAAGAGGGAGATTGCTCGACTCCGCATAGGTCATTCCCATCAGATAATGCGGTTGCGGATTATCGGGATAGTCAGCCGACCAGGATTCCAGAAGCCGAATGGCGTCCTGAAACTGCCGATTCAGCAGGTAGCCCTGAGCATATGCTTCGCAGATTTCCTCACTGTCTCCCTGAGGATCCAGGAGCATTTGATTTCGACGCCGTTCGACTTCAAACATCTGTCCGGACTGCGCCCTTGCAAGCCAGTCTTCCCGCTGCAGCGTTGTCTCGGGTACTCCAAGTTCTCTGGCACGGAGCAGGTGATCACGAACCGCGTCCCATCGCCCCAGTTTACGATTCGCTCGGGCCAGCAGGAACTCAGAGTCCCCTGTGGGACCAGCTACGAGTTCTGACCAGCGAATCCATGCGATGGCTTTTTCCGGAAGCCGCTGCGCAATGGTCGCTCGCGCCAAGTAATTTGTCGGAGCGGCAAGCCATGCTTCGCTATAACAAACAAAGCACGCCACAATGGCTATGACCAACAGGCTGCGGGCCCATATTCGGCGACGGAATTTCGGAAGTAATTTCATGAGACAGTCGTCCGTAGCCCAGATCTCATTTGTTTGGTGCAACCAGATTTGCTCGCATTCAACAACATGAAGGCTAATATCGTGCAGGCGAGTGGCCTCCATGCGATGCTGCAGTTGTTCTGCAAATTCCGCCGTATTCTTTCAATTAACTAAAACTCAGCACGCTGCAGAACAGCGTTCGACATGGATTACTTTTTCGTGATAAGCAATGGACTGCTTCATCTCGCACTACCGCGTAATACGTGCAAGCGTCATGATGTGGCCCGACAAGTCCCAGCCCTGAAGATACAGGTTGCCATCTTTGGGTTCAACAACAAATGAAGTACGCGTTTTAGAAATCGATGATTATCCGATGAGAGCGAACTTCGCGAGATGTAGTGCGTAGAGTTTTGCGATGAAATAATCATGGTCTCGGTAACCGTAGGCCATTCTTTGAAGAGCACCGATCTTGTTGTTGATGCCTTCGAGAGTCTCAGTCGAGATTGGGAAGTCGTACCAGTTGAGGATCCCGGTTCGGTGGCCTTCCAGAGTATTGGCCATCGGTCTGCAGGACCTCTATTCCTGACGCCCGAGCACGGCCACTCCAGTCTTTCAGAAAGGTGCTGGCAGCCGCCTTGTCTGTTTGTTGCCAGATCTAAGCGAGGTCTTCTTTAAGGTAGTAGGCAATCGCCAGCGATTGATTCAGGCCCAGAGCGTCCATCAGTCGTTTGCGTTCATTCTTCGATTCATTGAGGTTCCCCTGGAATTTCAACAGCAGCCAGCGAAGACCCTTTAAGACTTTCCTGCCCATATCATCCGCTTCCAGCTGAAGGTCACGACGCAGTTGGGTGAGCTTTTCATTCATCCGTTTCACGATGTGAAAGCGGTCGAACACGTGCATCGCATTCGGAAGGTTTTTCAGCCATGCTGATCGGCGGGGCATGGACCACTCGGTCTATCGTTCCCCGACGAATCACGTCCCGGTTGCCACACTGAGGACACCGGTAACACGAAGTCGTCGCGACCATCCGCAAATGAAATACTCCGTCCTTTCGCGAACACTGTTGATGTTCGTAGCCCGAAAAATCAATC
>CAMAXD010000370.1 GCA_945861975.1 Candidatus Kuenenia stuttgartensis | reverse complement strand
GCGGAAGTCGTGGGGATTCCGCTGATCGATCACATCGTGGTCGGAGCTGACAAGGCCATCAGTATCCAGGAATGGCGGTCTGGGAATCGCTGGTAGAGGACGGATGAGGCCTGTGTTCCGCCATGGCACAAAGAGCAGTCTGAGTCAGCATGGAATGGTCTTCGAAAAGGAATCGGCAACGCTGCCGATTGAAGAGTTAACGCCGAGCCATCTCTCTTGCGAGCTGGCCGAAATGCCGGATCGCAGCTTTCGCAGGATGTGGCTGGTTATCGACCCGCACATCGGTTCACAGCATTCTGCAACGTGCCATCTGAGTGCTTGAAATAGAAAGGTTAAGAGGTTCTTCAACGGTCTACCCAACTGATCATTCACCAACAGAAAGTGCAGGAATGCCGAATGAAAGTCTTCTACAACTCCAACATGAGTATCGATTCCGGCAGTTATTCTCCTTCGGGCAGTAAGCCAGCTGCGGCAGTTGCTGACTGGCTTGCCCGAGGACTCGCTGTCCAGATCGTCGACTTTGAGCCGGCAACGGAGGCAGACCTGTGTCTGGCACACAATCCGAAGTTCGTGAGACAAGTTCTGAAGGGCAGGTCCCCGAATGGGCATGGAAACAGGCGTAAGGCTGTGACAAATTCCTGCCGTTGGACGGTGGGATCCCTTGTCGCTGCCGCCAGGGAGGCGTTGACAGAAACGATTACCTGCTCGCCATCCAGCGGGTTCCATCACGCAGGTTACGCGCACAATGGCGCCTACTGCACGTTCAACGGAATGATCGTCGCTGCACGCCAAATGATGATTGAGGGGCGTGTGAGTAAGGTAGGCATTCTAGATGCAGACATGCATTATGGCGATGGAACGCAGGACATTATCGATGTCCTGAATCTGCACGATGAAATCAAACACTGGACATTCGGAAGTCTGGTCTACGACCTGAACTTTCATCAGGACGAGTTGTTGTGTGCCATGGGGCAGGCACTGCAAGCGATGAAGGCAGACGGCGTGGAACTGATCATTTACCAGGCCGGAGCTGATCCACACAAGAATGATCCGCTGGGGGGCCTAATGACTTCAGCCGAGATGCGTGAACGGGACGCTTTTGTGTTCAAAGAATGCATGGCTCATGGAATGCCAGTCGTCTTCGATTTTGCGGGCGGCTACCAGCGTGATGCAAACGGCGGCATTGAACCTGTTCTTGAGCTACACCGGGCAACAGCAGAAGAAGCGATCAGAGCCCTGGCGGGAGCACGATCCACAACGAAGAAGTGGATTCGGATGATTGACACCACGGCTCAGTCACTCGGCAAGGGAATCGCGATCATTGGAGGCGTCCGTGCGCCAAGGAAGCCGAAGCAGAGGTAAGGTTAACCTGGCCTGCCTCGTGAACGCGCAACGCTGCCGATAGCCTTCTGGAATGATTCCTGAGCAAGCCCCCGTATCGCAGTCCTCAAGTGATTGGGTTGCTGAAAACACTCAGTCGGCAGCGTTGCCGATGGCTTCAACGGACGCGAAGAGCGAGGGCGTGAGAAATTCTCAGGTCCTTTTGCGTGCGTCCAGGGCGTGGATTCGGCAGCATTTGAAAAGGAGTGATCGTTCGCAATTTGGACGATCACCTACAAGGCGGTCGTCGGATTTCACGGAGTGGCGATAGATCGGTGGAGGCTCACCAGGAATAACAACAGCTTCGGAGGCGGTCGTCCGATTTCACCGGGTGTAGCCTACACCTGCAGAGAGCCAAACTGATCAATTTGGGGTCAATCGCTACACCTGAGGAACGGCAAAAGCCCTGTAAAAACAGGGCTTTTTGTTGAGGCTCTTAGCCTTAGAAGGCGGTCGCTCTATCCAACTGAGCTACGGGCGCGGATTGAAAAGGGTGTGAGGGCTGGATGACACCGTTTGGGGACGGAGGTTAACAAAAAACGGTTCAGAATTGGAAGCGGAATGCAATTTCGCCAGCCTATGAGAACTGTCGCTGCCGTTTATGGTGACTTTGTTAAACTCGAACGGCTCGTTTCACTGGTACATCGAATCTCGTAATTGCTTGAGTGGATAGAAGGAATCTCGCCATTTGACGCCGCCCTGACGGAGGGTAATGAATGCAGATCGCCAATACGCGAACGCCATCAGGCTGGGGCCAAACATGAAGAGTGGCATCAGTTTCCAGGAACCTGGCAATGGATACACCATGAATGCAAACACCAAATGCCAGATACAGGCCGTAGCAATCCAGCCCGTGGCTGTTGATAACGGCAAAACAAAGTAGGCCAGGCAGGGATAAACCATCGTGACGAACAAGATCAAATTCGTAAACAGCAGGGCACGCACGGAGTAATTGAGCGAAGCAAAGCCGTTCTTTTCCAGGCCCGTGACGACACCCCAGAGCGACGGTTGCCAACGCACAGATAACCAGTCATCAGCCATCTGAAAATCACTGGCTCCACCGTTCTTCTTAATCATCTTCCCAAGCTTGACGTCGTCAAGAACATCCATCGCAATTGGCTCATGGCCGCCCAGAGAACTATAGAACCTTGCATTCACAAGATTAAATGCACCCACACCGGCATAAGCGAGGGGCCAGCGTGTTCGGATGAGATAAATCTGCATGCCGGTCGCAAAGGCGAGCCCGAAGAAACAAACCAGAACATTCTCAAGCACACTGCCCGGAATCATCTTCGGCAGTAAACAAAGATGCTGTAACTTCTCGCTTTGAAGGTGACGAACGGCTGCTTCAATGGCTCGCGGTTCGTACAGAATATCTCCGTCAGTGAACAGCAGCAGTTCCTGCGAAGCTGCCTGCGAACCAAGATGCATCGCGTGATTTTTTCCGAGCCATCCCACCGGGAGTTCTGTCACATGGACGACTCGCAAACGAGGATCGGTGGCAGCGACCTCATCCATAATCTCCCCGGTACGATCCGTTGAACGATCATTGACGGCGATGAGCTCCAGCCGAACACCTGTCGATTGCAGTAACGTCGTCAGTGCGTTACGGATCTGCGCCTGCTCGTTGCGAGCCGGGATGATCACACTCACGCCGGGAAGTTCTGTCTTTGGAGCAGAATCCAACGGCATCCTGAGACGCTTAAGCTTGAGGGCGATGACGGCCGGAACGGTCGTCATCGCCACCAAGGCGCAAATAGTCCAGCCAAGCCAGAACATGGTTGATTCTTACAGCGGCTGAAGACACAAAGGGTACTGGACCGAATGCCCCGCGAAGCCACACGTCCACAGAACCGCTCGCTGTGAGATTGCTTCGCTTTCGCCTCCTGGTTCAGAAGGAACGAAGAGACTGAGCGAGATCCGCATCGGCGAGATTCAGACAACGATCAAATCAGGTGAAGTCTGACGGATTGCCAAACATGCCGCGTCCGCTTGCACTGCCAGTGCCCCCACGCAGATTGGTATTGCGTGGCTTGCGAGGTTCGACCGGAGCCGACTCAGGCTCTTCTTGCCTTTCTGACTTCGGGAGTTCCGGGCGTTTTTCAAGAGCCTTCAGCGACAGGGAAACTCGCTTCCGTTTGGTGTCGACTTCGACTACCTGGAAGTCTTTGGTTTCGCCAACCTTCAGGATCTCCGCAACGCTGCCGACGCGACGCCAAGCCAGTTCGCTGATGTGCACCATGCCTTCCAGCCCGGGCTCAAGTTCAACGAACGCACCAAATTCTGTAACTCGTGTCACCTTGCCGGAAACAGTGCGGCCCTGAGCACACTGTTCAGAAGCATGCGACCAGGGATTCTGAGCCAACTGCTTCATGCCGAGGCTGATCCGCTTCTTGTCGGCATCCAGCTTCAGGATCTTCACATCGACTTCCTGACCTTCAGCCAGAACGTCCTTCGGATGATTGATGCGAGACCAACTGATTTCGCCGATGTGCAGGAAACCATCGACAGGTCCGATGTTAACAAAGGCACCGTAGTCCTTCAGAGTCTTCACGACGCCCTTGAAGTCCTGGCCAACTTCGACGCCGCCCCAGAACTCACCCTCGCCCTCGGCTCGCTCAGCTTCCAGAAGCGCACGGCGGCTGACGACCAGGTTGCGTTTCTTCGCATTGACTTCAGTAATCTGCACGGTGATCTTCTGGTTGAGATAACCATCCAGATTCCCGGCGAATCCAATTTCAACCTGACTGGCCGGCAGAAACGCTCGCAGATTGCTGACGGTTACCTGCAAACCACCTTTGTTGACAGCTGTCACAAGGCAATCCACAATTTGCCCCACGGCCAATGAATCCCAATTCCCACCCGCACGATGACGTGCTCGCGGAATTCGGCCCTTGATCAAGCCGTCGACATCGATACTATCAACAATCACATCCAGTTGATCGCCGACTGCAGGAACTTTTCCTTCAGCAAACTGAGTTACCTGCAGAACGACGTTATTACGCAGACCAGCATCCAGGAAGATGTCACCGCCATGAATCGCCTGAACAACGCCCTTGACCTTGGCCCCGGGACCAATCTCTTTGGCGCCTTCCGCGGGTTGCTCTTCCGCGTTTGCTGACAATTCGATCGGAGTTGAGAGATCACCGCTGTTCATCGCAGCAGAGATTTCCTCTTCGAGTGAGGAATCCAGATCGTCGGCTGCAGGGATTTCAACCGCTGATGATCTTTGTGGAGTCCGCGGAACATTGGCCTCGGCCGCTGCCGGACGTTCTGAACCACTCGCCATTTTCTCACGGACACGAGCCGCTGCGGAAGAAGCTTCTTCGAGCGATGCTTCCTGAGCCGCCGCAATCGGGTCGGCAGCCATTAAATCTTCCGCAATTGAATCTTCCGCAATCGGGTCGGCGGCAGCAACGGGCTCCATCGGAGCCTCCGGGGCTGGAGCTGACTCCATTACGGAGGCAGGCGCAGGTTCTGGTACTGCTGGAGTTGGCTGAGGCTCTGGTTGTGTAGGGTCCGTTGTCATCGCATCATGGTCCTGTCAGAGCCGACGTTGTTGAAAATATCTGAATATAACATGATCAAAATCCTCGAAAGCCTGTCTGACTGCAGACTTCCGAGAATTGCATGTCGTGAGGATAGCTGAACAAATACACGTTCGCCAAGTGATCGAAGGAAATCGGCCGAGTTTTCACCTGGACTTCAAAAAACCGGCTGCCTCCGAAGGCTCAGCCTTTGATCTCAAAAATCGCTTCGACTTCGACCGCGGCGCCGGTTGGCAGAGCGGCAAAACCCAGAGCACTTCGAGCATGATAACCGTCGCCGGTCTTCCCGAAGATCTCGTGCAACAGGTCCGAACAACCGTTGATGACAAGATGCTGATCTGTGAATTCTCCGGCCGAGTACACGCAGCCCAGAACCTTTAGCACACGCAGCCCGTTCAGCGTTCCGTGAGTATTAATGACGGATCGCAGAATCTTTTTTGCACAGTCTTTCGCCGCTTCATAGCCCTGCTCGACCGTGACACCCTTGCCCAGAACTCCCTTGAGATCACTCACATGGCCGGACGTGATCAACTGATTTCCGGATCGAACACAGAGGTTCAAGTAGCCCGGCGTCAGTGGCTCAAAACTTACACCCAGCTCTTTGGCTTTGTCATCAGGTTGCATTGTCTCAGAGAATCCTTTGAATCTATTGAACCAATTTCAGCATCAATGCGTTATTCGTGCTGGCCTCAACCAGCATCCCATTACGAAACTCACTACCACTGTCGACAGCAGTCAGCAGTATGAATCGAAGAACAGACCCGGAGGTCAATTGATGATTCAAGTCGCGGCTGAGCAATGAGCCGGAATAACCTTTGTGCCCATCACGTCATGTCCACAGATCTGAAGTCTCGTCTACCGCGAGTTGTAGGGGCCTGCCACCATCATCGCAAGCGGTTCAGTGTTTTCACGCTGTTTGGAAGCACCGTCATGGATTTCGGCAGACCTCCTGCACGAGCTTCACGAGTAAGACTTAGCGGCTTGCCGAGACCTGTTTCCAGGTGATCAAAAGCGGATCTTGCTCAATCCAGCGATCTCAACAGGTCGAGACCCTCCGCCGAGATGATCATTGTGCGCTGCATGTT
>CAMAXD010000369.1 GCA_945861975.1 Candidatus Kuenenia stuttgartensis | reverse complement strand
AGTGACATCATTGCACCGACGCTGGTGAACCGATGCTGCTGTCGATCAGCGAAGGTTTTAGCTGTGACAGGCCGTCAATGTTTGCACAGAGATGGCCACGCGGTCATTGATTGCTACAAGTTTTGCCACAAGTTTTGCCACAAGTTTTGCCACAAGACGGTTCGGGCCGCTCTTTACTTCTTCCAGAACTGGAACCAGCGTTTCCTGCCACGGGAAGACGAAGGTGGTGCCACAACATCGAACACAGGAATTAGCGACTCTTCTGCCAGAGCCCGCTCCCAATCCTCTTCGCTGGTTTGATTTTGTCCTGAAGCCTGGTCGTTGAAAGAGTCATCTCCGTCGGGAGCATAAAACTTCTCGTTTCCAGTCAGATGTAGAGTGGGTGACTGGGTATCGAATGAAGGTTCGTCATCAAACGAAGGCTCTGAGTCGATATCCGCGTTGTTTTTGGCAACTCCCTGATTGGCAGGATTGAATGCCGTTTTAACACCGGGATCCGCGTTTGCTGCAGAACCAGAACGTCCGCGAGGAGCGAATTGTGGATCGTGCTGCATCTGAAGACGAACGTAGTCTCCCAGGTCCATGACTTCCACGTTTCGAGGCGGCTGCCATAGCGCTTCCGCCATCTGATAACCTGTTTCGATGCCAGAGAACTTCAGGGTCAGTTGAGTTTCTGTTTTGGGGAAGTCGATGCGAACGGTATGGGGCAGCTCATGCTTACCACAGGACTTGTAGTCGCTGAGATCTGCAATCAGAAGCGGCTGAGCATCGCTGTCATAAAGCGCATGACGGCGGATTACTCCCAGTACGGTGTCCACTTTGATGACTCGTCGCAATGATGAGCCGTCCGGAGCGTCTTCAATGGCAACCAGCCAGACTTCTTTGGATCCCATTGGTGCATTCTGCAGATCGTATCGATCGGCATCGAGTGGTTCGACACCCAGCACGGTCATCAGCCACTCAGGCTCCAGCCGCGGTAAGCCGCCGGGCAAGTGCTGCAGCAAAGCGGAATCTTCATGTTTCCACGTCATGACGACCGACTTGCCAGGCTTTACATAAGCCCAGCAAATGTCATCATTGGAGCCGAAATCTGCATGCCCAACGGTATTGTCACAAACCAGTCGAAATTGTCCGGGGGCAGAACAGGCCAAAGTCCCCTTGAGTTTCTGAGCGATCAGCAGATCAGGGCTTTTGACATGAACCTGAGTGTTCATGCAACGCCAGCTCTGTAGTCCGTCAGTTTTGCCGTTCAGATATTCGACCAGCTCGATCCGGCCGATTGACTCCGGCAGCACTGGGTTAACGATACGAACTTCCTGTCGACGCCCGCCCAACTGACAACCCGTGGTTGTCAGTGCAATCAGCAGGATGATTCGAACAGGGTTCATTAATGCGTGTTCCTGAGAGGGCAAGAGAGATCTAAGCTACGCCGCGATCGAACGACCAGAGTCAAACAGTTGATGCTGAAGCCTTTCGATCTGATCCTCTGATAGTTCCTCTTCAGGAACGTCAAATGGGCCTTCGCCGCCACTGCCGACCAGATGCATCACAGGGCGATCATCAATGTCGATGACCTGCTCCAGAATCAATCGTCGTTTTCGTAACAGCAGCAGGGCCAGCACATAGCGATATTGCTGTTGGACGATGTTTGGAGAATCACTTAACTGAAGGAAGTAATCAAACAGTGAGTCCGCATCCAGCTTTGGGCGACCAGCGTCTGCAGATTCGGCAACCTGGCATCGCCAGTGTCCAATTGCACCTGTCGGCGGACCGGCCCACACTTCGACGCTAAAATCCTGTCTGACCAGTTGTCCGTCTTTTTCGAACAACACAGACCAGCACGTATCACCCGGACGGAACGTCCGGCCTGATTTCGCACAGGCCTTGCCGACAGGGCGAATATTGAAATCCATTTCGAAATCGCCTCGAATCAACCTTTGAGTGAGCAGCGGGGCACGTCCCAGTGCCTTCGCGACCAATCACAATTCAACAAAGCCCGGGATAGTACGCCGAATTCTGATTTCCGGCCAAGAGGAACTTATTCTGTACGCGGCCACGATTGAGGCTAATTTCTAAAGGCGTCCCGCGATCACCCGCCCTCAATTCACACCGTGCGGAGAATAGTTGCTTAAAACGGGCGATTTGGGCGGCCTGCGTCGTTATTCTGGCGTTTGGTTTCTGAGAGTGCGTGCCGAAGTGTTTTGAGCGGATAACACCGGGCGGCTCTCGTGTTGTACCATCCTGCATCGACCCGCCGCACATTTTCACTCGGATGACCAAAACTCGTGTCTCGAGATTTCTACAATTTGGATGAACTGGTTCAGAAGCTCGGACGAGATCGACGTCTTGTCGAGAAGCTTGTGAATCGAGGTGTCATTCCGGGGCGACGCATCGCGGGTGAGTGGCGATTCAACGAGATCGAGATCACTCACTGGCTCGAACAGGATATTCGGAGTCTCGATGATGAGGGTCTGGCTCAGTTCGAGCAGTCTCAGCAGAATACGGAACTTCGGACCCCCAACGCGATAACTGAGCTGCTGCATCCCGAAACCTGTCAGGTTCCGCTTGATGCCGGAACACGTCCGGCGGTTCTTCAGGCTCTGATTGAAGTGGCTGGCCGAACGTGGCATGTCTGGGATCCGGCGGCCGTGCTGAAGGCCGTCAAGGAACGTGAAGATGTCATGTCGACGGGCTTCGAAAATGGAGTCGCCATTCCGCACCCACGAAATCCTCTTCCGGATGCTCTGGGTCAGTCCGTGATTGCCTATGGCCGAACACTTTCCGGAATCCCCTTCGGTGCTCCGCGGCGGGTGATGACGGATATGTTCTTTCTGGTTCTTGCCCGGGATTCGGCCACGCATCTTCAGATCCTCGCCCGCCTGGGAAGAATTCTGCAGCGTGAGGGAGTGATCGATCAACTTCGTCAGTTGGAGTCTTCACAGGAATCCTACCAACTGCTGGTTGACACGGACGAACAGGTTAATAAGTAGTCGAGGTGGTTTAAAAACCGTTACAGGCACTGCTGAAAATTCAAAATTCCCGGTCATTCGTATGATCGACGGGAGCCCGTCCCGGTTTAGAAACGTGTTCCAGTCGAAAGACTGTCCCTGCATGACTTCCATCGTCCTGACAACACTCAACGCTCGTTACATTCACTCCAGCTTCGGGCTTCGCTATCTGCAGGCTAACCTCGGAGTTCTGCAGGCTGACTCAGTGATCCGCGAGTTCACAATCAACGATAACCTGCAGGATGTTCTGGCCGCGATTCTGAGCGAAGTTCCACGGATCGTGGGCTTTGGAGTCTATATCTGGAATGTCGACCAGACACTGCGATTGATTGCTGATCTCAAACAGGTCGCTCCTGATGTCGTCGTGGTGCTGGGCGGTCCGGAGGTGAGTTACGAAACGGAGACACAGCCAATTGTGGCGCTCGCAGATTTCATCATCACCGGTGAAGCTGATCTGGAATTTCGGTTGTTATGCGAACGACTGCTGTCGACCGAAGACGCCGAGTCTCGCCGTTCGATTCCTAAGATTCTGCATGCGCCTGTGCCTCAACTGGATCAGATTCATCTGCCTTATGAGCATTACGCAGCGGAAGATCTTGCTCATCGAGTTCTCTATGTTGAGGCGTCGCGGGGCTGTCCATTTACCTGTGAGTTTTGTCTGTCGGCTCTCGAGATTCCCGTCCGCGCGTTTTCGCTGCCGCTGTTTCTGGAGTCGATGCAGAAGCTTATGGATCGAGGCGCGAAGCAATTCAAATTTGTCGATCGAACATTCAATCTGAATCTGCGGATCAGTCGCGCGATCCTGGAGTTCTTTCTGGAGCGATGGACGCCCGGTTTGTTTCTGCATTTTGAGCTGATTCCCGACCGACTTCCGGAGTCACTGCGTGAGATTATTCAACGATTCCCTGCTGGTTCTTTGCAGTTTGAAATCGGAGTTCAGACCTTCAGCGATGATGTGAGCCAGTTGATTAGTCGACCTCAGGATAATTCAAAACTGGAGGAGAATCTTCGTTTCCTGCGCACCGAAACGGGCGTCCATATTCACACAGATCTGATCGTTGGTCTGCCGGGTGAATCGCTGGACAGTTTTGCGGCCGGGTTTGATCGCTTGTATGTTCTTCATCCGCAGGAGATTCAGGTTGGCATTCTCAAACGTCTGCGTGGCACGCCGATTATTCGTCATGACTCCGAATGGCAGATGGTTTACAGCCGGAATGCACCGTATGAAATTCTGTCGAATCGGTTGTTGTCGTTTGAACAGGTGAATCGGCTAAGACGTTTCGCGCGATATTGGGATCTTGTCGGCAACAGCGGGAATTTTTCGGCCACGTTACGAATGATGCTCGACGATTCCGCTTCTGCCTTCGGGGAGTTTCAGATTTTTTGCGACTGGCTCTATGAGAAAGAGCAGCGACGACACGGGATTTCGCTCAGCCGTTTATTTGAACGTGTGTTTGAATACCTCACTGACGTCCGAGGACTGGAAGAGCGAAGCGTCGCACTGGAGATCTGGGCCGACTACACTCGCTCCGGTCGCCGTGATCGCCCTGCGTTTTTAAGGAAGTTTGACCTGCCGTCGCCGGCTGCTCGTCATGTCTCTGAGGTTCATCTTCCGGAGCGTCAGTTGCGGCATCTTTAGGCGTTCCACGTTTGATGATTTTGATGATTCAGTCTCTGCTCAGCATCGTGCTTTAAAGGAAATACGAAATGTCGTCTGCAAATAAAGTGGCCATCGTGACGGGTGGAGGAACTGGAGTAGGTCGAGCGACCTCGCTGGCACTGGCTCGAATCGGTTATTGTGTCGTCGTCAATTACTCCCGTTCGGAGGCCGATGCGGAATCGACGGTTCAGGAGATTGTTGCTCTGGGCTCACAGGCGATTGCAGTCAAAGCTGATGTTGCCGATGACGCAGTCTGTCGCAATATGGTCTCAAAGACGATGGAAGTCTTTGGTCGCATTGATGTTCTGGTTAACTGCGCGGGGACAACGGATTTCATTGCCTTTCAGAATCTCGAAGATGCCACCGATGAGTCCTGGGAACGACTTTGGAAAGTTAATGTTGTTGGTGCCTTCCATTGTGCCCGTGCAGTACGAGAACCGATGACGGCATCGGGCGGCGGCATGATTGTCAACGTTTCCAGCGTGGCCGCTCAGTTGGGACAGGGAAGTTCGATTCCCTATTGCTGCACCAAGGCCGCTCTGGATAACCTGACTGTCTCACTGGCTCGCACCTTTGCCCCCCTGATTCGAGTTAACGGCGTTGCACCGGGGTTCGTGGAGACTCGCTGGACTCATGCGGGGCTTGGCGATCGGTTTGACACACTGGTCGAGGCCTACAAAAAGAGCCTTCCTCTGGGCCGAACATGTCAGCCTGAAGATATTGCCGACGGCATTGTCAGTCTGATCACCGGCAGCCGCATTGTCACAGGTCAGACACTGACCGTTGATGCGGGAATGATGATCGCCGGGTTTCAGGTTAAGTTTGACTGACGAGATACTGACGAGATAGTGTTGTTCATCAGCCTGCGATTGTGTCGTTTAACGGCGAGCCGCAGGCGTCGGTGTTCACTGATGCTGTCGTTTGCGGCTTTTCCTTAACTGAAACCGCTGCTCAAATCTTCAGAACACCCTCTGTGTCAACAACGCCTCCGTCGCCAATCTTCGACTGCTTTTGAAAAATCTGCTTTTCTGTCTTGATGGTTGTAGCCTTGGCTACAATACTTCCCGTGCACGGGTGATCTGAGGGCGTTTTTGCAGTTTCACGACCTGGTGGAACTTAACGCTCAGTGATGGACACCAATCGGGAGAGCCTCATGGAATTTTTTTCTTCGACTGTGGCGGGGCGAAAAAAGACGTCCAGCAGTGGCTTTACCCTGATCGAGCTTCTGGTCGTAATCGCCATTATTGCGATTCTGATTTCATTGTTATTGCCGGCAGTACAGCAGGCTCGCGAGTCCGCTCGTCGGACGCAATGTCGCAACCATCTGAAGCAGATCGGACTTGCGCTGCACAATTATCACGA
>CAMAXD010000368.1 GCA_945861975.1 Candidatus Kuenenia stuttgartensis | reverse complement strand
CCGAATTCTCACGAATCCGGCTACAAAAAAACATCCTACTGCTCTGTCAAGGCTCAATTTTCGGGTACGACGGACTTCCAGTCCGTCGACAAAGGTTACCGTCGACGGACTGGAAGTCCGTCGTACAAATACAATTCAACCCCAACTTTAAAGGTTGACAGAGCACTACGCATCCCGGCCTCAATTTATGCTGCTCCAGGATTAAGCCAGCGCGGAGTGCGACATGCTGTGCATTGATTTCGGGAGACTTCAGATGATTCACAAATCCATCAGACGCACGAGCAAAACAAACAGACAGACTCTAGAATACCAGCCTGACCTGCGTGGACGGAGCTCAAAGTCGCCGCAGATTTCCATGGTGTTCAGGAGTTCTGGTGATGGAGACAATGATTGATCCGGAATGGGCGTGGGCTGAATTCAAGCCTGACGAAGAATCCGCATGGAATCTACGGACTGCTTCTCATCTATTCCGTCGCGCAGGCTTCGGGGCGACTCAGGAAGAACTGACCGCTGCGGTCAGCAAGACCCCCGTTCAGGTCGTTGACGAATTACTGTCGGCTATCGAATCCGAAAACTTTCTGCGAGACATGAAGTCCCTTGCGAACTCCGCGATCGCCACGGGAAATGTGCAGCAGCTTTCAGCGTGGTGGGCTTACCGAATGCTCAGCACGAATACTCAGCTCAAAGAAAAGACGACTCTGTTCTGGCACGGACATTTTGCGACCGGGGCTGACAAAGTCACAGATCCCGCCCTGATGCTCACGCAAAATGAGCTCCTGCGATCATTCGCATTCGGTGATTTCTCCGCGCTGCTGCTGGAGATTTCCCGCGACCCGGCCATGCTGATTTATCTGGATTCAGCGACAAACCGAAAAGCTCACCCCAACGAAAATTATGCGCGCGAGATTATGGAACTGTTCTGCCTCGGCGAAGGGCAGTACTCGGAGAACGATATTCGCGAACTCGCGAGGTGCTTTACGGGCTGGGAGATTCGGCGTGGCGAATTTCGGTTCAATCGTTATCAGCACGACACGGGGACGAAGTCGATTCTGGGGCAAAACGGTGAGTTCGGCGGTGAGGACGGCGTGCGGATTGTGCTGGAGCAAAAGTCAGCGCCCGAGTTTATCGTTTCCAAGCTGATTCGCTTCTTTGTGATGGATGAGCCAGCCCCGGACATGGCATTGATTGCGCCGCTGGCGAGTCTCATGCGTGAATCCGGGATGATGATTCAGCCTGTGCTGAAAAGAATTCTCACCAGCAATCTGTTCTATTCAGAGCACTCCGTGGGTCGCAAAGTTCGGTCGCCGGTCGAATTGGCCATCGGGCTGTTAAGATGTCTTGAGGGTTCAGCAAACTCTTTTGAGTTGGCGTCCGCGATGCAAACGCTGGGGCAAGGACTTTTATATCCGCCGAGCGTCAAAGGTTGGGACGGCGGACGAACGTGGATCAATTCTTCAACCCTGCTTGGGCGATCAAATCTTGTTCGTCTTCTGATCACCAACGAGAAAACGCGGTTTGGAAAAGAGTCACTGCGAGAATACCTGGCAACGCGAAAACTCACGAACTCCCGCGCGTTGATTGACTACTTCGAAACATTGTTGTTTGCTGTCCGCATTCCGGACGCCGCGCGGGAGCGAGTTGAGAGTCTGCTGAAACCGGGCACGTCCTCTTCGCTGACGGAAGGGCTGCACGCGTTGTGTACACTGCCTGAGTTCCAGTTGTGTTGAGTGTTGAGAAAGATGCCCCCAGCCAACATGTCGATGCCAAACAGCGAATGGTTCCAGACGGAAATTGTCCTGCCAGCATTTCCGCGGGGATGTCATTTGATCACTTCGCATGTGCTGCGAGAGTTGCCACATTTGCGAAGATGCCGAATGGGGCTGATGCATGTTTTTATCCAGCATACGTCGGCCTCGCTGACCATCAATGAGAACGCGGACCCGGATGTGCCCATCGATATGGGGATGGCGCTTGATCGTTTGGTCCCCGAATCCTGGGCTTATCGCCATACGTGTGAAGGGGCTGACGACATGCCGGCTCATGTGAAAGCCACGTTGACTGGCGCTTCGCTGTCGCTCCCCATTTCCAGCGGACGATTAATGACGGGAACCTGGCAGGGGATTTATCTGTGCGAACACCGTGTCAGTGGTGGACGTCGCCATTTGATCGTAACCATTCAGGGCCAGTTTGAGTCCGGGGCAGTTTGAGGAGTCCTGAGCGGGCATGGCGAAATTGTATTTTTATTATTCGGCGATGAATGCGGGCAAGTCGACAACGTTGTTGCAGGCGGCCTACAACTATCAGGAACGCGGGATGCGTCCGATGTTGCTGACCCCGCAATTGAACGTACGTGATGGGATCGGAAAGATCGCCTCACGGATCGGGCTGAAGGCGGACGCCATTGCGTTTTCGTTGAGCGATTCGCTGTTGGAGATTTTTCGAAAGCATCATGCGGAAGATTCGCTGGCATGTGTGTTTGTCGATGAAGCTCAGTTTTTGACTCAGCGACAGGTTTTTGACCTGGGAGAAATTGCCGATCTGGAAGGAATCCCGGTCCTGGCGTACGGACTGCGGACCGATTTCCAGGGACAGCTCTTCGAAGGCAGTCAGTACCTGTTGGCGTGGGCCGATGTCTTGTCAGAAATCAAAACCGTATGCCACTGTGGTCGTAAGGCGACCATGGTGCTGCGGATTGATGGCGACGGGAAGCCGCTTCGTTCAGGAGAGCAGATCAAAGTCGGCGGCAATGAAAGCTATGTCTCCGTCTGTCGTCGCCATTTTAAAGAAGGAATGGCGGAGCGTTGCTCACCCACGCTGCCATTCAGCGATCTTGATTCGGAATGATTGGCTATTCCGAGTGAGATCGTCAGGACGCAATCATGTGATTATTCTTGTCGACTCGCACAACCTGCGGCACGTGCGTGCGCTGTTCTTCTTCGGAATACTGAGCATAGCTGCAGATGATCACGAGGTCACCGATCAGGACCAGTCGCGCTGCGGCGCCGTTCAGGCAGATAACTCCGGAGCCGGGTTCGCCACTGATCGCGTAGGTCGTCAGGCGGTTGCCATTATTAATATCGAGAACGTCAACCTGTTCCCATTCGACAATGTCGGCGGCTTCCATGAGTTGAGGATCGATCGTCACGCTGCCTTCGTAATGCAAGCTGGCGTCGGTCACTGTGGCTCGATGAATCTTGGATTTAAGCAGAGTGCGTTTCATGGAATCGTCAGCGATCCTGCGACCACTGGAACCTCGAGAACTAAGAGTTTCAGGAATTTGACGCGGACGATAGGGAATTTCGAGCAGTGAACCAAGGGGAGTTCCTGTGGCGTGACTTGCCTGATGTTTCGAATCCACGACTTCGCTCAGGATTCTCGCAGAGATGCGGAGTCGAATCATGCGATGATTTGAGTATTCCCGGCTGATGAGTCAGGATTCCCGGAAGGCGCTGGCACACACGGACCTCCGGCCATTAGACTCCGGAAATGAGCCGAAGTTCACAGAAAAAGACGTCCCGCAGTCTCGCCGCAAGTCACCAAAGAAGCTGGTTATGGGGGCGTTACGCCGTCATGGAAACCCTCACAGCAGGCCGCTGGCCGGTTGTAGAACTGCTCCTGGACGAAGATTTGCCTCGTGAGATCATTGACGAAGCTGGCCGGCTGGCTTCAGCGGTTCGGCTGCGACTTCAGGAGCTACCAGGTTCTCGGCTCACGGAATTATGTCGCACGGAAGAGCATCAGGGCTTTCTGGCTCGGATGGGGGAATTCCCCTGCGGCACGTTCGAAGATCTGCAGGAGCTGCTTCGACAAGCAGCCACAGAACGATCCGCCGCTGGGCGCAATCTGCCGCCGCTGTTTGTTGTCTGTGATCGTCTCCAGGATGCTCACAATTTTGGAGCCATTCTTCGATGCTGCGATGCATCACAGGTGGATGGCGTGATCATCGGTGAGCGGTCTCAGGTGTCGGTGACCCCGCACGTCGCGCGTGCGTCTTCCGGAGCGGTCAATCATCTTTCGATTTATCGAGTCCCCGACCTTCTTGAGGCGCTGCGCGAGTTGAAGACGCACGGCGTGAACGTGTTGGCCGCCTCAGAGAAGTCTGACAGTCTGCTTTGGAACTGCGACATGCGCGGGGCTCAGGCGATGATTGTTGGTTCTGAAGCTGCGGGAATTGCTCCGGAACTATTGACTGAGGCAAGCGGTCCGGTTGCCATTCCGATGTTGGGCGGGGTTGCGTCACTCAACGCGGCCGTCGCGGCTGGCATTGTGCTCTATGAGTGTCGACGGCAACAGATGAGTGATCGCTTGTAGTGAGTGATCGCTTGTAGAAAGCGGATTACTTCCGAGCTTTGGCTTCGCGCATTTCTTTTCGCGCATCCTGTTCTTTGAGCTTCTGCCGTTTGTCGTGAAGCTTGCGGCCTTTGCATAACCCCAGCCGAATCTTCACCAGCCCGCGCTGAAAGAACACCGCCAGTGGGATGAGTGTTTGTCCATCACTTTCAGCGGCTTCGACATACTTGCGAATTTCGCGTCGATTCAGCAGCAGTTTTCTTTTTCGCTGGCGGGCATGGTTGTAGATGCTGGCCTGAGCATATTCAGCGATATCGCAATCAATGAGCCAGACCTCGTGGTCATCGACGCGGGCGTACGCTTCTTCGATTGTGATCTTGTTGTTACGAATGCTTTTGACTTCGCTGCCCGTCAGCACGATGCCGCAGTCAATCTCATCCAGCACATCGTATTCGTGGCGAGCCCTGCGATTGCTGCACACGATCTGGCGTTCTGGACCGCTGGAGTCTTTGGAAGATTTGGATTTGTTATTCGGCGAGGCCATGAACAGTCAGGCGAAAGGAGATGTTGAAATGAAAAAGGATGCATTCAATCTGCGAGGCTGCAGTCTAATGAAAAGCGTTCCTCTGCGGCAGATTTGTTTGGTCGAGGCCGCGAAATGGCCTGGAATTTTGTGAACCTGTCGAAGGGCGATTCAAGGAAAACATGAGACGCAGTTAAAGAAAGACAACAAACTATCGGCCCAGAACGTTGACGTGAGGCGGTCCGGACGCGAATAATCCCCAGATTGGACTCAAGTGAGTGGTGTTAGGAATTGGGAGTTTCAGTTGAATTCCGGAAGTTGGTGTAACTGACTTCGAGACGGATCTGCTGATCCTTATTTTTTTGGCCTGACGGGCGATTGATTTTTCAGATTCATGGGTATGCTGGTTTGCTGAAACAGCCGGTCGCTCATCTCTGAGCAGGAGTCGAACTGGCAGGGCGCGTCAGCGGTGTGCTGACGATGCGTGTGTCTCAACACGGAGGCACGGACACTCGTTAAAACTGGGAGCGGAATGCTCCGCCATTGTTTGTCTGCGACACGCGTTGTGACAAATGATGGAACTCTGAAAAGGGGAATCGCGTGTATCGTCTGGACGCTGGATTGAAGGCGATTGTCAAGCTGGGAAAAGAGCGAGGATTTGTCACGGTACAGCAGGCGCATGCCTGGCTGCCTGACGAAGGCGGCGACCCGCTGATGGTCGATTCGCTAATCACCTCTCTGGACGACGCTGGGCTCGACTTTATCGAAGACCCGGATATTAACCTCGAACCACCACCGGTCGAGGAAGAGGTCAAGCAGGCTCAGGCCGAGAAAGCCGCTCGCGCGCTTCTGGGGCCTGAAACATCAGCGCTGTCATCTCGTGACCCGATCCGAATGTATCTCAGCCAGATGGGAAACATCCCTCTGCTGACTCGTGATCGCGAAATCTTTCTTGCCAAGCAGATCGAAATCACTCGCAAGCGTATGCGTCGACATATGCTTGAGTCGGACTTCGCATTGAACATTGCTGTTGAGACCATCGAAAAGGTTCGTCGCGGCGAATTGCCTTTCGAGCGAACTCTGCGAACATCTGAAACCGAAGATGTCCGTAAGGAGCAGATCGAAGGTCGTATGGAGTTGAACCTTCGTACGCTGCGTCATCTGATGGAATTGAATAAGGCAGA
The DNA here is from genome assembly GCA_945861975.1 of Candidatus Kuenenia stuttgartensis. Classification (GTDB taxonomy): domain Bacteria; phylum Planctomycetota; class Planctomycetia; order Planctomycetales; family Planctomycetaceae; genus SXXK01. Next base: position 40 of record CAMAXD010000368.1, on the reverse strand, counting down.
GTTCCTGAGGTGGCGAACGCTGGCTGATGGTTCCAGAGAG
>CAMAXD010000367.1 GCA_945861975.1 Candidatus Kuenenia stuttgartensis | reverse complement strand
GCCACCGGCTCCGATCAGATGATTCCCGGTCAGCAGATCAGCGGGCGTTGCCATGGTCGGATGATGCGGATTCAAATGACGGAAAAGTTCTTCTCGAGCGACATCAGCGGCGTCTGGTATTCGATCGGCCCCGACGAAATACCGAGTGACTGCCGTCTTCTCATCTGCCGAAAACCCAAACTTCGGCATCCGCACCAGCAACCATGGCAACCTGCGACTGGCTTGTTCTCCGCTGACCGCAGACATCAAATACTCATCCTTGAGTTTGTCGCCGGCTGCCGTCAATGCGGGTGGGATCAGTGCCTGGCTTTGACCATTGAGGTCACTTCGCAGAGAGGAGATAACTCCGGCATGAGTCGAAAGCCCTTTTTCGAGATCTCGATCATGACACGCAAGGCAGCCGTTACGATGCATCAGCAGCGAGCCCAAAGCAGCCCCCGTTACGTGCTGAATGTCAGTTCGTATTGAAGTCAACCACGCATTCAGTTGTTGACGCTCAACATCCGTCGTCTGAAACCACGGTCGGTGATTGGGCTCAGAATTGTCTCCTGTGTTTGACTGCGGCTTCTTGACGGCAAGGCAATTGTGAGTGGAATCTGCAGACTGAATTTTTGTGGGCCGAGCAATCTTTACTGCCGATGTTTCAAGGCCTTTGATGCTGTGACATCCAGCACAGTTCGCGGCCGTTGCGATACGACGACCGTTAGCGATCGAGGCTTCAAGTGACGGCGGTGAGCTTTCTCCTTTTGAAACATCATCCGCCGGAGTAGCCTTTTCTTCCGAAGCGTTCCTTACAAGTGCAGCAACGATCTGACGTCGTTCATCGTCGGAAAGCGAGAAGACCGGCATGCGATGATTTGGATTCAATTCACCGGGAGCTTGCAGCCACTTTGAAAGCCACTTCGCAGTGCGACGTTTTTCAATGCCAACAAGTTCCGGTCCGTGATAGGGGCTGGAATTGGGCAGAACATCCGCTGATTCCGACGTTGACTCAGCAGCTTCATTATTGAACTGCGATAAACGATGACACGCGACACATCCAGTCGTCAACAGAAGTTTCGAGCCCGCATCGGCATCGCCTGCTTTGAATTCGAGTTCCTTCTGAGCCAACGGTGATTCTTTGTCGGATGCATCCATCAAAAACAGCGCGACATCTTTAGCCTCCTCGGCACTCAGCCCAAACGAAGGCATCGCACTTTGAGAATTGACAGACCTCGGGTCCATCAGACGCCGGACAAGTTCATCAACCGGTGTTTCGCTCACATGCTTCAGCGACGGGGCTTTGAGAGTCGAAGCTTCTGCGAGGCCGGAATGACAGGCCGAACAGCGCATCGCGTCGGCCAGAAGTCTTCCGGACTCCTGATCCCCGGCTGTCATATTGGGTTCCTCATGAGTCAACACATCGGCTGGCAAGGGTTCCAATGTAAACTCCGGAGATGACCAGAAAAGCTGAAGCCTGGCATCAACATTCGCTGTCCGTTTGAAGGAAATCTCCAGAGGATGATCACCCGCCGTCAGTTCGATTGGTTCGGCCGAATGAAAGAGACTCTCTCCTTCCGACTGCAGCGCCAACTTTCCGTCAACAACGATGGTAAGTCGTCCGGACACCATGGCGTGGAAGGTATGTTTTCCCGGCTGACGAACCAGAAGGCGGCCCTGCCACTTTGCCTGATAGTCGTCCCCGAGTCGGCTGTCGGGCGAAGAATCCGTCCAGTCAAACGCAATCCGATCGTCAACTTTCTGAACGATGGATATTGAGTCTGAAAAGATACCGGCTAAACCGGGGCGAGTGGTCTCTTCGTCGGACAGTGCCGACTGATCAACACCACAGAGCAGTATCAGCACCAGCGCGACGTGAGTTGCAGGCGGATTTGATCGACTTCGCATGGTTTCAGGCTACGGTATGCACAGAATCGGTGAGGCCGAACTCTAGCACAGACAGCGGTAGTCCTGAATCGGGGACCAGAGCAGAATCCCCTGTGGAAATCAGATGTACGGACGAACCGTTGAACGGCCTGTCGTCTCGCGGCACAGGCGGGTAGAGGTCCAGTGCTCCTATGATTTCACGGGCCTACACCTGGCAGTTCGCGCTGCAACGCTGGTTTTTCAATGGATTCAATCAGTACTGATGCGGGATGGGCGACTCAATCAGCGGGCTGCCAGTCCAACGGCTCACTGGCCGCAGCCGATGCCTTACGGCCCAATTCTATCAGGCGGCCTGAGCTTTCGCCTCGGAAGCACAGTCGATCACGTTGTCTGTGTTGCGAAGATCATCAGCAAAGCACAGCGATTTTCTGGCAACGCATTCCTTGCCAAGGTTACTAAGCTGATACTGGAGCCCCACACTACGGCCCGTGAATTCGAACTTGATGAGTCCCTGAGCAATCAAAAAGCCATGAATCGAAGTCAATGATGAGGACTCAAGTCCTGGCACTTCGAGAATTCTGTCCAGCCAGCCAGCGTAGTCTGTGTTTGTCGCTTTGGCAGCCACGTCTCGCACAGCATAACACTCAAGAACTGTAAGACAGTTCTGATCAAAGGTGTCTGGCGGTGTCTGCGTTGTGCTCATGCAAACTGTATCGACAGGATTCGTCATTGCTTTCAGCAGACGAAGTCTCCGCGGCATGATCGTTACGTTCGTCAAGCACTCTTTGATCGGAAAACGGCATTTTTCGATCGCACCGGCGACGGAACTTCTCGGCATCTGCGGAACCTGCAGGCGACATTTCCTGATCGCTGTGAAAATCTCCCGAGAAACGTTTCGAGTGACTGCAAATTATTCAAGCAGGAGTTCGTGGAGTTCAATGCCTCCCGCTTTCTGCTCCACCTCAAAAAACTGAACGCGATCCGTCGCATCCGTGAAGGCGTTTGGAGGAACCATGACGGACCATTCACCATAGCTCGTCGGAGCAACGGATGTTCTTGTTGTCGCCTGAATACTGCCGTTGACGGCGACAGCAAGAATTGCCGGTTTGTCAGCCGACGTCGCACCGCTCACCTGGCCATGATAATAGCATGGAACCAGATTCTGCTCGCCAGCCTCAGCTGGCAAACGTCCTTCGCCTAAGGTGAGCGTGAGTTTCGATTGCGCCGAACTCAGAAGCGGCGAAGACTCTCGACCAGACAACTCGGGAAGAAACTGCAGGTCGGTAAATGCTCCCTCAACACCTTTGCCAAAGACTTTATGAAGTCGATCAACGTATTCAAATCGACCTGGGAACGCGGCTTCAAGGATGATTGCAGGGGAGGCAACGACCATCTTTCGTGGTCGCTCCGGAACTTCAGTCATCAACGATTCGCCATCCCAATTTGAGTCCTTCGGCATTCCCAGAACGTCTGCAATCGTTGGCAGAATATCTATGGTCTCCACGTTTCGATCAGAGATCATCGATTTCGTCTGATGCGGATACTTGATAAACAACGGAACAGGAATCAGGTCAGAAAGAGTAGCCCCCTGCGGATCTCGTCGGCTGCATCGAGCCCGAAATGCGAAACCATGATCAGCCGTGACAACGATCATTGACTCGTCAAAAAGTCCTGTTTCTTCCAGCCGATCAAGTATTCTGCCCAGACAAAGATCGGCAAACCGGACCTGAAGCAGATACCTCTGCCATCCTTGATTGACCAGCCACTCATCATCGCCCCACGAGCCTGAATCTTCTCCAGGTATCACATCCGGGCCAATACGCATGCGTCTGTATTGTTTTCCGGAATCAAGCCGTGTCCATGGGTCATGGGGTACAGAAATATGAAGGAATCGTAACGCGGGTTGTGCAGATGGCCTCAAACATTGAACGAAATGACCAACTTGAAGATCCTGATCCGCATCCCAGGGGTATACAATTTTCCCGTCCAGAGCTTTCGGGTCGGCCAGAGTTGGCGGCAAAAGGCGAAACCATTCTCGGGGAACATCAAGGGCAAGTGAGTCCATCAACTGGGGCAGGCACATCCTTTGGTAGACACGAAGAACTGTATCCAACAAATCAAGAGTCTGACGGGGAATACTCGCCTGCCGGTCAATCCGCTGAAGATGCTCCGGAGCAAGTTGAGTGTACGGTTCAAAGATCGACTGCTGAAATTGTCGCGAGTTATCGAGGAGCCTGAACAGATTCAGCGGGTACTCACTTTCCACAGGAAGTTGAAGTCCGGTCGGAAGGCTGCCGGAGAGTATCGCGGGTAACGCATGATCCGTTCGTGTATGTACCGTTGATGCATTGCGATAAAAGTTGCAGCGATCACTCAGTCTTGCAAACGACGGATATCGCGTTCGATCAACTTCGTGATTCTCATCCAGCAATGCCATCCCACTGAGCCCGTCGAAAACAACGAAGATGACAGAAGCCGGAGAGCGTGCGATGACCGGCTGAAAATACTCGCGAGCCGGCACCATGAGCACTTGTTCCTGAACGGCGGGGTTCAGAAAAAACACCAAAGGAAACAGAAGAACGCCAGCAGCACTTGCAGAAAGCAGTTGTCGAAAAATCTCTGCCCGAAAGTAAAGTCTTGCCAGCCAGACCGCGGTGAAAATCGCGGGCAGAAAAAAGACATCCTCCGACAGATTATACAGAGCTTCCCAAAGTGTAGCTGATGCCCATCGCGCGGCATACAACAGCGCGAGCAACATGAGCACGACCATCAGGATAGTACGAATCGCATCTGCGAACTTCGGATAGCCCAGACGATGCAGCACAGCACGTAGACTCAAAAACGAAGCGGGAATCCCCAGTGTGAGCAGTACGACAGCCAGCAGGACAGCCGCCGGTGAGTAATCGTAGTACCGCAGAAAAGCCACATTATTGACAAGGCTGTCCAGGATCGGCTGCACGACCGCAAACGAATTCAACGCGGACAGATGCAGAAATTCCTGAACCATGGTGGGGCGGTAGCTCTGTGCCCGACGGCCGAATGTTGAATCCATTGATTCCATACACAGTACCCGAAATGCTTATGGTTTCAGCGGCCTCAACCGGAACAGAGTACGAGTGCCCGACGGTAATCCAAATTGCTCCTGCACAACAAAGTGGCTCTCAACAAGCCTGAGAAACTCTTCCTTGCTGTAGTCAGTAAAGACATCAGTACGGTTTCGCAGTAACAACTGAACCTGTTCATCGTTCCGATCGATAAACTCGATGACGACTGTCGCCTGCAGCGATGCCAGCCAACGGATAACGTCACTCAGCAGCAGATTGCGTCCAATCACCAGATGATGAATCAATGCGAGACACAGCACAAGATCCGGTCGAGAACGTTGCTCCAGTGGTGACCGCTCCAGGCCTCTCCACCCCAGACCCGGAGAAGGATCGCTCAGGTCTGTCACGAGCGGCACGATGATGCGATTCTTCTCTTCACGCAAAGCTTGATAAAGTCGATCAATCGTTAAATGGTCAGCATCCATCGCCACAACGACTTCAGAACGCTTCGCTGCAATCCGCGAATAACGTCCCTGATTACAACCAAGATCCCAAACGGTCTTCCAATGGCCCGACGAGCAGACCTTTTCGACGAATTGCTCTTTGTCGTGCCCGTCCCGACTGACAGGCCCTGTGACGTTGTCATAGTCAGACCAGACAGACTTTGCTTCTTTCCATTGCAGGCGGCCCACCAGGCGTGTTAGTCCTGCAACGTTGTTCTGTATCATCTGCTTATTGAAGCCGTGGGCCTGCAATGATGATGATGTCGAAACCTGCGTTTCGGCGACTGCCTGCAGGCGAGCATGTAGCCAAACGTGAGTCATGGCGCCAGAACGAAACAGGTCAAACCACGACAAGACTCGCGCAAACTGTTCGGGCAGAATTCCTTCCAGACTGCCTCGCAACCACGGCTGAAAATGAACGCCCTTCCAGGCCTGCAACATCAGCGGATAGAGAAACATCTGACAAAACTGGCGATAGCCTTCCCAGGGCGTCCCGGGATTCATTCGGACGATTGAAGGTGTGTCGATCAGGATCGGCTGAGTTCCCTGAAACTGAAAATTGTACGCTGAAGCATCTTTCAGAATACAATCTTCCTTCAGGCTCCGTTCCATTAACTCAAGCTGCAGCAGCGCGGCATCGCGCAGCATCGAA
>CAMAXD010000366.1 GCA_945861975.1 Candidatus Kuenenia stuttgartensis | reverse complement strand
ATCGCTGAACTCGAACACATCGCCAGCAACTGGGCTCCACACCGCAGCATCGCATCGTGGTATCTCTGGCGAGCACTCGACCCGAAAGCCATCAGCTCCGAGTATCCAGTCTGATCTGCTGGCAAGCGAGAGACCTGGCTGATTGAGTTGAGATTAAACAGCCACAGGTTAATGGCTGCAATAAGTGGTTTCAGCGTTTACGGCGAACGGATCGGTCCATATTTGTACCGCCGAGCGGCTCTCGATTTCGTGCTCGCAACTCCCGAATCTTGCGGGCAATTTTGCCCAACACTCGTTGAGCGCGCTGTGTTCCGTTCTGCGCTGAGGTTGCCATGATCGCCACCATACCCCTTTGGAGCGAGACCATATCCTTGCGATGTTTCTCAAATTCGGTCCGGTACTGCGAGAGTTTGCTGCTGTTTACTCGCGGTTCAATGATCGTCGAGAAAATGTTTTCAAGGTGATGACGCCCCCCCGCACCGCTTGTCATTCCGATATCGAAAGCCTTCACTTCTCTGTGGCATTTCGACTGTAGATCACGAAGCCAGCGTCGAGTGTCATTCCATTCATCCCGGTCTTCACGATCTGATGCCAGTCGCTCGTCAGGGGTCAGTTCTCGATCCATTTTTCCGAGAGTAGTCTGCATCGCAGATAGTTTTTGACGCAATCCCGTCATCTGGCGTTCAAGCTGAGTTGCCGACTTCCACAATGCCTCGATGCGATTAAACATCGTGTCGTCTGTCAGCAGTTCTCCACCGTCTTCAAACTCCAAATCATCCGCCAGTTCATCGCTCCAATCGACTGTCGCCGCGTTGAGGCACTCATCAAGATCGTCGGGACTTGAAGGAGTGCCGTGGGGAATGCCAGGCTCCGAAGTTATCCCGCCGTGCTCCTGCGGCATTGGCACCATCGGAATCGGCATTAAAACCGGCTCAAAGAAAGAAATCAAAATCTCCGCACGTCCACCTGGAGGAACGGGGGGCAAAGGATGGGTAACAAAAGCCGCTACGACCGCCGCAGGTTGCCAGATTCCGCCGAAGAGAGCAACGGCCTGGAACTGCTGAGGAAAGACTCCGGCCGCACTCAGGATGTCTGCCAGAGATATTGGAAAACCGACTGGTGAGCCAGCCACGAGTTCGGGAGGGATTGAAATTATGACTCCGGATGGAAGTGCAGCCGGGCGAAACCACGCCCAGAGAACCAGCCCGGGCAGCCGATTAATCGACAACGGCTCCCATTGACAGGACGGTAGACGCTGAGAAATATCGCAGGGAATAGACATCGCGGGGGCGTCACTGGATTCAGTTCATTTTCGGACCGGAACGAAGGCTTTGACGCTATTGATGTTACAAAATGAGTTCAACAACCGCACAATTTGTCTCACGTTTTTAACAAATCATTAATATAGCAATATGCGCCGAAGCGGCTGCTGACGCGCGATTGAGAAATTCCTCCAAAGGCTGCTGCCAGGCAATCAACGCTGAGCATGTCCGGGGTGGTCTGGTCGGACTGGTAAAGGTTCGATTATCGCGTGTTTGTTTATTGCTCTTCGTTTCCGCACATCATGGAATGCTGCGGCCACGATTGTTAAAGAGCCGCAGATTCAAAGAACGTCACGTCTGTCGGGAGGAATTCTCTATGGGCTTCGTCGATTTTCTGCAAAACGTCAACTAAGCTCTGCGTTTCAAGTCAGTTCCAGAGACGACGGCAAAGTCACGGGTGGTCTGCAATCGTCTCATGGCATTTCGTACTGACGCCTTCATTTTTCAAACGCTGATTTTGATACATCCTATGACAGTCGAACATGTGCTGGTCATTCCGACGCCGGTTTTTCATAAGGTCGGGCATTTTCAGGGCTTTTGCGATGACACCGATAAGTATCTCGAAGTCATCCTCGATCCTCAGCATGCCAGCTATCGACCTCGTCCGGAAATGGAACAGGATCCGACGTTCAAGCAGTTGATTCCGTATTGCGTGTTCCGCTGCAATGGTGAGGTGTTTTACTATCAGCGCGGGACGGCTCAGGGGGAAACGCGACTGCATGCAAAACGTTCCGTGGGCGTGGGAGGGCATGTTTCTACGCTGGATCTGAACAGCCACCTGTCTCCCTATCTGGAAGGGATGCGGCGTGAAATCGAGGAAGAGGTTGATATCGAGTCCGGCTGGGCGGAAGAATGCGTGGGACTGATCAACGACGATGAAACCGAAGTAGGAAAAGTTCACCTCGGGATCGTTCATATTTTCGATTTAGAGTATCCCAAAGTTACGCCCCGTGAAAAGTCGATGATAAACGCAGGATTCGCACCTCCGTCAGAATTGGTGCGTCAAATGGACGAATTTGAAACGTGGTCCCAGATTTGCCTCAAGTACCTGGCAGAGCTGGAAGCGGAGTAAACCGGCAAGGACTGCCGGATCGATTCAAGGGAGTGAACGATGAAAGCGTTAAGTGCTGTACTGCTGCCAGCACTGCTGTTGCTTGGCAGTGTTTCAACCGTGACTGCTCAGGAAACTAAGCAGGAAAAATCAGAGTCTCCCGAAGTTCAGCCGGCACCACTGCCGGGGCAGATCTCCGAAGCCGAACTGGGGGAAATGTTGTCTGCTGTTGGCCTGAAGCCGACAAAGACAGAACAGCGTTATGACTTTGCGTTCAAAACCAGCTACCGTGGAGAAGAATGGAAGTTCTCCATGTCAGCGGTTCTGAGCCGCAACGGTCAGTCAATGTGGGTCATGGCATGGTTGGACCAGATTCCATCAACCGCCTCAGAAGTTCCTCGCACGGCGTTGCTGCGTCTGCTGGCCGCAAACGACCGACTTGGTGAAGGCAAGTTCTTTGCCTACATTCCGACCAATAAGCGGTTCGTGATGCAGCGAGTTGTCGCGAATCGCGACATGACCAACAAGAAGATGATGGAACTGCTGCAGGACCTGGCCGCCAGTGTTGCTGACGAATACCCAACGTGGGCCGTCACGAACTGGACTCCAAAGGTTGACGCTGCTGACCAGCAAGTAGCCGATGGGGCTGAAGCCGCCAAAGACAGCGGGCGAGCTGTTCCTACAAATCCGACCGCCGCAAACCGAGTCCCAACGGCTGCTGCCAACAAGACTCCTGCGACCGGTGCTAAGCCAACCAGAACGTCTGATTCTTCGCGATCCCTCGATGGCAAATCTGTAAACTGATCTTCCGGTAACGAGCGACCGCTCGTCAATGGCGACCATCCACAAGGCTCGATCGTTCAGCAGACGATCGAGCCTTTTTGCGTTTTCGCAACAGGCTTGTTTTGGGACAAGTCTGTCCGAAGAACTGGGTTGGATCGTTCTTAAAATTCTGTCCGGATTACGCTGGCAAATTCAGGCAACAGAAACGTAGACTCCTGAGCCGATGTTCTCGAAGGTTGGAATCCACATGAACGCCCCTGCTCAAACCTGCTCGAACGACCAACCGCTGCAAAGCGTGCTTGAGTTCGCGCGCCGCGGTTTGTTGCTGGCGGTCACTCTGGGGGTTGTGCTTTCCTGGACTCAGTCGGCCTCGGCGTCCTGCGGGAACTACTTGTTCCGTAATGGGAAGCCCGTGGCCGGGCATTCGATGCCAGAACATCAAATTGTTCAGGATACGACAGTTAATTTTGGCGCGTTGGCGTCCCTGGAAGTGCCAGTACAGGCTCCGGTTCGTCGCTGTAGTGGTCCAAATTGTTCCAGCAGTCCAGTGCCTTTGGCTCCGGTGCCTGCTGTTCCGGTGAACCTCTTAAGAAGTCTCGACCCGGCTGCCTTGCTGGAGTTGGCTTCTACGTCATCTGAGACTCGCCGAGCGATTGAATTGCCCGAGTCTGAACGAGGTGCTCGCTACTTGCCCTCGTCAATTTTCCGACCTCCAGCGGCCTGATTGCCGCTCAGGATGCATCGTCCTGCTGTCGCCGTCGCACCGATCGTAATTTCACGACTTCGTGCGCATTCATTTTTGGCGAGCGGCAGGGCGTCAGCCCTCCGAGTGCGGTTCTTTGCGATTCATAAGGATCGCATTTGAATCGCAATTCTTACCACAGAGGTCACAGAGACCACTGAGGCGTAACGCAGAGTGGCAACCGCAACAGCATCCAGTCCCTGGCGAGCAGTGTGATGTTCCGGTCTGTGTTTGCGTGAGAGCAAACATCCAAACCGACCAATTTACGCGTGCTGCTCGCCTTTCCGACCGTCGTCCTGATGACCATTAGTCATTCCACGGACGAACTGCGAGTGATTCGATCTCAAGTCGACCCGAGCTATTCAGAATTATTTTTCCGTCACGATTGCGGCGGCTATTTCTTTGCCAATTCCTGTTACACGAAGGACCTTTCCATGCTTCGTTCTCCAAGCAAATCACGAGGTTTCACGCTCATCGAGCTGCTCGTCGTGATCGCCATTATTGCGATTCTCATCGCACTTCTATTGCCCGCAGTTCAGCAGGCTCGTGAAGCCGCTCGCCGCACTCAGTGCAAGAATAATCTCAAGCAACTGGGTCTCGCGATTCACAATTACCATGACGTATACAACTGCATGCCAATTGCCGACGTGAACGGTGCTTCGAATCCGGTCTCCGCACATGCTCGTCTTCTGCCCTACATTGAACAGGCTCAGTTGTTCGCGTTGATCGACTTCAATGTACCCTACGATCATGTCAACAACACGGTACCACGCAACACCGAGGTCCTTGGATTTCGCTGCCCTTCCGATCCAACGCCTCTTCCAGCCTCTGTTGGCGGACGCAACAACTACTACTGGAACGCCGGAAATGTTGTCGTAATGTATGCCAGCGGTGCCGCTGGTCAGCCCGAACCTAATGGCGTCATTTACCACAACAAGAGATATCGATTTAACGATATCACCGACGGTCTCAGCAATTCCTCCTGCATGGCTGAGAAGCTGACTGGTGACGGCAACAACGGGATCTCTTCTCCAAGAACTGACACCTTCCGTCCGGGGACGTATCCAAATACAGCGGCCGAAGCCATGACTCAGTGCAACGCAGCCAACGTGACCGACCTTTCTCAGCAGGGTTATTCAAATGTCGGTGGCCCATGGTTGCAGCAGTATCATTCGACGAACCAGTACAATCACATTCTGCCACCGAACGGTCGGTCGTGCATGTTTCCTCCAGGCCGTATCGCGACAACCTCCAACAGCCAGCACATCGGCGGAGTACAGATCATGCTGTGTGACGGTTCGGCCCGGTTCATCTCAGAGAACATTGATATCAGTCTCTGGAGAAACCTCGGCAGCATCAACGGCGGCGAAGTACTCGGCGAATTCTGACCCCAATCATTCCGCAATGGGTGCATGCCCGTTGCGGAGACTTGAGGCTCGGTTCGAAAAAAACTCAGTCATCGGTGTGCCTGTGTTGGACGCAGTGAACTTGTTACAGCCAACGAATTGCTGCATTTTCTTGTAGGGTGTGACAAGTGAGCCTCAACGAACGCAGGCACACCGGTTCAGTCATCGCGATCGTGTTTCATACGCCCGCCTGCGGCTCGCCGTCAAACGAAAACCCTCAGTACGCGACTAAATGCCGTAGCAGTCGAACCTTGACGAAATAGCGGACGGCACTCGGAGTATGCCTGCGACTCTTCGAACGATATCGCCATTGAAAAAAAACGCGGTGGCCCCTGTGACATGCGGTTATCATCCTGTTATTACCCAAACTCCATGATCGGAATGCTCGATATGTTTGTCGGCCGATTACCGCGTCGCGGTATTCCCGGACTCTGTCTAGTCGCTTTGCTTCTGGGATGCTCAACCGGCGACGCCCCCAGCTATGCGTTGGACCAGGAACTCGCGCGAAGTTCGGTTCAGAAAGCCATGCAGGCCTGGGTTGATGGAAAAACTCCGAAGGATCTGCAGCCGGATGTCATCGTGGGTGACACTGCCTGGGAACAAGGCAAGAAGCTGGTGTCCTTTGAGATCGTGGCGGACGAGGAAACTACCGACGGTTCGAATTTGTATATTCGAGTGAAACGAAAGATCGGCTCGTCGGAATCCAAGGTGACCTACATCGTCGGGACAACTCCGGTCGTCACGATCTTCCCTCAATAATCTCTCCT
>CAMAXD010000365.1 GCA_945861975.1 Candidatus Kuenenia stuttgartensis | reverse complement strand
AGGCGACTCAGCCGTTTCGTGTTTCTGTGCTGGAAAGTACCAGTCAGACTACTTTCCCTTAGCAGCTGGCTTCTTAGCAACTGGAGCCTTTGCAGGCTTAGCAGCGCCGGTCTTAGCCTTGGTTGACTTGGCGGCACCAGTCTTTGCCTTAGTTGACTTTGGTGCAGCTGGCTTTGCAGCGGCGGTCTTTGCCTTTGTGGACTTTGCTGCAGTTGTCTTTGCTGCGGTGCTCTTTGCGGCCATTACCATTTCCTCCGTGAGGATTCTTTGACACCGATGAAATTTGCAGGATGTCCGCCGGTGTCAGGCACGAACAACCGCGAGTACTCTTAGGTTGCGGTGGGGCCAAAAAAGACCCACCTGTGACAACCCTCCAGGGTTATAGATGAGTTAAGTCGATTGCGTCAAGAAGAAATCCCTGGACGCCAATACGTTCCTGACTTCGACCGGTCGCGAAGCTTGCCACTGAAGTCATGTCATGATGAACAACATCAGTGTCGTATCGGATAGTCTTCGCGAGCCGCACGTCCATCGATCAGCACTATTCCGACCAAACACTTCACCCCTGCATGGATCGCACAGAGGCCCTTCCTTTTGGTGAGATTATCGGAGCTCTGGATATCGCGTCTTGACGCAGGCAGACCGGCAGATAGACTGATCCTCAGGGCTTGTAGCCTATGCTACATCCCATTGTGATGAAAAAGGAAGCAGGAGTTATGCAGAAGTGGCTGCTCAGTGCTGACGCAGTAGCGTGTCGCAAGGCGAACCGAAACTCACCATTTTTGCTCCGGTTTGTGCTGACTTTGCTGGTGCTGTTCACCGGTTGTCAGAACGGCGATCCTTCGACCCGACCGAGCGAAAACAGTACGTCGAGCAATGGCGGACGACTGAAAGTCGTGGCCACCGTAGGCATGGTGGCTGACCTTGTCCGAGAGATCGGTGGCGAGCGGATCGAAGTGACTCAGCTCATGGGTCCGGGGGTTGATCCACACCTGTACAAAGCCACTCGAGATGACGTGCAGCAGATTATGACCGCTGATCTGGTCTTCACTAATGGTCTGATGCTGGAGGGTCGACTTGAAGACACGTTCAATCGCATCGCGCAGAAAAAGCCGGTTTTCGCGATGACCAGAGATTTGCCGCTGGACCTTCTCCTGAAACCCGACGGCGCCGGCGATCACCCGGATCCGCATGTCTGGATGGATGTAGCGGCCTGGGCCAATTGCCTCGATGTGATCACGGAAGGGTTGAGCAAATCGCTGCCCGAGCATGCCACCGAGTTTCAGACGCGCGCAGTCGAGTATCGAAACTCTCTGCAGTCCCTGCACGAGTATGGACTTTCCGCGATCGATTCCATTCCCGAATCAAGCAGAGTGCTGGTAACGTCACATGACGCTTTCAACTACTTCGGCCGCGCGTACAACATAGAGGTTCTTGGTGTTCAGGGTCTGTCGACGGAATCGGAAGCCGGGTTGCAACGGATCAATGAATTAGTAGATCTGCTTGTGGAGCGTAAGGTCCCGGCAGTCTTTGTAGAAAGCAGCGTCCCTCAGAAGAACATACTCGCCCTGATCGATGGCGCGAAGTCCCGTGGACACGACGTAAAGATAGGCGGCGAGCTTTTCTCTGATGCGATGGGAGCCGCCGGCACCTATGAGGGAACTTACCTCGGCATGCTGGACCACAATATCACGACAGTCGCGAGAGCTCTGGGCGGAACCGCTCCGGAACGCGGCCCTTCCGGCAAGCTGAAGTTGGCTAAGGTTCAGCCATGATCCCATCGATCGTCCAGCCGTCCAATAGTTTGTTGCCACTGTCCGTCAGAGATCTGACGGTCGCCTGGTATCGCAAACCGGTGATTTGGGACGTGGGTCTGGATGTCTCTCCAGGGCAATTGGTCGGCGTCATTGGCCCCAATGGAGCCGGGAAAAGCACGTTTCTGAAGGCGATCATGGATCTCGTACCTCGGGCCTCGGGGCGAATTGAGATTTTTGGCCAGTCCTACAAACGCAGCCGTCATCGAGTCGGTTACGTGCCCCAGCGCGAAAGTGTGGACTGGGATTTTCCGGTGAGCGTGCTGGATGTCGTGACCATGGGGCTGTACGGGAAAATCGGCTGGTGCATGCCGGTTCGCCGCAAACATCGAGAAGCGGCTCAACAGGCTCTCGAGCGAGTCGGAATCGGCGAATTTGCGCATCGACAGATCAGTCAGTTGTCCGGTGGCCAGCAGCAACGCACTTTTCTGGCTCGAGCCCTGGTGCAGGACGCCGATCTTTATCTTATGGACGAACCATTTGCTGCAGTTGACGCAGCGACGGAAAAAGCCATCGTCCAGATTCTGCGGGAGATGAAGCAGGCTGGCAAAACAGCCATTGTGATTCATCATGATCTGCACACAGTCCCGGAATACTTCGATTCGGTCGTGTTGTTGAACATGCGAGTCGTTGCGAGTGGCCCGACGGACGTCGTGTTTACTCGAGAGAATCTGGAGAAGACCTACGGCGGCCGTCTGACTCTGCTCGACGAGGCGACCGAAGCGATGCGACGTCGGGAGCGAACGCTGTGAGAACTCTCGGTGCTCTTCATAGCGTTCTCGCATTCGCAGCATCATCTTTAACGGATCGTTCAATTCGCTGGCCCACGTGGCTGGAGTGGCAACGTGTGTTGTTCCTTCAGGACTACAACACACGCGTCGTGATGCTTGGGACGATGCTGCTGGGGCTGGCCGCCGGCATGGTCGGCAGCTTCACCCTGCTCCGCCGCCGGGCACTCATGGGCGATGCACTCAGTCACGCGACTTTGCCCGGCGTGGGCTTGGCGTTCCTGATCGCTCCCAGTCTGGGATTGGCCGAAAAGTCTCTGCCCGTTCTGTTGACCGGTGCGGCTCTGAGCGGCATCGCAGGGGTCGTCGCGATTCTCTACGTGCGCAACCTGACCCGACTCAAGGAAGATGCCGCTCTGGGGATAGTGCTGAGCGTCTTTTTCGGCGCCGGGATCGCCATCCTGTCGATTGCTCAGCAGTCCGTCGGACATTCGGCCGGGTTGGAGTCGTTCATTTATGGTAAGCCCGCGTCGATGATTGAATCCGACCGTCTGCTGATAGGCTGCACCGGAATCCTGTCCCTGCTGATTATGGGCTCGTTGTTTAAGGAACTGACATTACTCTGTTTCGATGAGGGTTTCGCGAAATCGCGAGGTTACCCGGTGCTGCTTCTGGATCTTGTGCTCATGGGACTGGTGGTCATCGTGACCATTATCGGTCTGCAGGCCGTCGGCTTGGTGCTCATGATTGCTCTGCTTGTCATCCCGGCCGCGGCGTCTCGTTTCTGGACGCAGAATCTGAAGCAGATGATATTGATTTCAGCAGCCATCGGCGGAGCTGGTGGTTTTCTTGGGGCTGCGATGAGTGCGTTGTTTCGTAATCTTCCCGCCGGCGCTATGATAGTTCTGGTCTGCAGTGCGTTGTTCTTCGTCAGCATGATGTTCGGAACAGAACGTGGTGTAGTCGTGAGAGCTCTTCGTCGGCGTGATCTGAATCGCAGCGTTGATCACCAGCATTTGCTTCGCGGGATGTTTGAGCTACAGGAATCGCGCGGCCCCAAAGCTGGAATCCCCTTTTCCGAACTGCAGACCCTGCGAAGCTGGTCGTCGCATCGGCTTCTGAGTGAGATTGAACGGTGTCGGCGGAGAGGTCTGGTCTTTCGTGACAGCGGCCAGCACTTGTCACTGACCAGTTCGGGCATGGTTGAGGCATCACGGCTGGTCCATGAACATCGGCTCTGGGAACTGTATCTGATCACTCATGCGGACGTTGCTCCGGGACGAGTCGACCAAAGTGCCGATGCGATCGAGCATGTTCTCGAACCCGAATTGATCGCTCAACTGGAAGAATTGTTGCTGCAGAAACGCCGAGTCCAGGGGATTGCTCCCAGCCCGCATCCGGTTGATGCCACGGAGCACGTCTCATGAGCGCGCTCAGCAATTGGTCGTGGGACTACGATGGCTGGATCGTGCTGGCCGGAATCCTCTGCGCCGTAGCCGCATCGCTGCCAGGAAATTTTCTGCTGCTGCGGCGGATGAGTCTGCTTGGTGACGCAATCAGTCATGCCATTCTGCCAGGGCTTGCCGTCGCTTTTCTGGTGACCGGCAGCCGCTCGAGCCTTCCGATGTTTCTCGGGGCCGTGGTCGTTGGGCTGCTGACCGCCGTCTTCACAGAATGGATTCGCAACTTCGGAGAAGTCGACGAAGGCGCTTCAATGGGCGTCGTGTTTACCACGCTCTTCGCCCTCGGGCTTGTGATGATCGTTCAGGCGGCCGATCATGTCGATCTCGACCCCGGGTGCGTGCTTTACGGATCACTGGAGACCACCACCTTCGACATGGTGGATGTCGCCGGAACGGAGATTCCACGTGTGGTGCTGGTACTGGCGGCCGTGACGGTGATCAATCTGGTCGTGGTGGTGCTCTTCTTCAAAGAGCTGAAACTCAGCGCGTTTGATCCGGCCCTGGCAACCACTTGTGGCATCAGTGCCAGACTCATGCATTATCTCCTGATGATCATAGTGGCCGTGACGGCAGTCGCCAGTTTTGAGTCCGTCGGCAATATCCTGGTCGTGGCCATGTTTGTCGTTCCGCCCGCGACCGCGTACCTTCTGACCGAACGATTGCGATCGATGATCATCGTCAGTGCGCTGATCGCGGCCGTGTCAGCGACTTTGGGGCACGTATCAGCATTGGTCGTGCCGAGCTGGTTTGGTTATCGCAGTACCAGCACATCCGGGATGATGGCTCTGTGTGCTGGCATACTATTCTTCGCGGTATCGCTGTTCGCACCTCAGCAAGGAGTTTTGATTCGGATCCTGCGTCGCCAGCGGCTGTCGCTGAGAATTCTTTCGGAGGACCTGATTGCTCTGCTGTATCGAATGGACGAAAGAAAATCGGGCGTAGTCGCGTCGATCGGCCAACTACGAGCTACCCTGCTCTCCGGCGGCTTTATGAGTTCTCTGCTGATGAAGCAGCATTCAAGAAAAGGCCACGTCATCGCCACAGAGAACGGCTATCAGCTGACCAATTCCGGTCGCCGTCTTGGAGCCGAACTGGTACGGTCTCATCGGCTGTGGGAACAGTATTTGGTTTCTGAAGGCGGCGTGGCCGTCGATCGAATTCACGGCCAGGCTGAACAATTGGAACATTTTACCGGCCGCGAATTGCGAGACCGTCTGCAACAGGAAACCTCGGCCCCTGTTCTCGATCCTCATGGCAGTCCAATCCCGCCAGAGTAGCGAGAGCATTCCGGCGTGCCCTGCCCTGCAGACTGTCTGTCCGTTGATTTCTTGCTACATACCGCGCTATTGTTTACCGCCCAGCCCGAAATCAGTCCGGGTCAGGGCTCCGACAACTTCTTCAGGATGTTGCGAGTGATCTGTTCGACCACGGGGTCACCGCCGCGCAGGCCGTGAGCCCAGTCGGTAGAACCACAGGTGAAGACAGTGCCGACGTCTGTGCGAATACCGAGGCACGCCGCGCCGACTCGACCCTGTTCCCACTGGTCATACCATTCGCAGTCGTCCGGAGCCCATTGAGCCTGACACGTTGCGAGGACTTCAAAGGACCTGGGAGTCCCGTCGCGATGAGTCGGAGAGGGAGCTCCGTCCTTCCACTGTAACTCACAACCGTCACATTCGTAACCAACGATCGTATGCTGGCCGCCGAAGCTGTCTCCGGACTGCAGATTTGTATCGGCAAACAGCCAGTGATCCGGTCGGTGAACAGTAAATGCTCCGCTGCCATCCATGAATTGTCCATGGCTTTTATGATATCCGCCGAACAGGAAACCGACGCCCGTCAGGAGATTTTCCGGACGGTTCACCAGGTGGTGGCTCCATGTCGTCGTCAGCAAACTGTGATCGCCGGTCTTGAACACAGGGTCGAGATTAAACGCCTGCTTGTAACAGGTCAGAGCCTGTCCGGTGTCTTCGGGACGAACCTGCCAGCAGCAGGTATTTCCGCTGAAAAAGGCCACATTCCCTCCCTTTGCGATCCAGGCTTCCAGACGATCACGCATCCCGGCGGA
>CAMAXD010000364.1 GCA_945861975.1 Candidatus Kuenenia stuttgartensis | reverse complement strand
GCAAAACCCGTGTGAGCAATGGCGAGGACTGTGAAAACCATTGAGGATTACAGCTAAACGCCGCTGTATGAATTTCAACTCTCGACGAGGCGCGCGAATTGTCCGAAGACCTCCTGTCCGTTTCCGTATCTCGAAAGCAGCATAGCGATGGGCGTCACTTATCACATAAAGCAAATACTTCAGTTGTTTGGGAGACACCTTCAACAGATTTGCAACATCTGCAAACGATTGCACACCCGTTAGCGTTTGAGGTGAATTCGTCATGGATAAAAAACACCGGTAGACAGCAATATTTCTTATCGAAGCATTGGCTAGGAATCGGCGAACCACAGTCTAACAGCGTTGCCGGTATGACACTGTCACGCCGAACACCAGCCAGGCACGTCTGTGAAGATACGTTTTGATTCGGGTCGCAGGATCAACGACCTAAAAAGTTATTGTTCTTGTCTACCGGTGTGTATCGATGTTTCGATTGGTGAAACACTCTTGAACGAAGGATTCGTCTGCAAGCGAATAGTCAGAAACTGCAGGGTGGTTCATCCAAACCCCCCAGTGCAGCAGGGTAACGCGGAATGTTGCGAGCTTCAACTCAAACGGGTGTCGCGACACCTGTGACGATATTTTTTTGAACTTTTCCTGAACTAATCTGCAACGCGGAAACCGCATAAAACACAGGAAAAAGTAGCTGGAGAGCAGTTCAAAATGCCCCTTCGGAGGCCGACGCTCTATCCCATTGAGCTACCGAGACTTCTGAAAGGTGACGACAATCTGATGCTTGTCGCCGACCGCAGTGTCAACAATACCTGCACTGTCTTTGGTATGATAACTGTCTTCGCGAAAACTTCGATGGAGCGTCTGGTCGATTTCCTGTTGATTCCTTCAGGCGACCTGGTGGAATGACAAATCTCGGCTTCTGTGTCAGCGGCAAAAGACTTCCGTAACAAACTTTGCCGTCTGTTTGCCCCGGGAAACGGCCCTAAAAAAGCCCGATGTCATGGAACATCGGGCTTCATTAAATCTGTAACTTCAGTGCAACGCGGATCAGGCTGCGCGGCGAAACATTTCGGTCATCGGGATCGTGTCGGCGGGAACTTCTCGCTGCTCTGAGGCTTCAATGAAGGCTTCAAAGATCTGCAGGTCGAGCGCAGAAGCGGTATTGCTTTCCGGATGCCATTGTACACCGACGCAGAACCAGTCTTCTTCAATGGATTCGTAAGCTTCAATCACACCATCCGGGCATGTCGCGCTGACGCGGAACTTGCAGGAAAGATCACGCACAGCCATATGATGCGCGCTGTTGACGCGAACTTCGCCAGGGCCGTAGATCGAATCGAGTCGAGTTCCTGGCACGATCTCCAGAACATGCCGCAGGTTCTGCTCTACAGGGTCGCGATGATGGATCGCGCGCGGCACGTCTTCCGGAATATGCTGGAACAGGGTGCCACCGCAAAGAAAATTCACCAGTTGCATACCCGAGCCAATCGCGAGGATTGGAATACGTTTCTGGATTGCATACTCGGCAACACGGCGCTCGAAATCTTCGCGACGCTTGGGCATGACTTTGACGGATGGATGGGTATGCATTTTCATCCGAGTTGGATCAAGATCCAGATTGCAGCCGGACAAAACGATGCCGTCAACATTTTCCAGCATGCGATGCAGATCATCGTCACTTTCAACCGGAGCCAACAGCATAGGCAGCCCGCCTGATGCGCTGACGCTGTCGTAGTAGCCCGTGTTGAACCAGCTAAGTGCTGCTCCGTTGTAACGTTCCGGACGAAAATCGCCTGTGATCGCGATGATTGGCTTCTGCTTGCTCATGATTAAGGTTCCCTCCCAGGTTGAGCACATACGGGCGGCTGTGAAGTTACAGTAACGCCAGTTGACACTTTGGGGCTTAGTCACGGTTCTGCGTGCAGACGTCATATGCGACGCCCACAATCATCCGCTGAAGAAGCAGCGGGACGAGTGACAGGCATGGCAGAATCCATTCTGCTTTCAAAAACCGAACTCTTTTCGGTCCTACAGTTGCGACGACCACCAAAGTGACGATCTACAACTGAGTTCTCTGAAGACCCCCTCCAGATGTTGTTGAGCAGCTCCATCCAATGGACTGCGTCTTCAACGCGAGGAACCTTAGTCAAGCTCAGTTCACCTGTAAATCAAATTGCCGATTTTGTGCTAAAGTTCCTCTTCCATCACTACATGTTGTGTATTGAGTGGTAATCCGATCCTGGAAATACCGTTTCATGTTCTCCAAAACATCTGAAAACCGATTGGGTGCGACAACCGAATCGGATCGCCCGCAGGCGTTTCCTGTGCGTCGTTTGCTGATCCTTGTGATTGGTGTTTTGGGGCTGCTTACAGGGCTGGTCTTTCCATTTCCGATGACCGGAAGGCACTGGAATAACGCCTTTGATCTGGCTCACGCACCGGCGTTCTTCCTTATTTTCCTGCTGGTAGCCGGGTTTCTCGACCCAGCCTCGATCGGTTTTTCTGGCAGTTCGAGGGCATTGCTGCATTTGACACCTCGGCGGCTCCTATTGATCAGCGGGCTGCTTTTTTTCGGCGGAGTCACGTGCGAGGTCGCTCAAAAGTTTGTGGACCGACACCCTTCTATTGACGACATTATCGCCAATTCTTTCGGATTGATGGCAGGAACTCTGTACTGCTTGTCGCTGCGAGCCCGTCACCGCTGGTATCGCCTGGCCGGCATCCCACTGGCAATGCTGATTCTCATTTACCCCAGCATAACTCATGTGCAGGAGCTGGTTGAATGTGTACGGCAGCGGCAGGAGTTCCCGCTACTCGCTTCCTTTGAGCGAAGTCTTGAACTGTCAGCGTGGACTCCACACGGCGCCACAGTGACACGCGACATGGCATGGGCATCCATGGGATCACAGTCAATGCGAATTGAATCGTTCGGTGACGGCCAACCGGGGGCTGTCATGGTCTGGCCTGTTCAGGATTGGAGTGACTATTCCACTCTGAAATTTGATCTGTTCAATCCGGAGGGCAGTGCAGTTACTGTGGGAATTACGATCTCAGATGAGCACCATGTGCAACATCTTTGGGAGCCTTCCGATCGGTTCAACTGGAGTGTTAAATTGATGCCTAAGGAAGTCAGGATGATTGCGATCGAACTTCAGGATGTGGCTAGTTCTCCGGCGACAAG
This sequence comes from Candidatus Kuenenia stuttgartensis, assembly GCA_945861975.1. GTDB lineage: Bacteria > Planctomycetota > Planctomycetia > Planctomycetales > Planctomycetaceae > SXXK01. Next base: position 2,906 of record CAMAXD010000364.1, on the reverse strand, counting down.
ATCAATGGATCTGACGCGAGTTTCAAATCTTAATATTTTCATGCAAAACTCAACTCAAGGATCAAAATTGTATGTGGATGGAATCCTGCTGTTGAAATGAGCAGCACGTGGTTGCCCTGCGGCGATTTGTCTGCTAGCGTGGCCGATCTTCCCTCGCGTGGAACGATTTCGACATATCACCACACCCGATTGTCGTTGACAGGTCATTGCGAATGATTGCGAAATTTAAACTCGAGCCCGTGACTGCTTTGTCCCTGCGGAGTAAACGATGCCTGCCACATTGCGATTTTTTGTTGCGACGATTCTTTTTGCCGCGGCACTTCTGACGTCAGCATCCGGGCAGGAAATGTCTCTGAAGGCCAGCGGCGAGTTGCAATGGCGCAAGGGAAATATGCACACTCATTCATACTGGAGTGACGGTGATAACTATCCCGAAATGATCGCGGCCTGGTACAAAGAACGGTCCTATCATTTTATTGTGTTCACGGACCACAACACTCTGCATCAGAACGAAAAATGGATCGACGTCGATAAGGCCAAAGACGGCCGAAAGTCTCTCGCTGCACTCAAGGCAGCATTTCCGGCGGACTGGATTATCTCTCGCAAGTCAGAGGGAAAGGACGAAGTCCGTCTCAAAACTTTCGACGAGGTCTTTACGAAGTTTGCCGTGCCGCAGCAGTACCTTTTGATCCAGGGAGAAGAGATCACGGACAAGTTCCAGAAGAAGCCTATTCATCTTTGTGCCACCAACACGAACGAACTGATTCCTCCGACTGGTGGCGAAAGTGTCGTGGATGTTATGCAGCGAAATATCGACGCCGCCAGGTCTCGCCGAGAACGATCCGGCGTTCAGACGCTGGTGCATCTGAATCATCCCAATTTTGGCTATGCCATTACTGCCGAACAGTTGATGCAGGTCAATGGGGAGAACTTCTTTGAAGTCTACAATGGGCACCCAACTGTCCATAACTCCGGCGATGAAACTCATGCATCCACGGAGCGAATGTGGGACATCATTAATACGTTTCGCATTGCGAAACTCGACTTACCTGTCATGTATGGCCTGGGAACAGACGACGGCCACAACTACTTTGAAGAGGCACCGGGCAAAGGCGCGCAGCCGGGCCGCGGCTGGGTGCAGGTGCTGACAAAATCTCTGGATCCGGACAGCCTTGTCGCTGCACTGGAGTCCGGACAGTTCTATTCGACTTCGGGCGTTGTGCTCAGCGAGATTCAAGTCAAGGATCGAAAAATGCATGTCGCGATCGCAGCAGATGAAGGAGTGACTTATCGCATTGACTTCATCGGAACTCGAAAGGGGTTCGACGAGACATCAACTCCGGCCTCGGATGATCCGACAACAGCAGAAGATCTGACACGAAAGTACTCCGATCAGATCGGAGTAATTCTGAAGACGGTTAGCGATGTCGACGCTGACTACGAATTGGATGGCACTGAGTTGTACGTGCGAGCTGTTGTGACGTCGTCACGCGTTCATCCCAATCCCTCCGAAGCTGGGGAGTTTGAACGGGCCTGGATTCAGCCGTATGTGGCGATGAAAACGAAATAAGTCCACCACTTTCTAAATAGAGTTTCTTCAACGAAGTATCGCAACCGGTCCGGAATGGATGGCCAACGCCCGGACGAATGAGGAATTGAGTTCATGCTGGGCTGGCGATTGTTGATGTCCGCGATTCTGGTGCCTTCGGTCATCGGGCTGTTCTGGCTCGACCATCGGATAGGTGATTCCGCGTGGGTTCTGCTGATTTTTTCTCTGTTTGTGGCGTTCCGAAACTCCTACGAACTGACGGACTTGATGCGCGTCCGCTGCATGAAACCGTCGTTCCCGTTGACTCTCATTCTAAGCCTCGGTGTTGTGCTGGCGGGATGGGCTCATACATGGCTTCCTTCCCATTGGGTTGGGAAATCTGAACTGCTCGTTTCACTCGGATTTCAGGGCGGGATATTGGGGATCGGATTTTGCCTGTTGCTGGCCTGGGAAGCGTTTTGCTACGAGCAGCCAGGGCAATCGATGGAATCGCTTGGCTGCAATCTGATCACAGTGTTCTATGCCGGCGGTTTGATGGCGTTGACATCGCAACTTCGCTGGTTTCCGAACTCACAGATTGGCTACTTTGTCATTGCATCAATGATCATCTGCGTTAAAGCCGGTGATACTTTTGCTTACTCATTTGGGCGGCTATGGGGTCGGCGAAAAATGGCACCGAAGCTCAGTCCTGGGAAGACCGGGATGGGACTCGTCGGAGCCATCGTCGGGAGCACTCTGGGTGGATGGCTTTGGCTGACCTTTGCGGGGCCGCTGTTTGCATCGAATCCGCGTCCTGCCGCACTCTGGATTGTGCTGGCGTATTCTGCGTCGATTGGCCTCATCGGACTTATCGGCGATCTTTGCGAATCGCTGATCAAGCGAGATGTTCAGAAGAAGGACTCCGCGGCCTTGATGCCCGGCTTTGGAGGTTTATTGGACCTGCTGGACAGCCCACTTTTCGCTGGCCCGTTTGCTTTGCTGTGGTGGCAGTTGCTGCCGCCGGCCATCGTGGGAAACTGAATGAAAAAAGCTTCATCGCAAAATTCTGTGCGCGAGGGCACAAAGTGGAAATCTCTGCGACTGATCCTGTAAGGGATCAGAGAGGGTAGCCGGTGGTCGCCGACAGGCGCACCACCGGTAACGGAACAGGAACAACAATACTCATCCTGAAGGGATGACAGAAATCACGATTCTGGCAACCATGTCAGGGTGCAAATGCGGGTTTTGGATTGACGCAAACCGGTGGTGGCGCTGCGCTGACCACCGGCTACCTTCTTAAACCGCTTCGTGGTGAATCGCGAATCCCTTCGCACAAATCTGAAAACAACCTGGAAGCCGTTTATGCTGGCTCGCGAAT
>CAMAXD010000363.1 GCA_945861975.1 Candidatus Kuenenia stuttgartensis | reverse complement strand
TTCGTCAATTGCAGGTCTTGAATGCGGGTCCGATCTCCCATCGTGAATCGTAGGCCGTGTCCGGCATTTCCACCGTCATCAACACCAATGGCATTGCTGTCGATGATTGATTCTGCAAAGACGGCGGTGGATTCGACAGTTGACAGATCCCGCTTCAATTGCACGACAATGCCGTCGCCAGATGTCGCAGTATCAGTGTCGTTCAGACCCTTTGAAATTGTGTTATTGACCACTCGAAATGCTGCTGTACCGTAATCCAAACCTTCGAGCATGATTCCTGCTCGAGTATTCTGTTCCAGAATGTTTCCATCTCCAGCAGCGTTGGTGCCAATGTTGACGTTGAAGCCAATATCCTGAACAGACGGCAAGGCCGTTCGGTTCCCCGCAGGGAATGGCAGGTCTGTGCCGCGTCCGAAACTGTGGGATTTTACATTGATGCCAGTCTGCGAATTGCCTTTCAGCGTGTTTCCAACGATATCGCCGTTGAAGACAGTCCCAACAGAAACGTCTGTGTAAATTCCCGCCCCGCTGTTGGCATTGATGATGTTTCCACCTATTCGTTGCGGCAGGAAATCGCCCGTGGTGGTCTTTTCACTGAGTCGCACCCAAGATCCACCACCGCCATAAGTTCCATTTCCAACGGCCGATATCAGCTGAAATGTATCCGCGGAAAGTACTGAGACTTTGAAGACACCATTTGCGGCAGAGTTGCCCAACACTCCGGTGACACGAACTTCTTCCCCAGTCTTCAGCCCGTGCGCTGCCGAAGTGATCACAAGTCTGGAAGAATTCGCCGCAGCGGTGATGACATTGGCCTTCCATGTACCGAAACCGTTGGCCGAATTATAGACGCCATTGCCAGTTGTGCCGTCGAGCCGGAATGTGTTGGCGTTGACAACGGTAATCTTGAAGACGCCGTTTGCAGCCGTATTTCCATTCACATTGCTGATTCGGACTCGCTGACCGGACTTCAGGCCGTGGTTTGGCGACGTAATCGCAATCGGCCCAGCGTTTGTCGCTGCTCTAATCGTTCCCTGAGGCACCGTGTTCTGCATATCAATCGTGACAAATCCACGTGGCACGCCGCTCGGCTGCACCAAAGGAACATACCATGCACCGCCGCCAGCATAGCTGACACCCGGCAGGGTTCCGTTAACCCCGTTGAGCCGGAATTTATCTTTGTCGATGACTGTGATTGTCTGTGTACCATTTCCCGGATGATTAACGGCGGGATCGTCGTTCACCAACCCCTGCAGGATAATCTGATCTCCGGTGACCAGACCATGATTCGTAGACGTGACCACGACAGAATTCAGGTCCCGCACCTCCTCCACAATACCGGATCTTGAAGTCGTCGGCAGGATCCCGATCCCATTCCCGCCGTTGTTCTGAATGACGTTCTCAAGAACAGCACCGGTGAAGTTGCTGTCGATCATGTTAAACCGGATACCGTCTCGACCAGCTCCACTGAAATCATTGCCCTTGATGACCCCGGTCATATCGCTGAATGCGTCAGCGTCCAGCAGTAACGCGTGGCCCGGTGATCCGAGCACCGTATTTCCCTGAATCAACATGTTTGTCGTTGGAGAGTTTGTGACATCAATGACGATGCCCTGCGTCGTTCCGGCAGTCCGCGGACCGATTGCAAACTCCGAGGCCGTTATCTTGTCAGGATCCCCAACCATTTGTCCGGTGATCAAACGAGTGGCTGTTTTGGCCTGATTCTGCATCGTGGTGGTGATGTCTGCACCAATCAGGTCGTCGCCGAAAATGGCCGCAGCCTGACCGCCTGCACGGTCAATATCGATCACAAATGGGATCGACTCGCCGGGAGCAAAATCAGTAAACGTCAGGGTCAGCTTCTTCTTGTCGGCACTGACGACTGAACTCACAAACCCTGTGAGAGTCTGACTGGCCGCTGATGCCGTAAATGGTTTTCCTGTCGGAAGGGTCGCATCGAACTCCAGACCCAAAGCTGTCAGGTCGAGCACAAACGTTTGCAGCCATTCCCCCTGCGTGGAGTTGTTCGTCAGGATCATGGACTGTTGAAACGTGTCTCCTTCAGCCCGGAAGATCAGCCCGGCACCCTGAGTAACCGTGCCAATGCTGTTGTCCAGAATCTGCAGTCCGTCCACGGGAGCATTCGTGGAATTTACGCGGAGGACGTCACGATTCAACGAGGAGATTTGTACATTGTCAACGATATGAAAGTTGTCGGCGGTCCCGGCATTTACGTCCAGCAAAATGCCCTCAACGCCCGCCCCGGCGGCAATGGTGTTCTCAGTGACAACGCTCTCGCCAATATCAGAGCCGTTAAGCGCACTGACTTTCAGGCCGGGAATCCGGGAGTCTTCAATAGCCAGAGCATCAACATCTGTGTTGGTTAATGTCAGATCAATCCCTCGGGCATTGCCTCTGATGTCAACATCTTCAATCGAAATGGTATGCAGACCCGTGACGTTGGTCAGATCAATATCAAAACCCAGTGTTGTATATTGAGTCACCAGGATGGACTCGATTGCCAGATTCTTCAAGGTCCTGCCGGTCAGGTTGATCGAAATCGCATCGCCGGATGTTGGCGATATCGTGAATCCTTCGATCACAAGGCCGTCCTTGCCAGCCATGTCAAGATCGTCTACCTCGATACCACCAGCGGCGTTCAGATAACCGGCTCTCGTGTCCGGATTGATGACCAACGCTGTCAGCAGAGATCTGGCTTCCAATGACTCCGTCCTGACGGAATTCCGCGAAGCTGACCGAGTAACTCGGCGAGCACCGGATTTCTGAGTGAAGTGAAGTCGGGCGGCTGAAAGCCATGTGTTCAATAGCATGGTGCTGTTACCTAAATGCAGACAGACCTGAGAAACTCATTCGAACGACGTTAACTTGATCCAGACTAACTTGAGCCAAACTAACTTGAGCCAAACTAACTTGAGCCAAACACAGACTAACTTGATCCAAACACAGTCCGGAGCGCAGGAGGCCCCCTGATGACCAGAAGTCGTCGCTTCCTAGACTCGGAACAACGTTTCCAGTGGGTTGAGAGAAACCCGCAATCCCATTTTGTTTAGACAGGATTTCGTAGATCAGACGTGGAAAGGTTCGCTACCCAACACAGTCCATCAAAACCCCCGATAACTCTGGCAAATTCTGCCGCAACTACTGTTCGTATCGGGGAGGGAAGATGGTCAAAATGCGTTCCCACAGCCAGCACTATTGTGCCAATGAGGTCGCTGGCGAAACGACCAGATTTCTTGGAGAATCGCCCGTGGCAACGCTGAATTCTGCTTTTTTGACGCAAGACCGAGAATCTCAACATGCGGGTTATTTCAATTTTGACGATTCTGATGTGCCTCTCCCCGGGGATTTCCTTCGGTCAGGAAAAGAAAACTCGTGATCAGAAGGTCCGTGAAGATCAGCAGCGGGTCACTCAGGAGGGCTTCTGGATTTATAACGACCTCCCTAAGGCTTTCCTGGAGGCGCAGGAAACGGGCAAGCCCATCGTTGTGGTGCTCCGCTGCATTCCCTGCGAAGAATGTGTCAAACTGGATGATGATCTCGTTGACACAGATCCCATGCTGAAACCGCTGTTGGAGAAGTTCGTGTGCGTCCGGGTGGTCTCGACCAACGGGCTCGATCTGTCTCTGTTTCAGTACGACACCGACCAGTCGTTTGCCGTCTTTATGCTGAATGCGGACAAAACGATCTATGGTCGATTTGGGACCAGATCCCATCGTACGGAATGGGTCGGCGATGTGTCCTTGAAGGGGCTTGCCGAAGCGTTGCAGGGTGCTCTGGATCTGCATGCCGACTATCCCGCTAACAAGGATTCTTTGGCCGCAAAGACTGGTCCCAAACCTCTGTTTGAACGACCGGAATTGTTTCCTTCGCTAAAGGATAAGTACACAAGTTCGCTCAACTACTCCGGCGATGTGGTGAAAAGCTGCATTCACTGTCATCAGATCGGTGACGCAATTCGAGAACACTATCGATCACAAAATAAACCAATCCCGGATGAGATTCTGAACCCGTATCCACACCCCAAAGCTCTGGGACTGATTCTTGACCCGACTCGCCGCGCGACGGTGAAGGATGTGGTGCCCGGTTCACTGACTTCTGAAGCCGGGTTCCGGCCAGCGGATACGATCCTCAAAATCAATGGGCAGCCCATACTTTCCGTTGCTGATGTCCAATGGGTGTTGAATGGGATTCCCAGTACCGGCGGTCAACTGAAAGCTGAAATTGATCGTGACGGAAAATCGCAGACCCTGACCGTTCCTCTCGCCTCTGGCTGGAGAAACCTCGACGACATCTCCTGGCGAGTCAGTGCGTGGGGCTTGCGGAGAATGTTCACGGGGGGCTTGGTTTTCGAAACGGCTTCCTCCGAGGACCGCACTGAGGCCGGAATTGCTTCAGAACGAATGCTGCTGAAAGTTAAGCATGTGGGCCAGTACGGTGCGCATGCTGCCGGGAAAAAAGCAGGATTTCAGCAAGATGATCTGATTGTTTCTTATGACGGACGGTCTGACTTGATGACTGAATCGGATCTGCTGCGATATGGTGCGACACAGAAGAAGTCAGGACAGACGGTGGTGATAGGTGTTCTCCGAAAAGGAGACTCTCACAGCCTGAAAATTCCCGTGCAGCCATAATGGAACGGCGACCGCTGCTGTAGAATGCGGATCACACAGGCTTGGCGGCTGTTGAGTTTTGCTGTTGAGTTTTGCTGTTGGTGGGATGTCGCGATCTCGCATCGTTGTTGTCACTGCAGAGTTTGTAGATTCTGTTTCCAAACCTTTGTTCAAAGATCTCAGGGCTTTTACATGTTTTCTCATTGTTTCAATTTCGTGTTGAGCAGCGTTCTGAATTGTTTGTTGCTTGCCTCAATCTGCGTCGTTGCAGGCTGTTCGGATCAGAATGACGGCGAGCCCAAATCGATGGTTGATTCTTTGGCAGAGATGGAAAAGGCAAAGCAGGATCTGGAGATGCCTCCTGTTCCCCCGGAACCTGTCATCCCTGCTGATCAGCCCGAAATGGCGTCGGATGAAAGTCTCGCGACGGCCAGCGGAAGTTATACGGTCAAATTTGAAACGACCGCCGGAGATTTTGTTGTTCTGGTTCATCGCGATTGGGCTCCGCGCGGAGCAGGGCGATTCTATGAACTGGTCAAGTCCGGGTTCTACGATGACTGCCGATTTTTCCGTGTCGTGAGCGGCTTCATGGTTCAGTTCGGGATTAACGGGAACCCCTCAACTCAACAGGGCTGGGAACGATCTCTGAGGGATGATCCTGCGAAGAAAAGCAATCGCCGTGGTTACATGACATTTGCAATGTCCGGACGAGATTCACGAACAACCCAGGTGTTCATCAATTTTGTCGATAATGCCTTTCTTGATAGCCAGGGATTCTCTCCGTTTGCGGAAGTGATCGAAGGCATGGACAACGTAGATAAGATTAACGCTGAGTACGGAGAAAGCCCCGATCAGGGGCAAATCAACAGCAGCGGAAACACTTACCTGAACGCCCAGTTCCCCAAGCTTGATTACATCAAAAAAGCGACGGTCATCAAAGAGTGAACGCCGAGTACGTTTATCGCAAATCCTAACCCGCTGCGTGAGCGAGGGATTGTTGTTGAAAACGCGGCAGCGTCTATCCCTCACTGACGTTTCGGGTTGTGAAAACTCATTAACTCAACAACCCGCTAACGCCTTGAGGCTGATGAGAACGTGGCGGTGTCCGGCTAACGGGTTATTGGTGTTCAGTACAGAAAGCCAAAGCTTATGTTGATCGCTCTGGGTGACCATCAGCCCGTACTTCAATCGGCTGACGTCTGGATCGCAGCCAATGCCACGCTGATCGGCCGAGTGACATTGTCGGAAGCCTCCAGCGTCTGGTTCGGCGCGGTGCTGCGGGCGGACAATGAGCCCATCACGATCGGTGCTCGGACAAACATTCAGGACCTGGCTGTGCTGCATACGGATCCCGGCTGTCCGTTGACGATTGGCCCGGACTGCACGATCGGGCATCAGGCGATGCTCCATGGCTGCATTGTGGGCGAAGGCAGCATGATCGGTATCGGAGCG
>CAMAXD010000362.1 GCA_945861975.1 Candidatus Kuenenia stuttgartensis | reverse complement strand
TGCCGGCTTCACATAGAAGCCCTTCTTGCCAGGGATTTCGGCTGCTCCACCTTCCAAAATCAGGTCTGCTCCGTCCGCAACACCCTTCTGGAGATAACTCAGCACGCGGGATCGCTGCTTGCTGCTCACCAGAGGACCCATTTGTGATGAGCCATCCATCTGGTAGCCGATCTGAACCGACTTCATCCGTGTGATACACTCATCGACCAGATCGTCGTAAATGTCGCGTTGAATCAACCAGCGAGTGGCATCACAGCAAACCTGTCCGCTGTGGAACGTGATGGCCTGAACCAGCTTCTCTGCTGTTTCCTGGACATCTACGTCGTTGAAAATGACCGCAGCTCCCTTGCCGCCAAGCTCACACTTCACGGGGATCAAATTTCGGCCGGCGGCTTCAGCAACCATGCGGCCCACTTCTGGAGAACCAGTAAAGCTCATGCGGCGGAATTTTGGATTCTGCGATACCGCAGCTCCCGCAGTTTCGCCCAAACCTGTGACAACGTTAAGCACGCCGTTTGGAAGCAGTTCCAGTTCCTGAATCACATGGCACAAATACAGTGCTGAAAGTGGAGTATCTTCGGCTGGTTTCAGCACGCATGTATTCCCTGCTGCCAATGCCGGAGCCAACCCCCAGCCAGCCAACAGGAACGGGAAGTTCCAGGGAATGATGAAACCACACGCACCCCAGGCCTGACGGCTGACCCAGGCTTCATGATTCTTTACGGCAATGACCTGGCGATAGTTCACGGCCTGTGACAGATCCGCAAAGTAACGGAACGTATCAATAAAATTCTGCACATCGCCCAGTGCCTGGTCGTAGATCTTGCCGCAGTCAAGAGCTTCGACGGTTGCGAACTCAGCTTTTCGGGCTTCAACGGCATCCGCAATTCGATGCAAACAAGCAGCTCGTTCCGCCACCTGCATCTTTGCCCAGCCACTGTTATGGAAGGCATCAACCGCGATGTCCACGGCTTTGTCGACATCGGCCTTCTTGAGGCTGGTGACGGTCGCGATCTTCTCGCCTGAACCTGGATCAAGAACTTCAAAGGCCTGACCGTCTGCGGCTTCAACCCAGCGGCCACCAACAAAAGACTTGTGCAGGGGTGAGGCTAGAAATTTGGCTACAGCCGGAGCGATCACATTTGTTCGCTCAATCGAAGACGTCGACATCAGGAATCTCCTACCGGTGGACGGCAGTCATGCCGCAAAAAAAAGGGGAAACGGCAGCGAGACAGCAAGATTCAGACGCGAAAAACAGATCCACAAAATGGGACATAGCCTTATCGCTGGCGAATTCATTTGCTGTTCGTTGTCAGAAAACTCTTCGAAATAATACACCGCTCTGTCCAGATTGTGAATTCAGAGCGGCCCGGAACTGTCTGATCGTGAACTCTTAAGTCTTCATCTGGTTGGGCCTGTTCATCGTTTGCTGGCGGGAGATTGGCGAAACTGGTGAGTTTTGAGTTTTCCTCGCCCTGTTTCTACGAGGAAAAATGCATTCTGAATGCTGCAGGAGGTGGATCGTTTAGGTGGATTGTCCAGTACGCCCGATTACCCATCGAGGACGTTTTCCTGCCGCTGACTCGGTTCGGTCCGACTCAGCCTCCGTTTGATATCGCGGTTTGCGAGACTCTGATTCACCTGACTCCCTCAGTCTGGATCCCGGCGCTCATTGCACGGGGATTAAGTGCGAATTCGACCAGCGTGCATTTGTGCCGAAATGCTTTTTGGCATAGATCCGATGCTGAACGTGATATTTCTGGTTGGGATGGCGTTTGCATCTGTGGTGAATCAGGTTGACCACGGGCGGTGTCGCGGATGACTTTAACAATATCCTGACCAGGATCGTGGGGTATGCAGAACTGGCAAAGACGCAGTTGCCGGAAGATCATGAAGCAGAAGAGTCGTTAAGCATCCTGCTCGAAGGCACACAGCGAGCCAAGCTGTGACCCTCACCAAATGGTGAGCCTGGGCTCTTGTTGATGTCAGTAAATGGACATCGTGGTCATTGCTGGTCATCATGACATTCACGATCGTTGCCCACCTGAAACACCTGAAGGAGTCTGTCAATGTTCCTGACTGAGCTATTGAGTACGCGGAAGAATTTGCTGGTTGCTGGTACTCTGTCTCTGCTGATTTCTCTCGTCAGCGATTCGATTGCGTTCGCTCAGAATACGACCAACTTTCCAACCATCGGCCGAGTGGAACAGTTCGATCCGCAGTTAGAAGAACTGATTGCCAAAGAGGCCGTGATTCAGGTGCTCAGTGGAGGCTTTGAGTGGTCGGAAGGTCCTGTCTGGGTGCCAGAAGAAGGCAACACGTTTGGTGGCTATCTTCTGTTTTCAGACATCCCTCACAACGCTGTGATGAAATGGCAGGAAAGCATCGGAGCATCAGTCTTCCTGAAACCGGCCGGATACACGGGAGTTGCCGATTACGGCAAAGAACCTGGCAGTAATGGCCTGGCATTGGACGTAAAAGGTCGACTCGTGTGCTGTGAACACGGTGACCGCAGGATTTCCGTGCTGACAAAAGACGGTGGAAAGATGACGCTTGCTGACCGCTGGGATGGTAAGCGTTTCAATAGTCCCAACGACCTGGCGATTCGAAAGAATGGAGATATCTTTTTCACCGACCCTATTTATGGACTTCCCGGACACGCAGAGGATCCTCGGCGTGAAATTGACTTCTGTGGCGTGTATCGACTGCAGCCGGACGGGACTGTGAGCGTTCAATGCAATGAGATCTCTCGACCGAATGGAATCGCCTTCTCTCCGGATCATCAGACGCTGTATGTGGCCAATAGCGATGGGCAGGATCCGGTCTGGAGATCTTTTCCGGTTCAGGAAAATGGCAACCTCGGAGCTGCTGCTATCTTTTTCGACAGCACCAAGCAGACCCAGATCAAGCCCGGCGGTGGTGATGGACTGAAAGTGGACAAACACGGAAACGTGTTTGCAACGGGTCCCGGCGGCGTCCTGATTTTGTCACCTCAGGGTAAGCTGCTCGGGAGAATCATGACGGGTGAGCGAATCGCTAACGTTGCCTGGGGTAATGACGGTAGCGTTCTCTATCTGACTTCGGACATGTACTTGTGCCGAATTCAGACAAAGACCATTGGCTCGGGATTCTGAATCTTATTCGCTGGACTGACTGCGCTGCGGACGTGAAGATGCTTCGTCGATCTGAGATGGCGGATGTTCTGTGCCCAAAAGGTGATGAGACATGAGTGACGATTCAGACGATCTGAACAGCCGATTGATGAAGGAGTTTTCTCGCCGGGACAAGAAGGCTGAGCCCGTGAATGTGCGTCCGGCGACCGAGCTGATCACAAGTTCCCCCAATGAGGCGACCGGTCCCAGGCAATCGGCCGCTCCGTCTGCGGCGGATGTTGAACGTGATCAGATGGGAATGATCAATCGGCTACGGCTGCGTAATGCCGAGTCGGCTCATCAACTGGAACGCGCGAGGCTGGCGTATCGAACCGAAATGCAGTTGTTTACTCATCAGTCAGAAGCGGCCATCCGAGAAAGCCGTGCGTTCTGGGATGCCAAGTCGGTAGAGGTCGCTGAAACGATCAAGACGTACGTCCAGGCAACTGTTCGCGCGTTAGAAATTGATCGACTGGATTCACGAAACTCGGATATGCAGCGGGCCTACGAAGTGGCATCCTCTGCTCTCGAAAAAGCCAGAACGTCTCGACTGCCAGAGGTCATGAAAGATCGATTGATTAAGGATATTTTGGACAACTTCGAACGCACATTGAGTCGTATTCAGAACGACACGATTGTGTCGAAGTATGATCTTGATTAATCCCGTAAGTTTCTGTGACGACTCTGACCAATGACCAAGGATCCTCGCATTACTGCTGCTGAAACAGAGGACGAAGAGGGCCTTGACGGTCGGTGGTTCATTGCGGGCGGTATTTTTCTGTTTATCGCAGGATCGGCCTGCGGCGCGATGCTCTACGCGTTCGGAATCGCTGGTCGCCATTTTAATATTTCCGTACTTCGCGGCGGGTTGTTGACATTTGGCGTGATCACTCTGTGTGTCGCCGTTGGTTCCGTGCTGATGACAGGACTGATTCGGCTGCTGGGAGTCCTATGGCCGCGTTCACTGACGTTCTGGTCGGAGAATCGATTACTCCGCCGAGCAAAGAAACGCGCGATCAGATTGCTGGAGCGAAAGCATCATCTGCAGGAGGAGCGAGCGCGCCTGACGGCAAAGATGCAGGCAACGTTTGTGATGGAAAAGGAGTCCGCAAAGGTTGCCAATCAGCAGGCTTTGACGGAACTTCGGGGAGCACTTCAGACATCAATGGTTCGCAGTTGTGAGATCGTTTTTGAGCATCTCAATCGAACACTCGATCAGTATCACGACCTGATTTCAGAAATCGAAGGTTCGCCGTTATCGGCAGTTGAGAAAAAAGAATTGCTGGATTCGTTGAGTGCTCGGCTGGACGTCGATTCGATGGAACAAAAACGCCGATCGACTCAGCAGGTGATGGAGTCGGCAATCTGGGATGTGCGTTTCCGGAAGGCTCGGCTGTTAGCGAAAAAGAAATCTCAGACGGCGGTGGAATACCTTCAAAAACTTCGTCAGCGAACCGAAAGCCACAAGGTACTGCTTCAGATTGATGCCATGATCAAAGAGTTCTCGGCCGGCTGACCTATTTGGACTGCTGCAGCCTGCTGCAGCTTTCCAAACCACAGCCTGTAAACGGCCTGCTGTGGAGAACCGTTCTGAAATCACCGAGTTTACAAACTCTTCGTTCGGCAGCAGGCTGCCGCAGTCCAAGGGAAAAGATTCCTCGCTCAAAGCGGCTTGAGTTTCTATTGCGCCGATAAGAAGAAGCGAGCAACCCTTCCCTCCAGTAGCCTTTTGGGATTCAGTTCATCCTTGCGTTGGCATTCAGTTTCAGCCAAGGGCAAAAAAACGGATGGGCAAAAAGATGAGATGATGTGAAATGTGTTCTTGCCGGACGACGGATTTTTCTGTCCGGGATTTTTCTGCCGTCACATTTTTTTGCCCAATCCAATTCCGGTTGCAACGTCCATCCCGATTGACCAATTCCGCTCATAGGGCTCTGGCCAGGAAGTCTGCAGGGATGTTTGATATGCCTTCAGACTTCACATTCCGCTGCGAAACGCATTTCACGAATCGATCTACAGATCGCCTACTTACCATAGCCATTCCCAGTCATGCCCCGATGCCCGAATTCACCGATGGCTCGTTATACTTGTTTGATCTGCAGAGTACTAAAATGGTATCCATAGCTGAAGGCTGTCATCCCGTCTCGCTTGTTCACGGTCGAGATATCCAACGTGCCGCCAGCCGTTCCTTGTGTCTGGTCCCAGGCGAAATACTGGAGCAGTGAATTGCCGGTGATTCCCGGGTTGGGAACAAACCGCACTCGACTCAGGGTTCCGTTAGCCGGCAAAAGCCGCGCGTTGCTGTGGCTCGTCGCTGGAAAGTTGATCCAGGTATTGCCGCCATTGAGCGTAAACTGCCATTTCCCAGCTCCAGTTGGGGCACCGACGACCGCAATGCCTTTCATCGCGCCGGCATCGACATCTGTGACACCAGCAGTAATAGACGCAATCGTCGTGCCCGATGAGGTGAAATTGTTTTTTACGATCGGGGTCAGCGCCGGCGGTGTGCTGGTCACCCACACCGGTGCATCGTTTACTGCACTCACCGTCAGAGACGCATAGTGAGTACTCGCGCCGAAGGCTGTTGTCCCGCCGAACTTGTTCGCGGTCGAGAGATCGAAGTTGCCGCCAGCCGTTCCTTGTGTCTGGTCCCAGGCGTAATAACCAAGCTGCACATTGCCGTTAAAATCCTTGTTGGGGACAAAGCGTATTCGACTCAGAGTGCTGTTGGCCGGCAGCATCCGTGCGTTGCTGCGTGTTGTCGCTGGCATGGTGCTCCATGAGCTGCCGCCATTGATCGTAAACTGCCACACGCCCTTATCAGTTTGGGCACTAGAGATCGCAATACCTTTCTTCGCACCGGCATCGACATCGCTTGCAGCAGCGGTCAGGGAGGCAACGGTCGTCCCATAGGCCAGACGATCGTCCTCATTTTGCCGGGCCATCGGTGGCGGTTGGACGCCAGCAACCCAC
>CAMAXD010000361.1 GCA_945861975.1 Candidatus Kuenenia stuttgartensis | reverse complement strand
AAACTTCTGACTGATCTGGGGCGAGGTCTCCGAAGTGGTCGTGAACCATCGTTGTCGGCGATCGATGATTTCCAGTCTCGAGCCTTTGAACTGCTGACATCGGATGCCGCTCAGAAGGCCTTCGATCTGGACCAGGAAACTCCCGAGATGCGTGCTCGATATGGCCGCAACATCTATGGGCAAAGTACGCTGCTTGCGAGAAGACTGGTAGAAGCCGGGACGCGATTTGTCACACTGTCGTGGGCTCCTGACGCCAATGCAACCTGGGATACTCACGGCGACAACTTCAACAAGCTGAAAAAGGTCCTGCTACCGGAATTCGATGCCGCCTGCAGTAGCCTGCTGCAGGATTTGGATGACCGCGGTCTGCTCGAAAAAACATTGGTCTGTGTTCTTGGTGATTTTGGCCGCACTCCAAAGATCAATGCGAATGCTGGCCGCGATCATTGGAATTCCTGCTACACCGTGATGCTGGCCGGAGGCGGAGTTCGGCAGGGCTTTGTGTATGGAGCCAGTGACCGAACCGGCTCTGTCCCGGCAGAATCCCCAGTCAGCCCCGGCGACGTCATGGCGACGATTTATCGTCTGCTGGGTGTCCAGTCGACAACTCAAATCCTTGATGCCCTGGGCCGTCCGCATGAAGTCGTGCCCCAGGGACGAGTGGTCACTGAGATCATGAGTTGAGTGTTAGGCCATGACATCATCGCTCGTGATCAGGCATGCCTGAATCGCCGCTGAAATCACGAACGATATCACGTCCGCCAGTTCGAATAGTGGGGATTATCTCTGATTCCCCCGTACTGGCTCGTCAGTTTTGTCTTATGGTTTCGCGGCTATGATCCCGGATCTCGACAATCCTTTTGAGCCGCCGCCGGAATAGCTCATATCCGATGGCACGAATCAATTCTGACCGGAGCTCCTCTGCATGAACCGAAGACGATTAGGCACAAGCCCTCTGACTGTTTCTGATATCTGCATGGGAACGATGACGTTCGGCGCGCAGTGCGACGAAAAACTGTCGTTCGAAATCATGGATCGAGCTTACGCAGCAGGCATTGATTTCTTCGACGCCGCTGAAATGTATCCTGTTCCACCAACAGCAGAACTCTTTGGCCGCACCGAAGAAATCGTCGGCCGCTGGCTAAAAACGAAGCCGCGTGAGTCCGTTATTCTGGCCACAAAGATCACCGGTCCTGCGCACGGCTGGTTCGTTCCGCCGGTTCGTCATGGTCACTCGGCTCTGGATCGAGTCCAGATTATGCGAGCTGTCGAGGCCAGTCTTCGCCGACTGCAGACAGATTACATCGATCTTTACCAGACTCACTGGCCCGATCACGGCGCACGCTACGAAGATGTTCTCGAACCGCTGAATGAACTCGTGAAGCAGGGCAAGGTTCGTGTCGTCGGGTGCAGTAACGAAACCTGCTGGGGAGTGATGAAGAGCCTGGCGGCATCGGAGAAACATGGGCTATGCCGCTACGACACTGTGCAGAATAACTTCAGCCTGATCAATCGCCGCTGCGAGAGCGAGCTGGCTCAGGTGTGCCGCCGCGAGAACATCGGACTGCTTCCGTTCTCTCCACTGGGCGGCGGAGTTCTGACTGGCAAATACACGCACGGCGATCCTCCTGGTGCGCGGTTCACCGAATACCGTAAGCTGGGTGAACGTCAGCAACGGCTGGCGGATCGCTTCCTGAACGATCGTGTCCGTGAAACCGTAAGCCGACTCAAGGTCATCGCCGACGACATCGGTGTGACTCTGACGGCACTCTGTGTGGCCTGGAGCAAACAGCACGACTTCGTGGCCTCAACCATCATCGGAGCCACCACCGTCACGCATCTGAACGAAAGCCTCGGCGCTGACGGACTGATTCTCGACAAAGAAACGCTGCGGCGGATTGATGAAATCGACGTGGCAATTCCAACCCCGATGAAAGAAGACGGACTGCGGCGTTTGTAAGGCTGGACTGTCACGGGGCTTTTGAGCAATCAGTTCTCTGAGGGCCTCACCAGGATCCGGATGCACACCGAGAGAGTCCTTGCGTTTCCGTATGGCTGGCCAATCCCTGAGAACTAAAGTTTCTCCACGATTCCACGAAATGTAATGTGCGACCGACAGTATTCGACTTGGCACAGAAACGTCCAGTGACACATGGCGTTTGATTTGGTGCGAAGGCCAGCATCTGTGGTGCCTGTGTGCCAGTATTGGTGCAGCACGGCTCGCTGGAATCTGCATCGGACTGTATTCGTTTGCATTTCGGAGTGCAAAACGTGACATGCAAAAGCGGTGGCCGTAATCGGAATAGCGTTCCTTCCCCGCACAGATGCAAAACATGTGACCGTCGGGATAGCGAAGATTCCGTCTGCAATTTCAGGCATAACTGAAGTACCTTACGGACTGAAGCCTTAAGGCAGTTACCTCGCAATCCTATCCTCAAGTCATTCCCACAATCTTGCCAAATAGGCTGAATAGACATCTTGCGTGAATGGGACTCGGTCGGCAAAGTTGCCGTTTATCGGGTGGGGCTATTTGGCCACCCGCTCCAATTAAGATTTGAGTACAGGCGTGAAGAAAGTCGTCCAACAGGGCGTGATCACGCATGCGGAGGTCTGCAATTCAGACAGACACAAACACAGTCGAGGGGCGATGCTATGGCGAATGGCTCGGT
Source organism: Candidatus Kuenenia stuttgartensis (assembly GCA_945861975.1). Classification (GTDB taxonomy): domain Bacteria; phylum Planctomycetota; class Planctomycetia; order Planctomycetales; family Planctomycetaceae; genus SXXK01. The sequence continues at coordinate 3,488 of CAMAXD010000361.1, read as the reverse complement.
TCGGGATGTGGTCGGACGGTGGATCAGTGATGCGTTCCATACAGTTGAAGTCGCCAGCGATCATCGCCAGCGATCATCGCCATCGTCATTCGCGCCGACGGCATAGAAGGCCAACGGTTAATCAGAGTTTGATGCCGGGGATTCTTGCCGCGGCCCAGATTGAGCGACTTGAAGACCGAACCGTTCTGGATGCCGATCCGTATGGAACGATGGGCGGAATGCCGGGGGGTACGACGACAACAAGCACCTCTCCCCCACCGGGAATGACAACAACTACGATTCCACCGACGAATACGACAGGGTCAACAGGTTCCACGACCGGCGGCAGCACCTTTGGTGGGACATTTCTGAGCAGTGTGAGTTCATTTGCTTTGCGGCCGAATGGACAGCAGTGGTTTGAAACGTTCGGCACAGATCCCCTGTCGGGTGTCGTGGCTGTGCATCGTGATTTGCCGGGCGGGCTGTCGTTGAATTACTCATCTGACACAGCTGTTGCAAAACCGATTGTTGCAGTTGATACGACATGGAATTCCACCAGTCTTCCGACCGGCCCTTTGACGGCCACGCTCAAGATTGGTGGAGTTACCCAGTCAAGCGTGACGATTGATCACACGGGAATTCAGCAAGGATCACCGCTGAGAATTGTACTGCAGGCCACTTCGAATCTTCCCTCCGGAAAGTACGACGCGCAGATTGAGGTCGTTGCCTCAACAGGAATGATTTCTCAAACTCAGACCTTGACTCAAAGCGTGCTGGTTGAGAATCGCGAAAGCAGTCCGTTCGGGCGAGGCTGGACAGTTACGGGACTTGAGCAATTAGTTCCTCAGGCAGGAGGCACAGTATTTCTCAGCGGAGCTGGTTACAAAGATTGGTATGGCTCAACAGGGATGGCCATGCCCGGCATGATGGCAAATTCGCCCCTTGTGCAGCAGGGGGACCAAACGTGGCGATTGAATCTGCCCGACGGAGGATACCACACGTTCGACGTCTCGGGGCGGCTTACCAGCAAAGTGGATGGGCTGGGGAACACAGTCACATATGGATGGGATTCGATTTCGGGCTTGCTCACGAGTGTCAGTGACGTCTTTGGACGCATCACAAACCTGAATTATCTGAATGGCAAACTCAGCAACGTGGTTGATTTCGCCGGGCGATTTGTGAATCTCACGCATGATGCCAACGGACAATTGCAAACCATCACCAGCCACTCAGCGGCCGCCATGGGACCGTGGGCACCGCCAGTGATGACGTATTCGTATAACGCAGAAGGACTATTGGCATCATCGGTCGATCAGGCCCAGCGAACTACGTTGTTGACGTATAGCTTTTCTGGGCGATTGGCTTCTGCAGTTCTGCCGAATGGCGGAACATGGTCGTTTGCTCCGGTGGCGCTGGTGGGACTGGCAAATACGGCGTCCGGCGTTGGCACAACCACGAGCCCAGCGACTCGAACTCTGCCTGCGAACGCATTGGCCACATGGACGAATCCACTCGGCGGAATTCAACAATTGGCCGTTGATACACTCGGCAACGTCGTTCGAAGCATTGATCCGCTTGGCGCGGAAACGGTGATGACTCGCGACGCGAATGGACGAGTGCTTGCAGTGACGCAGCCCGATCCCGATGGGAGCGGGCCATTGCCTGCGCCTGTCACGACTTCGGTCTATGACACCAGCGGCAATCAAACTCAATTGACACTGCCAACGGGTGCAGTTCGCACCTGGACGTATAACGTTCAGAACCTTCCATTGACCGCAGCGGATGAGCTTGGCCGAACCACGACGTATGCCTGGAATTCCAATAGAACTTTGGCGTCTACCACGTCTGCAACCGGAGTGACACCGACGTTTGCTTACAACACCCGGGGCCAGCAAACATCCGTCACGATTCCAGATCCTGACGGAACAGGCCCATTGACGGCAGCGACGGTCACTTCGGTCTACGACACACTCGGACGCAAGACTTCACAGACAAATCCAGACGGCTCCAGCAAGTCCCGGACCTACAATGCACTTGATCAGGTGGAATCAGTTACCGATGAACTGGGACGGACGACCTCGTATCAGTATTCCTGGATGGGACGTGTTGCGGCCATCATCCTCCCCGATCCAGACGGCAGCGGACCTCTGCCGCAACCGACGGTGGCTTACAACTTCGATGGCCTTGGACGCGTTGATGGAGAGTTTCAAAACAATGTGTTGCTGAAGACGTACACCTACGACGTGTATAACCAGATATCGAGCACCACATTGACCGATCCCGATGGAACCGGCCCGTTGACCAATGCGACGTCGACGATCACTTACGATATGCTGGGACGAGCAGTCTCGCAGACGAATTCGGCCGGAGCGACTTCGACCGTTACTTACGATGCGGCCGGACGAGTTCTCACATCGACAGGTTCTGATCCCGACGGCAGCGGGCCACTGTTGGCGGCAGTGACAACGTATTCGTACGATGCCCTCGGTCGGACGAAGACGGTAACGGATGCATTGGGCGGAATCACGACGTTGAGCTACAACGCCGCTGGATTTCAGACGAGCGTGACCAACGCTCTGGGGCAGTCGTCAAGCTCGACATACAACGTCGCCGGACAAGTGATGACCAGCACAAATGCACTCGGAGAGACAACATCATTTGCCTATGACGCTTATGGAAACACCACCAGCGTCATGTTGCCTGATCCCGATGGAAGCGAAAACGAAAACTTGCCAGCTCCCGTCATGACATCGACATACGATGTGCTAGGCCGCACGACCTCGTCGACCTCTCCCGATGGTGGGGTTTCGACAGTGCAATACGACATCAACGGCCGCACGATCAAGCAGACAGCCGCTGACGGTTCGTTTGTCACGATCGTCTACGATTTGGCTGGACAAGTGACGTCGCAAACCGTCACCGGTTCCGGAGCCAATCCATTATCACTGTCATCGACGATCACGTATGACGGAATTGGGCGAGCAGTCTCGGCGACCGATCCGGCGGGCACGGTATCGGCCGTCTACGATGCCAACGGCAATCTGGTGTCCGTCACCGATGCCACCGGTCAATCGTCTACCTTTGAGTACGACAAATGGGGCCGCAAGATCAAGTCAACCGATGCGCTGGGGCATTCGACGACGGTCGTCTTCAATGCGGTGGGGCTGACGCAGTCGGTGATTGATGGATTGAATCACGCTACGACGTATGCATACGACAATTCTGGCCGATTAACATCATCGACGGACGCCAATGGTGGGGTCACCACCTTCGAATACGATGTGCTGGGTCGATCGGCACGTTTGATTGATCCGGTCGGCAATGCGACGTCCTGGACTTATGACGCCGTGGGGCAAATGCTGGTTCAACGACAAATGAAGTGCGCGGCGTAACTTGTGTTCGCGTTTGAATTTACAAAAAGTGGTCAAGTCGGTCTGATGAGGAGTTAGCACACTCATTCATCAGGAACTCCGAAATGACCACAAGAGAATTGTACAGTTCGATTGGTG
>CAMAXD010000360.1 GCA_945861975.1 Candidatus Kuenenia stuttgartensis | reverse complement strand
GGCCGAAAGCAATTCCGAGCATCAGCCGAATCTCACCGGAGCCTACGGCGCGCCGGATGCCGAAGCCATGATGCCCATCATTCGCCAGCTGATGCCGAAGGCTCGTCGTCTCGGGACGTTGTATTCTCCGGCGGAAGTGAATTCCGTCTACAATCATGAGCTTCTCGTGGCTGCCGCGAAATCCGCGGGCTATGAAATGGAATCGATGGGCGTAAGTACTTCGTCGGAGATTCCGGACGCGGCGCGGTCAATGTGTGGCGGAGACATCGATGCCATCTGCCTCACCAATTCCAATCTCGCCGGTTCTTCGTTTCCTGGCATTATTCAGGCGGCTCGCAAAGCAAACCTGCCAGTGTTTGCATTTCTCGGCAGCGCGTCGGCTCAGGGAGCGATCGTGGTGCTGTGTCGAGATTACTTTGATATGGGCCGTGAATCAGGATTGCTGGCCGGGCGAATTCTCAAGGGGGAATCAATCAGCCGGATGGATCTGAAGCCGATTACGACCAATCGCCTGATGCTGAACCTGGTTTCAGCGGAGGAATGCGGACTAAAAATGCCGTCGTCACTGATCGAAACCGCTGATCTCGTGGTGCGAAAGTAGAGGCGTTAGCCATGCAGATCACAGCTCACAATGACAAAGACTTCAGAGAACTTCAGGTATCCGGGCGACTGGATGCCGAGTGGGCCGACACGCTGAAACAGGCCATTGAAGATGCGCTCCGCGAAGGTGCCCATTCGCTGCTCCTGGATCTGTCTCAGGTCGTGTATATGAGCTCAGCCGGTCTCGGCGTGCTCGTGAGTGCCCAGAAGCAGTTCCAGAAAATCCGAGGCTCCTTCGGGGTGAAAAATTGCAAAGGGCCGGTGACTGAGGTGATCCGTCTCACCGGGCTTTCCAAAATGCTGCTCTGGAATGACCAGACGTTCACTGGTTCCATTATCGCTCCGCCCGGCGCGATTCAGGCCATGAATCGCATTGTGCACGCAAAACATGCGGACTACACGGTCTACGATCTGGAACCGAAGGCCAAGATGGACTGGAGTGTCATCGGCAATCCGGCGCGCCTCGAAAGTGGCCAGTACAAAGCCGACGATGCCGCACTGACGGAAATTACCGAATCGACAATTGCTCTTGGATTGGCCGCCTTTACAGGAGACTACACCGATCAGCAGGCCTCATTTGGCGAAATGTTGGCACTGGCAGGAACGGCTGCGGTTCAGCCCGCAGGTAAGAGTCAGCGAGCCGACTATCAGTCGATTCAGGGCGAATTTCGACCTCGGCCTGAGATACTGTATGGCATCAAGATGACCGGTTCTCCGTCGCACCTGCTGCGGTTCGATATCAATCAGCGTGATCGCTCGGCGCCGTTGACCGATCTCGTCGACGAAGCCATGGACGCCATGCAGTATGAAGCCGCCAGCGTTGTGTTTCTGGCTGAGACATCAGGGCTTGTCGGAGCAACCTTGCGACGATCACTGACGGAACGCGTCGCCGGCGATTCACGTTTCGATCATCCGGAGATCCGTGAGTGGCTGTCGTTTGCACCGGAACGAATTCATGTTAATGCTGTCGTGGCCATCGTAGGAGTCGCCCTGCGAGCCTCAGCGCAGGATCGGTACAAGACGTTGTTGCCATTCGTGCGGCCGATGCGTTCCAGCGATGATCTGCTCGGACATTTTCACGCGGCCGTGTTTCCGTTTGAACCGTTCAAGAAACGAAAAATTGATCTGAACGAAAGCGTGGGTTCCTTGTTTTCTTCCGGACAGTTGCAGGCGGTGATGCATTTGCTGAACGATGATCGCCCCCTCAGCGGGGCTGGTGACAGTGAGTTTGTTCGAGGAGCCTGTTGGATTGGTCCGTTGGCGAGTGCGGCCGCTTTGAATGTAAAAGCCGCGGCGAGTACCGGGGAGTCTACAAGATGACTCTGCTGATCGGTTCACTCACGATGGGCATGATCCTCGCGCTGCTGGCGTTTGGGGTGCTCATCAGCTTTCGTATTCTGGCCTTTCGCGATCTCACGGTGGATGGTTCGATTGCTCTGGGCGGTTCCGTCGCGGCCGCACTGATCGTCAACGGCTTTTCTCCTCTGGCTGCGACGGCTATCGCGGCCGTCTGTGGCGGAATTGCCGGAGCCATCACCGGCGTCCTGGCGACTCGCTTTCGCATCAATGGACTGCTGGCCGGTATTCTGGTGATGACGGCTTTGTATTCGGTCAATCTGCGAGTCATGGGCCGCAGCAATATTCCGTTGATGAATCAAAAGACCGTCCTGAGTCCTATTCAGGCTTTGGCAGGTGTTGACGATCGACTGACTCTAGGCCTTTGGACCGCACAAACTCAGGACTTGTACACGCTGATCACGATTGTGCTTGCGACAATCGCCGTGGCCGTGACGCTGACTTTGTATTTTAGGACTCAGCTTGGTCTGGCGATGCGGGCTGCGGGTGACAACATCGACATGATCCGCGCGCTCGGCGTTGATGTCGGCTGGATGACAACGCTCGGGCTGGCTCTGTCAAATTCCCTGGTCGCATTAGCCGGAGCATTGCTCGTTCAGTATCAGGGCTTTGCCGATGTGCAGATGGGTATCGGCATGGTCGTCTGGGGTTTTGCGAGCGTCATTATTGGCGAATCGCTGGTGAGAGGTCGCAATGTGGGCCTGCTGATCGGTGGAGCAATCATGGGATCAGTGCTGTTTCGCCTGCTGGTCGCGATCGCACTCCGCGGGGGCTTGAATCCGAATGATCTCAAGCTGGTCACTGCATTGTTCGTTCTGGGCGCGTTGGTGCTTCCCGATGTTATGGCCCGATTAAAGTCACGTAATGTGAAATCTCGTAATGCGGCTTCGAGGTAACCGGCGATGCTGACACTGACCGATATCAGTAAGACATTTTATGCCGGGACACCGAACGAGGTGCGAGCTCTGCAGGGCGTGAACCTGAAGATTGAGCAGGGTTCGTTCGTCGTTGTGATCGGCACGAACGGCTCAGGCAAGTCGACGCTTCTGAATGCCGTCGCCGGAGCCTTCTTTGTTGATGAAGGCCGGATTGAGCTTGCCGACCACGACGTGACTCGCTGGCCCGAACACCGCCGTGCCGTGCATATTGGGCGAGTCTTCCAGAACCCATTTACCGGCACCGCTCCGAATCTATCAATCGCCGAGAACCTGGCTCTCGCCGAACGTCGCGGCCAATTTCGCGGCCTCGGATGGGCTCTGAAGCGTCGCAGCATCGATGAGCTTCGGGAGAAGGTCAAAGAGATGGGCCTCGGGATGGAAGACCGCCTCAACAATCCAATCGGCAGCCTCTCCGGCGGCCAGCGTCAATCGCTCACCCTGTTGATGGCCGGCCTGCGTCGCCCGGATTTGCTGTTGCTGGACGAACACACCGCAGCCCTCGACCCCAAATCCGCTGATCAGGTAATCCGCCTGACAGAGAACATGATCGCAAAGAACAAACTCACCACCATGATGGTCACCCATTCGATGCAACAAGCGGCGTCGTTAGGGGATCGTCTCATTATGATGGTCCGCGGCCAAATCATGTTCGACTTCCAGGGCCCCGCCAAAGCCAGGTTGACGCCCGAATCCATCCTCCACAAATTCGAAGAAGTCCGCCGCCTCGAACGCCTCGACAAACCCGCCGCGGAGCAACTGCGCAGGGTTTATGTGTGAGTTTTGAGTCGACAGCCGCAAAAGGAGAATCCTTTCAGTTCCCTAACTGGCTTTGGAATCTCGATTGCGGTCAGAAACTCCAGCTTAAGCCCGGCAAGCGAGGGGCAATTGCCCGGAATGCCCCGCCGATTTTGGATCGATTCAATCTGTCGGCCGAGCTTTGGCCGGGTGCCGGTTATTGATTCCGCATAAGGCCCGGTATTCTGTGTTCTTCTGGAAACTGAACACTGACGACTGAAAACTCTCCTGCCCCCAATCGACGAAGCGGAAAAGTTTAACGCACGATTACTACGTCGATTGATCGCCATGATCCATGGATCGCAATTCGTTCGCCATCAAAGAACCTTGCCATCAAAGAACCTTGCCACCGAAGAACCTTGCCACCGAAGAACCTTGCCACCGAAGCGTTTGATTAAAGCATTCGAAGCCGGTGGTTGGAGCGAATCGCCGGTCGGGCAGGACTTGAAATCAATGACGGCGCGAGATGGGCGCTTTGCGGCGGCTGCGATTGGGTTTGGTTTGGGGAATACGAATCATTCCACTTGAGCGGCATTCGCCGACGCGAGAAAAAATCGTCAGCGTAACCAGCCCACGGACTCAGCAAAAAACAGCCGGGATTATGCAGTGTGTGCGTAACTCGTTGCAATCTCTGAGTTTACGCCGTTCGTGGCAGTTCTGGCCGATATTGACCCGTTTTCGCGAACCGCCGTATAGTTCGCATCACGGATTACTCTCACCCTTCCTCTCATCTCCGGTCTTGCGATCTCTCCCGGCCTCTTCTTCTCCTACTCCTGTCCTCTCAACGTCTCTCAGACAATGTCGCGAATGATTCGCGGCAAATGCATGAGTATTTACGGCGACTGAATGACTCAGCGGTCCATTCTGATGCTCGTGACAATCTGGATTGCAGCAACACTGTTGCTGACAAACAGGGCCGTCGCGCAGAATGGGAATGAGCCAGCTCTGCCAATTTCCTCTGCAGACTCTTTGTCAGATGATATCACCGCCGCCGTTGAGATCAGGGGAGACTTTGAAGAGACGATCAGTGAAAACTCCGTGCAGATTCATCTGATCAACGGCAATGCGATGATCAGTCAGGGAAACCTGACGGTCTCTGCCGCGCGGATGGCCGTGATTGTGACTCCGGTGGATTCGCATTTTGATGTGGCGGTTTACGCTGAAGATCTGACCATTCGCTCGGTGGATACTCAGACATCCGTCGCATCACGAGCATTCCGCTTGCAAACCTCGAACGTCCCGAGCATTCTGATCAAGCATTCCACGGCTGCGACCTCCGATGATCATCCTCTGCTGCGAAAAGCTTTGCGGCGACTTTATCCGGACGATGCCGGAAATATCACGACGGTGAATTTTCAGCCTGCTCAGGACTCCTTTGCCCCCCCGGTCCCGTCCTTTGCTCCGTCGAGAACTCAACGATCATCACGGCGTGTGCAGATTCGTCCGCGATCCAATGATCCGCTGCAGTTTGAATCACAGACGTCCAAAGACACCGTTCCCGAGGAACGCATCAACATCATCTCGGGCGGCGTCAATGTTTTGGTTGAAGGCGTTGACGTCGATGTGCAGGGACAGGAATTCTCACCCGGAATTATCGACCTGTCAGCAGATCGCGTTGTCATCTGGACGCAGGCCGGTGAAGGTGATTCCATCGAAGCCGGTGATCTGGTCGTGCAGTCGGCGGACTCACGTTTTCAGGTTTATCTCGAAGGCAATATCGTCATTCGGCAGAATCAGAATACGATCCATGCCACTCACGCTTTTTTTGATGCGGCCAGTGGGCGAGCATTGATGCTGAATGCGGAACTGCGAGCCTTCGTGCCGGAGCTTGGTGAAAAAGGTGCCGAATTTCGAGTTCGCGCGGAGCGGATGCGGCAGACGACTCAGGATCGTTTTCATGCTCAGAACGCATGGGTCACATCAAGTCCCTATGGTAAGCCTGGCTATCGCATTCAGGCGACCGACGTTTTTGTAGAACCCGGTCCGTCTATCTTCACCGGAACGGATCCACTTACCGGACAACAGGTGGTCGGGCAGTCGACGTGGGTGACCAGTGTCAATAATCAGTTCATCGTCGGTGATACGCCCGTCTTCTTTCTGCCCAAGATCAGTGGTCCGGCAGAAGATCCCGGAATACCAATTCGTCAAGTGACAGTCACTCAGGATCGCATCTTTGGTCTCCAGGTGAATACCGTCTGGGATCTGTACAAGCTTCTGGGAATGCCTAAACAGCCCGGCACGCGACTCGATCTGCTGGCCGATTATCGATCGAAGCGAGGCCCCGGCTTTGGAACCCGTGCTGAGTACGGCGGCGCCAATTCAATGGGTGCCTATCAGGGAAATGGAACGCTCTACTACCAGTACGATTCCGGAAACGACAATCTGGGTCTGGATCGACGCAGTCTGGATCCACCGAGTACTTCGCGTGGTGAGGCGACGTGGCAACATCGTCAACAACTTCCGGGCGATGCCTTAATCTTTGGCGAA
>CAMAXD010000359.1 GCA_945861975.1 Candidatus Kuenenia stuttgartensis | reverse complement strand
GCTGTCCATTGTTCTAACGCTGCCTTGTCGAAACCGACTTTCAGTGGTGCCGTGACAAATCCGCAGACATTGCCGGGAGTCAGTGATTTTGTGCTGCGAAAAATTCCCGCCAGTGCGTAGTAATCCGTTGTTGGAATCGGATCAAACTTATGATCATGACAACGACAACATCCGAGCGTCATTCCAAGAAACGTACGGCCCATGGAATCGATCTGCTCATCGACCACATCCATGCGCAGTTGTTCCTTGTCCTGCTCTTCGTAGTTGATCGCCCCTAACATTAAATAGCCCACGCCAATGATCTGTTGATCGTGCTGCGCATCAGAATCTGCCGGCAGCAGATCACCCGCCAGATGTTCGCGAATAAGCTGGTCAAATGGCTTGTCCTGGTTGAAAGAGCCGATGACATAGTCGCGGAATCGCCAAGCATCCGGAAGCATCATGCTGCGTCCGCCACCGGTCGATTCAGCAAAGCGCGCCACATCCAGCCAATGTCGGCCCCAGCGTTCTCCGTAGCGGGGAGATTCGAGCAATCTGTCCACCGTCGCTGCGATGGCAGCATCGGGGTCCGTCAGCATTTCTTCGGCAAACTGTTGCTGTTGTTCCAGAGTTGGTGCGAGTCCGATCAGGACAAAGGTCAGACGGCGAAGTAGAGCGTCCGCTGATGCGTCACACGCGACGGCGTCCGCCACCGATTTACTACTGCCGAGTTTTTCCTGTTGAGTCGCTGCGACAAAATGATCGATTCCATTCTTCGCCCATTCGCCACCAATGTCAGGAACCGACGTTTTCTGAACAGGACGAAACGACCAGAACTCACGTCCCTTGCTGATATCGATCGATTGCTTTTTATGGACAACTCCGCCAGTCCGAGGATCAGCCGCACCGTCTTCAATCCACTTCGAGAAATCGGCGATAACGTTTTCTGGCAATTTGCGTTCAGGCGGCATCTCCAGAGATTCATGTTTCATCGCCTGCAGCAGCAGGCTGTCGGCGGCCTTCTTCGCCACAAGAGCTGGCCCAGAATCGCCGCCGGCCAGGACACCTTCACGGGAATCCAGAACCAGTCCGCCCTTGATCGATTTGGCGTCTGCTGAATGGCAAGCATAACAATGTTCAACGAGTACAGGGCGGATGCGTTCTTCAAAGAACTTCAGTTGCGCCGGGTCCATGGATTCACTGGACACTGACTCAGCTTCATCCGTTGCATTCGCGGAAGCCGAAGCAAAAGAAGAGGCAAAACAAGGAAACAGAAAAATCGCCAACAGAATTCGACAGCGGCGAATAAAATCGCAACGGGGCGGCGTTTTCATACTCAAAGGCTTCTCGGGAAGGTCAGTTTCAGTGTGACTCCAAAGCGGCCACTTCAGAGCGACCTGAGTGGGGTATTACCGCCGCATAATATCGATGACTCGACCTATTGGCAGCTTGAGAAAGCCGAATTACGGCCATGTTCATCCATTGGGCAAATGCCTGTTCCCATATTCAACATGACCATCGGCGTCTTAAGTGTGATCTTAATAAGGCGGCTCACTCCGACTTGAATTCACTGTATCAAGCCTAAGAAGAGTATCACTCTAGTGTTATGAGAATCATCATCCATGGGGCCGATCGGGCGGATGAGTCCGAAGTCATCCCAAAGCGAGCAACTTATAAGGTCGCCCCTCACCGAAATCTCCGACCAAAGCTGGGGGCGGATGACAGAATTCAGCCCTTCGTCCGCAATGAAATCGGCCGTCTTAACAATTCCCAATGCCATTTCGGGTTAACATTCATCCGGAGCCAATGCCCTGATACACTGCTCCACTTCATGGAGCAGCAGCCGGTTGGGCGGGAGTATTCGCGGAAGAGGTGAGCATTGTCTAAGGAAGAGAAGTACACAGACGCCCAATTGGCAACTTTCGCGCTGGACCGCGCGACGATTCCGCGACACGTGGCGATCATTATGGACGGAAACGGCCGCTGGGCGCAGAAGCGAGGACTTCCAAGAATCGAGGGGCATCGTCGCGGAGTCACGTCCGTACGCAGCATCGTGGAAGAAGCCTCTCGCCTTGGCCTGCAGCAGCTAACGCTGTTCTGCTTTTCCAGCGAGAACTGGAAGCGACCGCCTCGCGAACTGACGCTGCTAATGCACTTGCTGAAGCAATATCTCGTCGAAGAACGTCGCGAAATTCAACGGCAGGGACTTCGCTTCAAGGTCATTGGCAAGCTGCACGAGCTGGAGCCTGTCATTCAGGCGGAGATGCAGAAGACGATCGAAGTTTCCGCAGGCAACAATGGCATGACTTTGTGTCTCGCCGTTAATTACGGGGCTCGTCAGGAAATCACCGAAGCCATCCAGAAGATTGCTGCTCAGGTTCGTGACGGCCGAATCAACCCTGAAGACATTTCAGAGAAAACCGTAGCCGATCATTTGATGACTGCCACAATGCCGGATCCGGATCTGGTGATTCGAACGGCCAGTGAATTTCGAATCAGCAACTTCCTGTTATGGCAGATCAGCTATTCTGAACTTTGGGTTACCGAAAAGCATTGGCCCGAGTTCCGTGAAGAAGAATTCCGCGAAGCGCTGCGAGCCTTCGCGCGACGTGATCGACGATTCGGGGGGCTGTCGGAAAAAACAGAGCCTTCTTCAACACAGCAATTAACGTAAAAGCACGCTGTTTAGTTTGCATTGCAAATGCCATGATCACTCTGAAAAGGCCGCCCCAGAATTCTGCAGCGGCCTTTTTACGTCACTTTGCTTTCTTTCATCTGCCAGTTAACTCTTAATCAAATCCGGGGCAATAACAGCGCAATGCTGTCCTCGTCAAAATTTGCGAAGATATTATCCCGCGGGAAGCAGGAGCTGATTTCCAAGGGGGTTGATTCAATTTTCCTTTTGTCGTTCACCACTGATCCGGCAATGCCCCCCAGCGACGACGATCAAATCTTGTTACAGAAAATTTCAGAAATTTCTTTTGACCTCTTGAGACACAGCTCTTTTGCGGGATTTCAAGGGTCTTGCGGACCTGGAATTCCTCGCCTTGGCCGTCCAGGGATGTCGATAGACGCCTGAAAGCCTGGAATTTTCCAGCGTTTTCTGTCTCCGATTGACATCGGGAAGCGGGCGGTTATTCTACTCTGCTTAGACACTGACCGCGTTTTTTCAGCAAATCAGGACTTTGGGGCTCATGGGACGTACTGAACGACAACGAGAGATCGCTCGCCGCAGGAAGCGCAAGACAGGTTTGGCCAAGGTGCGAGCACGCTATGCCGCGTCCAAGAACGAAGCCGAAAAGGCCGAGCTGCTTGCGAAAGCTCGCCGAATGAGCCCATTTATTGAACTTGAATAATCCTATGTAACCCTTGTGTAGCCGACCTGTGTAGCAGATCGCCGCAACTGTTTCAAAGAGATCATGAAAAGCGTCGAACGGAAATCGTTCGACGCTTTTTTCATGCGCTCGACGATCATTCATTTCGCTGCGGTAAGCTTTTGATCCGCGCATAAAAAAAGCCCGTGACGAGTCACGGGCTAGAAGTTCTATGTATTGAGTCGATCTTTGATGCGTCCCCTCGTGGCGTGTCGCCTGCTTCCCGGCAGGATCGGGACCTCTTCCATGTGTAGAAGAATTGAGAGAAGATCGTTTCAAAACACAGCACACTGAGTGAATCGGTTCAAAAACTTCGTCACTCCCGCTTCGTTGCGTTGAACCTGAATCTTTCGTGGGTCGGTTACAAGTCGACATGAACTTGTTCGGCGTATTCCGGGATATGCAGCCTGTCACGTGTCGCTCTTTGCCGAATCAGGGCTCGACAACCGCTGCAGATCATTCTCCAGGAACGACCAGCAGGACGCCCACGAATAAATCGTATGCGGCGTGACAGCCAACAGTGATCCCGAAGCCACGCAACAGAAACACCGTCGCAAAAAAGAGCCCCGCCGCCGCTCGGAATGAGAACGCGAAGAGATTGAACGCATCGGCAGAAGGGCCGATATGGTGAGCCAGTGCGAACAGGAAACTGGTGGATACCGCCGACATGACCGCTGCCCACTTCGGAGGAAACTCAAACATTCGGAATGCCAGAAACGCAGCAGGCACCAGCAAGAGCCGGAACATTACCTCTTCATAAACACCTGCGCCAATAAAGGAGACGGCCTGGCTCATGGAGCCGCCTACAGCGTGCGAAAGTAACGCATCGGCATGAGGTGCGGCATTGATCTTACGAAACAGAAGATCGTGAAACTGCCCAACCGCGATCAGCACGATCGCCAGGAGTATGCTTTCTGCCAGCATTCCAAATTGAGTTTCCAGACGAATGCGCCACGGATTCCTACGAGCCAGATGCCAGCCCAGCAGCATGCCAATCACAATCAAGGGCAGCAGAACCTGCCCGACGCCTGCCCGCGTGAGCAGCGATCGCATCCAGAAATCCGCACCGTTGCGGACGGCATCCGGCTGATCCTGACCGATGGCTATCACACCCAGCTCGTAGATGGCGATCCATGGCAACAGGAACAGCAGACTGGAAAGCGGCGTTCGCGCTTCGTTCCAGTAGTCGTTCGTTAGATTGTCGGCGGATTCCGTATCCACGAGAGATTTGCTTCCCGTTTCAGTTGAAAAGTACGTCCACACTCACCCCACATCCTGCAGGCTTGTATCGGTTGTATCGGGCAATCGAACCGGTCTTCGATGTCCCTGACGCTCACTCCGCTCATCTCTGCTTCTCGTCAATCGGCAAAGATCGCCGAAGTCGTGCAGAATATTCACTCATCAGAAAAAACTCGAAACCTTGCGCCTGCCCCAGCGGTGGAAGCCGACTGCAGGAATCGAGGACGACGGATCGTCTTCGAAGGCTGCTCGGCAAATGAAGAGGAATCAAAGCTTGAGTTCTCCTCGGATTTGCTTGACGTTTCGCCTTCGTACCAGCGGAGTTTTTGGAACAGTACGAGCTCTTCATCTCCGTCTTTATCGTACGTCCGAGCTATTGAATCCGCAGGCTCTGTCAGGCCCAGCGCTGAACAAAGTGATCTCGCCATCTCCTGAGACGCCTCATCCCGGTGCAGCGATGACGGCCATGATTTTGTCAACGCTGAGTAATATTCGCGGATCGATGGGGGAACAAGGTGCTCAGCCGCTTTCAAATCATGCTGCTCAATTTGCTCGGGGAAATCTGTCGCCACATTCACCAACCTCACGCCGTCGGAACTCAATCTACGTGCGATCGACGATTCCTCCAACACGCCGAAGAGCTGCTGGATTGCCTGGAGATCAGCATCGAGAAGAGTATCCGGCGATCCAGGAAAGAGACCAGTCTGTTGATTGATGCAGGACAAGAACGTGGCCGCAACCAGTTCTGCACCACGGACGTCAGGCAGAATGGACATGCCTGCGAAGACACATAAACGAGCTTTCTCGATGGTTCTGGCCGCGAATCCGTTGGATCCATCTTGCGCAATCGTGAACCGATGTCCGGGTTCAGGGAGCAACAGAATTCCCTCGGGAATCGCCTGTGTTTGCCGAGCGATCAGCTCACACAACTCCCAGATTTGATCGGTTCCCGGCGAACCATGTTGCAGCACCTGCTGCAGACGTCGCATGAGTTTTCCCTGAGTTTCCAGTCGCCAGATCTGATTTTCGAGACGTTCCGTCCAGCGTTGTTGGGTCTGCAATAATCGTCGCAGGTCCGAGCACAGTTCCTGCAAACGCCCTTCACTGGCTGAATCCGCGCTGATGGCGATGGCATCGGCAATTCGCGACACATCGCGGATCTGATTGCAGAGCGAGTGAAGCAGACCACGACTGGCAAGTGGATGACTGAACGGTGCGGCCGAACGACGGTTTTCCCGAACGAGTTGTTCGCGAAGCAAACTTAACCGACGCGAGCGATTCAACGATTCCGTTGATCCCGGATATTTCTGCGACGACGCGGACAGAGAGGGAGCTTGAGCCACATCATACCTCGGAGACAACATTCTTATTTATCAGCCGCTCAGAATCCATGTTCCTGAGCCAAGCTGGCGGTTTCAGATGGGCAGCCTTACCCAGATCGAGGTTTCGGTTCCGGGTTTCTCGGGCCTTCAAAGTTTTCCGATGAAGTAGCTTTGGCAGGATGCACACGATGAACAGACCTGCGCATGACGTAGTGGCTGAGACACAGGATCCGTCTGCACCTGTTGTTCTGAGAATGCAGAACAGGCGACCGCGATGCCGA
>CAMAXD010000358.1 GCA_945861975.1 Candidatus Kuenenia stuttgartensis | reverse complement strand
AAGCAACGCTCAAGCGATTCCGCAGGACGAAAGACGTCATGGTGTTGACGCCGGCCAACGACCAAAAGATCGCCACCACGTGGCCTGCTGCGCATGTTGAAATCCGAGGCATCTCCGTGGGACTCGTGCGAACTCATCGGTGACGTGGTGTCCAAGAGGCACTCACAAAACCGGGACAGGCACCCTTGGTGTTCGCTTTTCTCCATGATTCCGGGATCTCTACGGCAGCCAGTCCCGGTTTTGTTGGGCGTTCTGCGAGAAACCATGTGCCGCGGAGGCACAGGCGGTCTGTTGAATCAATTGCTTAACGGCAAGCCGCAGCCGTCGTTGCCCGATTTTGCCGTCGCCTCCGGCTCGGCGGTAAACAAAGAACGGTCAGCAGCGTCTAATTTCGGTCTTCAGTTTCCACAGACGCAAGCTGGGCATGGAACCAGTCGTGAGCGGATCGCCAGAGATGTGTTCCCAGGGAACCACGAGGTAAACCCAACGCTGCAGTGCCGCGTTCGCCACAGCGAAATGCCGTCGCCTGTTCGGCAGGCAGTTCCACGATCGCCGTGAAACGATGTTCGGTCAGTCGCAAACGATCTTTGTTGCTGGAGGATTCTCGTTCGTCCATCTGGGAAACAGTCAACGCACCTCCATTCGTAGCCGCCAACGCGGGATGAGGAATCGACCGGCTGGCTCGCGGGTTGACTCGCACCAGCGTGGCCTTCACGGCTTCATGAGTCCCAATCCGAACTTTCACAGACTGACCGACAAGGCCCGTCGCAACTGCCAGATCACGTTGAGCGATCGACAATTCTAACTCTTTATCTTCCTCAACGCCGATCGTCATCAGTTCCATCCCTCCGCTGGCGAATGTACCCAACAGATTGTGCAACCCTCGACTGATAATCTGCCCGGAACGTCCGGCTCGAATTTCAAGGCCGTCCGTTTGTTTCTGGCATTCATGAAGTTGACGCCGCAGGGATTCGCGTGTCCCCTGAAATACATTCAGTGCGCCGGAGTTATGTTCGCCGGACGCGGTTTGAATTCGCAGATCCTGCTGTGCCAATTGTTTCTGCAGATCCAGCCGTTTTGTCGTCACGTCTTCGTTGCGCAGGATGAGCAGCAAGTCTCCGGCGTGGACATGCTGGCCGTTGTTGACGTGGATCGATTGAATGAAACCGGTAGTCTTCGCGCGAACGACTTCTCCGTTCGTGAAGTCGACAACTCCCGGAGCCGTCGTCATCACCGGCGATGGCAGGCCGAACACAGCGGCCAGAAGAACTCCGATCAATCCACTGCTGACGAGTGACGCGCGAAACAATTGTTCGGGATGTTGAGCTCGCAGCTGATTGAGCGTTCTTAGAAATCCCCACAAAGGGCGGACAAACCATAGACAAACGCCAAATGCAGCCAGCGCCAGCCCCGCGCCGTGGAACAGTACCGACGCCATGATGAGCAGAGAAAACGTAACCAGAAGTCTCCAGACCATGGCTACAGCACCGTAAGCCATCAGAATCCAGCGTTGCCGACCAATGACCGTGGGCAGACGACCACTGTCGCCGAAGAAGATTCGCCTAGCAAACTCCGTGATGACGTTATTCGCCTGAGTACTCAGGTTCGGGATCTGCAGCAAATCCGACAGGACATAGTATCCATCAAACTTCATCAGCGGGTTGAGATTGAACAGCAATGTCGAAACGCTGGCCATGATGATCGTGTTCTGCAACACGTGTCGAAACAAAACAGAATCGCACCACATCCACGCCAGAATCGACAGCGAGGCAATGATCAGTTCGGCATACACGCCCGCCAGAGCTGTATGAATGCGCTGCCAGCGAGAGCGAAAAGACCAGCACGACGATGCGTCAACGTAGGCGAGCGGTGCAAGAAAGGCGATGACCACTCCGGTTTCACGAATGTTGCCACCATAACGATGGCAAACGAGGGCATGTCCCAGCTCATGAAAGAACTTGAGCGCGATCCAGGCGATCAACAACCAGAACCAGTTCTGCTGCGAGATCACGTTAGCGGAACTGTCGGTGAAACGATCCCAATTGGCTGACAATGTCAAACCCGCGATGACCATCAGCAGCATCGCGAGGATGGTCGCTGGTCCTGAGAAGATCCAGCCGAATACTGGCTGCAGGGTTCGCAGTAAAGAGTCTGGTCGCCCGAGAGGAATCTTTTGCCAGAGTGGATTCAGCTTTTTCCAGAACGGCTTGTGGCTATGCGGTGCTTTGACCGATGTCGATGCACCAGATGACGTTGTGTCACTGTCAGCGAATGCTCCCAGGCCATTCTCCAGCAGCCATGAATAGATGGAAATGGCCTGAGTCTGCCCGAGAGCCTTCTCTTTGAGCTGCTGCGAGGCAACAGCCAGAGCTTCAGCGAAGCTTGTGCGGCCATCCAGCAGTGAAACAAACACGTATTCGGCGTAGCCGATTCGGAAGTATTCCGATGTCGTTTTGACTTCGAGATGATAGAACGTCTCGCCGTTGTAGTTTTGTGGTACGAACAGCATATCGTCGCGAAGTTTCAGACGTGTTCTGCTCAGTTCAACGGTGGAAATGTCGGGCCTGTCCATCATGTTACCACCCCAGCCAGCCCAGCAGCCATGCCGCTGGCTTGTGGAACAGGTTCCAGCCTAAAGCGTGGCGGCGAGTATGCACGCAGGCCGATCCGCGCATCCCGGGGCGAAGCAGCGAGGTGTGATTCGGAATGTCGGCTTCCGCAATAAAGATGTTCTTTCCATCTCGAATCTCTGCGCGAGGATGCACGGATCGAATTAGAGCGGTCATAGAATCTTCCGGCGCGGCTTCCAACTGAATATGGACCGTCATGCCAACCTGAACATGCCGAATGTCTGCTTCGGGAATGCAGAGTTCAACGACCATGGCGTCCAGTGGAGCGATCTCAAATAACGTCTTGCCCATTTCGAGCGGAACGCCTTCGGCTTCTCGATGGTCACCGCTAACGACGACGCCATCAGCCGGGCTGCGAATTTCGAGTGACTCATTGCGATGCTGCAGCAGTGCTGCTCGTTGTTCGAGTCTTTGCATTTCATGTCCGGAAATCGCTGCGTTCCCGAATTCCTTTTTGCTGAGCTGAGTGTTTCGCTCTTTCGTAGCTTTGTTGAGATTCGCCTGAACTTCAGCAAGCTCCCAGCGGATTTCTCGTCCATCCATTTGAGCCAGGAGTTGGTCTTTCGTCACGATGTCTCCCGGTTCGACGAGGCACTGTTCCAGTGGACCATCAAACGGAGCCGCGACATAACGACGTTCGACCGGCTGCAGTTCCAGTTCGCAGCGAATGCGATAGGTCATGGGTAACATCAGCACCATGGCGATGGCCCCGGACAGCCATGCCGCCATTTGCAATCGTGATGTGGTGAGGACACCGCGCGCACCACGGATCAACGATAACCAGCGACTGTCAGCCACTTTCTGAAGTACGCCAAGACAACCAGCCAGAGCACCGGCCCCGGCACGGAGAAAGCGTTCGGCTTCACGAATGCGATCCGTTGTCCCGGCGTCGTTAGTGCTCAATGGCAAAGTCACGAGGATACAGCCCATCGCACCGCCGGATTCGGTTTGAATCGGCATGCTGACGAGACTGTCGCCATAGCCAGACTCCGCAAGTTGTTGATGTGACAACAGGGCGTGGCGATTGGACAATTCCAGTGCAGGCCAAACGCCACTGGTCGACCGAATCAGGGATTCCTGCAGAGCTGATTCTACCAGCCGGGTTTCTTCGGAGAACGGATCGATCACGGCGCCGCCTGAGATCGCAGCGACCTTTACCTCTGATCGACCACTTCGGCACATCCCTACTATAACTCGATCGGCCTGCAGATACGTTTGTAGCGAATCCGCCAGTCGCTGATATCCTGAGTTGGAATCATTTGCTGACTGCACGTGCGCCACAAGTTCAATCAGGGCCGCGACGGTGGATGCGTTTTGAGCGTTCTGGCGACCGGCTCGTTGCAACGACCATTCACTGATGAACGACGACAGCATCAGCAACGATGTTGTGACTTGATTATTCCAGTCATCCCGAGTGATCTGCAGAGAAGCTGGCGGCTGCGTAATCATCAGCAGGCAATGGCCCGGTAGTGAGCCGATCGGCAGAGCGCGCAGGTTCAGTTCTGAACCCACAGAAGTCCATGTCAGATCATTTCTGCGCAGGCATTCAGTCGCCGTCCGCTTGAGTTGATCGCGCAAACTCTGCGATGCACCTTCAATCGGAGCCAGCAGGCCTTCGAGATGTTCGGTCTGCCCGATCTGTGAGCCGGGCGGATGACGCCAAGCCAGCAATGTCGGCTGATAAGCTCTTTGCAGATACGCAGCGACGACCTTCTGGACATTGTTCAGATCTTTCGCATTCAGCAAACTGTTGCGAGTTGTCTGGAGCAGATGCTGAACAGAATTTCCATCGGCACGGCCATCCGCAGGGAGATTATCCTGCACATCGCAGGTTTTCGATCCATCTGACGAAAGCACAGGGAGATACCTCAGTGTCAGCAAAGAATTTCAGAAAGTTCGCGGAACATTGATCGCTCAGTTTCGAACTGCTACCGTCGTTGATTTGCCCGGTGTTCCGCTGGATCCTTTAGGGGTTATGTTGACAGTTTCAGCAGCCGGGACCGATTTTTCTGGTTTGGTTGTTTCAGGAGCAGGTAGTGCAGTCGGGGTCGAATTTTCAGCGGAGTGTTCCATCACAAAAATCGCTCGCTCGCCGCTCTGATGCTGGTGAGCGGAGTTGGGCAAACGGACTTTCACTCGCACTGATGAATTCGATGTATCGGAAGTCGGAGAGACATATTCAATAATGCCTTCGGCCCGGACCTGATCGGTTCCCAGTTTCAGCTCAATAACCTGATCCTTCTCGACTTCATTTCGCTGAGACAATGGAACAGAGAATACAATCAACAGAGGGTCAAGCTGCACGAGACGTGCAATCGTAGGGTCCGAAGGCGAAACGAATTCTCCGGCTTCTCGGGACAGCTCAGAGATCACTCCGTCCATCGGAGCAATCACCTGACGCTGCTTTAGTTGAGATTCAATTCGGCGAGATTCCAGTTGCTTGACTTCGAGATCTTCTTTAACCGACAGCAGGCGAGCTTCGGCGATGCGAATCTCGGTCTGAATACGATCCACTTCCTGTTGGCTGGCATGGTCACGCTCGCGAAGCTGCTTGAGTTTTTCCTGTTCCTTAATCTTCATGTCGAGATCTGCCTGAGCAGACTTCAGGAGTCCTTCGGCGTTCATGCTGCGTCGAGCAACTTCGAGAGATGCTCGCAGGATGGCATCGTCCATCACGGCAAGGATAGCTCCCTGCTTCACAATGGCCCCTTCAACGACTCGTACTTCAGACAACGTGCCCATCTCTGATGCTGCGACGGAAATGTCGCGGTATGGTTCTGTAAACGCTTCTACCACAATGCTGGATTCCGGAGCATTCAGTTCGGAGGCCGCGGCCTTTGCCGGAGGTGCAGAAACCGGAATACTGGCCCCGGCTATTTGCCGCACAGACTCCTGAGATACGGATTCGGAGGCAGTTTCATTGGCTATGATAAGTTCTGTCGCGACCGGAACCATTGATCCGTTGTTGCCAGGCTCGGTCATAGCGGTTACTGCAAAAACAGCAACAGGAACTGCAATCGCGGCGACGGAAAACAGTGTTTTACGTGTCAGCATAGTAGACCGGGAGTTCTATCGGCGGATCAAGAGGGTGTTGCAACAATGCAACGTGTCCGTACTGACCGTAGGTCATGATTCGAGCGATCGCCGTTAAAAACACTGGCGGTAGGGACGGTCGATGGGAGATTATTCCGTGTTCCCGACCGCTTCTGGTTGTATCGATTGTACGCTCGGAACATCAGGCCGATTTTTGTACGATCCCGACCAGTGCTGCGTCAGCGACCACTTACTTCAACGACTGGTATAAGCGAGTGATTCACTCAAAGCTCGAGTCGATGAAGACCGTCGCAAAATTGATGAAGGAACGCCTGAAAAATGTTGTGAGCTACTGCACTCACAAAATCACCAACGCCTTAGCCGAAGGCATGAACAGCAAAATTATGTCCATCAAGCGCCGCGTCGGAGGCTTTAGAAACCGCCAAAACTTCAAAACAGCTATCTTCTTCTACTACGGCTATCTTCTTCTTCTGCGTTGGACTCAGCCTCTACCTACAATAATCCCGGATGGACCAATTTTTGTCGCTGCTGTTTCATCGACTGA
>CAMAXD010000357.1 GCA_945861975.1 Candidatus Kuenenia stuttgartensis | reverse complement strand
TGAGCTCTGGCTGCTCCTCAAGCTATCATTGGCGAAAGACGGTGGCCAATGATACTTCAGTGGTCAATTCCATCTCCCGGAAGGTAGATGAGCCGCAGGTGGAGATCATGCAGGCGGCATTATCATCCGCTCCGATCACCATGCGAGATCGGGACCGTCTGGAGTCGCTGGTCTATATGGATTTAACGCTCCGACAGACGCTCGAAATCGCGATGCAGCACTCACAGGTTCTCCGCGAACTTGGTGGTATCGCACTGAAGAACCCCGATACGATTGCAACACAGTATAACAGTGCGCTGCGCGAAACTGATCCGCGTTATGGGATGGAATCCGCCCTTAGTGCGTTTGATGCGCAGCTTGCGGCGACGGCCTACTTCAACAACAAGGATCAGACGTTCAACAATCCGTTCTTCTCCGGAGGGACAAATACATTTCAGCAGGACCTGAATGATTATTCGATGGAGCTGAGTAAACGGACGGTGACCGGTTCGCGTCTCGCGCTTAGAGGCATCAGCAGTTACGACGCCAACAATGCACCCAGCAATACGTTCCCGAGTGCGTGGGATAGTTACGTCGAAGGCGAAATCCGGCAACCATTGCTTCAGGGTGGTGGCATGGAATTCAATCGAATTGCCGGCCCCGGGGCGACCCCCGGTGTCTATAACGGTCTCTTGATTGCTCGCGTCAATAACGATATTTCACAGACCGATTTTGAAGTATCGGTGCGTGACTATGTCAGTAACGTGGTCAATGCCTATTGGGATCTCTACTTCGCCTATCGAGATCTCGATGCTCGCAGCGAGGCGATGAAGCGATCACTGATTGCCTGGAATCAGCTCAAGGCCAAAGCAGAGAATGATCTGGAGTCTGAAGCCCGAGTGGCTCTGGCCAGTGAACAATACTATCGCTTCAAGGCTGAAGTGGATGATGCTCTCACTGGACGAGTCGTTCAGGGGACTCAGAATCGCAACGGCAGCACCGGAGGAACTCTGCGCGGGTCCAGTGGCGTGCAGGTGGCAGAACGTCGTCTGCGACTTCTGATTGGCATGCAGATCAACGGTGATGAACTGATCCGCCCGGCCGAAGATCCTTCCGAAGCAGAGGTCATTTTCTACTGGGATACAGTGATGCAGGAGGCTCTGATGCGGCGGCCTGAATTGCGTCGCCAACAGTTGACGATTCA
The DNA here is from genome assembly GCA_945861975.1 of Candidatus Kuenenia stuttgartensis. Taxonomy (GTDB): domain Bacteria; phylum Planctomycetota; class Planctomycetia; order Planctomycetales; family Planctomycetaceae; genus SXXK01. The sequence goes on along the minus strand of CAMAXD010000357.1, from coordinate 5,080 downwards.
TAAACGTCAGATGGAACTCCTGGCCGCTCGAAACTTTCTGAATCCACGGCTTGATACGGTCGGCCGTTATCGGTTTCGTGGCTTTGGAGATGATCTGCTGGCCCCATCCGGGCAGTCTTCATCGGTGGGTAATCTGGCTGATGGGAAAAATCAGGAATGGTATGTCGGACTGGAATACACGGTACCGCTGGGATACCGCAAAGGGCACCTGGCTGTTTCAAACGCTGAGATGCTGTTGACCCGTGATCGAGCAATCCTGCAGGCTCAGGAACGTGAGGTAGTTCACGACCTCAGCAACGCCATCGCCGATGCGGCGCGAGCTTACGAAGCGGGCAGGAATGCCGAGAACCGCCTCAATGCCGCGAACAATGTTCTGACAGCCTACGAAACACAGGAACAGAACGATATGGATGTCGACATTGACCGCCAGTTGGATGCTCAGCGTCGAGTTGTCGAGGCGGAGATACGCTACTATCAGGCCAAAGCTGAGTACGCAGTTGCAATCAAGAATGTGCATCTCGAAAAAGGCAGCCTCATGGGCTATACCGAGCTGCACATTCTTGACGGCGTTGTCCCCGTCATCAAAGAACAGGTCACGGTTGCGAAGACTGAAAGCAGCTCGGAACCACCCGACACCGAAGCATCTGAAGTCGTGCCAGGTCCGTAGTGCCAGCATCCAGAAGCTCACTGCGCCTGCTCTGCACGCCACGATGCTGGCCTTACTGGGCTTTGATCATAAGCGTCTGACCTGTCATTTCGAAGGCCGCGACCGACGACTGACAGATGTGTTTGGTCAGGTGGTGAAGCAAGTCGTTTCCTGAATGTTGTCGGGTGATCGATCAGCGATATCAATCGTGCCGTAGTCTCACAAGGCCGCACCAAGCCGCTGTCTCACAAGGGTGCACTAAAAGGACAAGTCAAACGGGAGCCCTCGCGCAGTTAGAACAGGCGTGTGCCCAAAACGACGCATCATGAAGCTGCGGTGGATTCAGCATCTCCCAGTATCAACCAACTCCGGGTCGGCAGGCTGCTGGAACCAGAACAAAGCCCTGGTTGGTCTTGCCATACGGAATTGTCAACAAACTCTTCCGACACAGGAGTGTCGGACTGGAGCAGGGAAGGAAGCTGCTGTTTTGGCTAAGATCGTGACGACCGCTACTATTAACAGAGTCTGTAGTCATTGGCGCGACTCCATAGGGTGGCACCTCCACCGAGTGGGAGTGTGTCGCAAGCACAAGAAGCCGATGGGAAGGCAATCTTCTGAAATCCAGCCTGCCATGAAAACTGGACATGCACACATGAGCCTCTTGTTGCTTCGCAACACGGCCTATACAGGCTGTGCCACCCAGCGATGTGTACTTCACAGCGACATTCTCACATTGTGCATTGGACACGGGCAGTGGGAGCAGCCGAAAAGTTTTGATGCAATGAGGATGCTTAAAAGCAGAATACAGGGACAATTCGAGTGATAAGGCAGGATCTCGCTTTTTGGCGTTTCTGTTTTGGACTAGACTCAGAGCGTCAATCAACCGTTTGAGGTGCCGCCGGAAACGATCATTCCCATCGGTCGAATGCGGATTCGGTACCTCGTCTGTATCAAGAGTGGTCGGGCGGTATTCTGAGGTAGTTGTGAGTGACTAGATCTGCGAAACACATCCCTCCAAGAGCAACGTGTCCACACTGTTGGCATGTTTTTCCATTAGAGGAAACACTGTGGGTATCATCACATCCCGCATTGAACGGCGATGCTCGGTTGGGTGCCGAGTGCCAGCGGCGGTTTCTCCCCACACGGTTTGACGTAAGCGGGAACGCGTTGGATAGCCATGGTTCAGTTTGCAGCGAACTGGCTTGCCCGAAATGCCATTTGGTCATTCCTCGGGCGATGTTCGAGATGCGCAGTTTGTTCTATTCAATTCTTGGATCACCGGGATCAGGAAAGTCTCACCTGATTGCTACAACGACATGGACTCTGCGAAAAACGATGGGGAGGAATTTTCACCTCAGTTTTTCCGACGCAGACCCAGATTCGAATCGTGTACTGAATCAGTCAGAAGAGCGTTTGTTCTTCAACGAAAATCCGAACGAATTGACAACCCTGCCGAAGACCGAAAAAGAAGGGGAGCTTTATGATCCGGTGCGGTTTGGCGACCAGACATTCTGGTACCCGAGGCCGTTCGTGTTTTCGGTTCAGCCATTACCAAGCCATCCGCAGGGAGAAAATGTCGCCGAAATGTCTCGCGCTATCTGCCTGTATGATAATGCAGGCGAGCATTTTCTGCCAGGTGGACGATCGTCGATCAGTCCGGCAACGCAGCACCTCACCGTTTCAAGCGGGTTGATTTTTCTCTTCGATCCTACTCAACATGTTCGATTCCGCGAAGCTTGCAAAGGAATATCCAACGATCCACAGATTACTACTGCCGGGTTGAGCTTTCGGCAGGATCAGGTCATGCTGGAAGCTGCCAATCGTATTCGAACACAAGCCTCACTGAGTCAGAACGAGAAGTACAAACGCCCAATTGTTGTAGCAATGACCAAACTTGATGCCTGGCGTGGATTGCTTGATGCAAGCTTTGAGCGGCGAGCTGCAGCATTCGGTGAGATCCTGCAAAGAAGAAAACACAAGGATAGCGAAGCGATCGAAACCGTACTCAACCATCGTCGCATCAAACAGGTTTCTCTTGACTTACGTGAACTCATGTTACGTTACGCGCCGGAGTTCGTGAATGCAGCGGAGAGTTTCGCAGAAGACGTTACCTATGTACCGGTATCGGCATTAGGACATGCTCCCACTCTTGAGGCCGAAACGGGCCGGTTTGGAGTTCGACCGGGGAGCATTTCACCGCAATGGGCAGAACTTCCACTGTTGTATCTCCTGTCACTGACCAGCGGTGGCTTGATTCCCCGGCCAATAGAGCGGCAGCATAACTCCGACGAGCAGGAGTGAACCCTACGTGAGTTTCGAGATTGTCTACACTTCAAGCCAACAAGGGCTGCACGCAGGATCCAGAGGATTCTGTACAGTGGCTGCCACGATCGGTATTCCCAGGCAATTAATGGAGCGATTGGAGTCCCTCAGCGGTTACCAACATCAGCATCCGACCGGGTCGAAACTCAATCCTGTGAATTTCTGTTGCCAGTCAGTCAGGATTCAGGAGGAAACATTTGTTGTGCTATCAAGGGTAGCCGATGCGGGTGCAGATTTTTCTGGTCGCAGCAACAAGATCGCTCACCATCTCGCATTGTCGTTAGACGAAGTGCGTTTAACGAATTGCTCTCCAACATTGCTTCTGTCAGATCCAGATTTTTGGTTCACTAAATGGGCTCGTTCTCCAGAATGGCTACCGGCCAATCGCCTGCCGAAGCCCGTTAGTTCTGGCGGAATTCCGGTGAATGCCTGGAAGACTGCATTCGGGGATGCGGGCTGGTCGGCTGTCGTGGCCAGATCTGTCGAGAATGACTTTGAACCCGTGTTTGCAATCGTTCCAGACGGCTGCAATGTTATTGGCATGGTCCACGAAGCCCTACAGCACCTTTCCACACGGATGCAATGGAGAGTCAGCTTTAGTACTTATTTTACACGTTCGTCTGGTGGAGACTGTCACTGGCGATTTCTCAGAGATGGAATGGCCGAAGCAACAGCGGTCCGAAATCGTCCTGTTGGCATTGTAATCGACGTTAACTCTCGTCTGAGTGGGGAGGACCAGAAGAGGTCGAATCAGCCTTCTCTCAATGTTGATTCGATTGACGAATCTGAAGATGTCTCAAACGAACAGCCAGAAGGACAGGAAGGGTTTGATCGACGTCCAGTTACGCGAAGCCAAATGCGTCGCCGAGAGGCAGGCGCACGATCACGACAGGCGCGACTCGCAGCAAAAAATCCCCGCGAGCGACGTAGTGAACGCGAGATCCCTCAGGACCGACACTCTCCCATCCCGAAAGCGAAAAAGCTCAAAACATGGTGGATCGTGACCGGGCTGTTTGTTGTTATCGCCGTGATTGCGATTGTAGTCGGGCTGATATGGCTTAAGTGATTGGCCCCTGCAGGAAGTAATTACCTAATCGTTTCTATGTGACCAAAGTGCTATGGCTGATTTGTACGAATTGATTGAACGCATCCAGGTGACACTCGCCAGTTCCAGCAGCCCGGCGAAAGAACAGTTGCGTGAGTTGCACGGCGAATTGACAAATCAGATTCGGCGCACAAACAAGCGACTCAGAGAGTGTGATGCTCTGATGGCCAAAGGTCTGCGTTCCGAAGCAGTCCAGCTTGCAGAGCAAGAACCACAATTGCTTGACGTGGTCGCAATTCTGGACTTTCCGGAGTTACCAGAATGGAATGATTTTGTCGCGGAACTCGGCTTGACCGTGGCCCCGGAACTTCAGATCGAGATCGCAGCGGATCTGAATCGAGCCTACTCCGATGATGGTCCGCTCAAATCACACATGAAGATGTTCCGCATCTCATCTTTGTTGCGTGCTCCACTCAAAGCGAGAATCGCTCTGTTAAGAAAAATAGCCGAAGCAGATTCCGGAAGCTCGAATTGGGAAAATGATTTGAGAAGCTATGAAGAAGCAAGACACCGTCAGATGAAGGATCAGTTTCAGGTCGCCAGCAGGAATCAGGACTTCGGCGAGCTGAGAGAACTCGCCAAGGAGCTGCATGGGAAATGGCTTTCGCCACCACAGAAAAAGTTCATCCAGCGAGTTGATGAGGAAGTTCAAGCACTGCGGCAGGTTGCCGCAGAACAACGCCTGGAGGAGCTGGCAGAAGATTTGCAGGATGCACACCACGACGAAAATTTCAGTTGGGCTGCGAGTACCCGAAAAGAATGGGAACAGGTTATCGGAAGCTGTGCACAATCCGATGGTGTGCATAAGCTCCAGAGACTAGTTCAGCCGGTGCTCCGATGGGTGTCGCAACAGCAGGTTCACATGCAGAACCAGGCGAAGTTTGAAGAGGCCGTCCAGAAGCTGCAAAGAGCAATCGACGAAGGATATCCTCTCCCTGAAATCGATCGGCGTTACGGGATGACGTTACGAATTCCTGGTTTCGAACTTCCTGAAGACGTTCAGGAAT
>CAMAXD010000356.1 GCA_945861975.1 Candidatus Kuenenia stuttgartensis | reverse complement strand
CTACGAGCTCTTGCGTGGCGAGTAGAAAACATCCATCTCGAAACCGGCTACGCTGTCTTTCGTTATCGCGACGCCAAACGCATTCGCATGCTGTCGCACCTGCACAAAGGACATCTGCGAGTCGTCGATGCACATGATGCCTACTGGCCCCTGGAAGCCGAGGAAACCGACGGTGCCGCTGTGCTGGACGAGTTGTTGGAAACTTTCTCCGTCGCCCAGCCTCCGGCCCCGGAATAGCTCCACGACAGAAGGAAATTCAAGGATCTGTTTTTGATCGAATGAGAAGCCTGATAGACTCAGGTCCCGCGATACTGCATTTCCCTCCCCGATCAGGCGAATCAGCGATGTACCAAAGCTCTCCCGCCTTCCAGCCGTCGACGACGGTTTCTCCGTCTTCTCGTTCACCTATTACGCGAGCCGCGTTTGTGCAGCAACTCGCTGGCGGCATTGGGGGGATTGCGTTGGCACAGATGCTGGCTGCGGATACTGTCGCGGCTGTGCAAGCTGAGAATCTGAACGGTGGATTGCATCATCCGGCAAAAGTGAAACGCATTATTCAGTTGTTTCTGAATGGTGGCGCCAGCCAGATGGATACGTTTGACTATAAGCCGGACCTGGAACGGCTCAACGGTCAGATGTTGGGGCCAAAGGAAAAACCCGAGGGCTTTACTGCTCCGGCCGGGGCCGTCATGAAGAGTCCCTTTACCTTTCAGCAGTATGGTGAATCCGGTCGCTGGGTCAGCAGTGTGTTTCCGGAACAGGCCAAAATGGTCGATGACATCGCGTTCCTGATGGCGATGACAACGAAGACCAATGTCCATGGGCCCGGCAGTTACATGATGAATACCGGATTTCTTTTGCCCGGCTTTCCCTGCATGGGCGCTTGGATCTCGTATGCATTGGGAGATCTCTCCGACAACTTCCCTTCGTTTGTCGTGCTGCCGGATCAGCGAGGACTGCCTTATAACTCGAAAGGAAACTTCAGCGCGGGATTTTTGCCGGCACGCTTTCAGGGAACATTGATTAATGTCGGGGGAACTCAGCCTGTTCCTGATTTATTCGCAGCCTCAAAATACAGCTTTGCTCAGGGTGATTCTGATCGCAAAGCTCTGGAAGTTCTGCAGACGCTTAATCGTCGTCACGCGGAACTACGGCCTGAAGACAGTCGCCTCGAAGCCCGAATTGCAGCTTCGGAAGTGGCCGCAAAGATGCAATTAAGTGCTCCTGAAGTCTTCGATCTTTCGCAGGAGAGCGAAGCTATTCATCAGGCTTACGGTATCGCTGATGCGGCGACTCAGGATTTCGGAAAACGCTGCTTGCTGGCTCGCCGCATGCTGGAGCGAGGCAGCCGATTTGTTCAGGTCTGGAGTGGGCTCTCAGGTGCCGTCAACAACTGGGACAATCATGGCAGTATTCCTAACGAACTACCGCCGATGGCGACCAGCATTGATCGCCCGATCGCGGCCCTGCTGACAGATCTCAAACAGCGCGGCATGATGGAAGACACGCTGGTTGTGTGCTCGACTGAATTTGGCAGAACTCCGTTTGCTCAGGGAGGCAATGGTCGCGATCACAACGGAGGAACCTTTGTGACGTGGCTGGCTGGCGCCGGAATCAAGGCTGGGGTTTCGCATGGGCGCAGTGATGATCTCGGATACAAAGCCGTGGAAGGTGTCACTTATTGCTATGACCTGCACGCCACGATTCTGCATTTGTTGGGCATCGATCATACTCGGCTGACATTCCGTCACAGCGGCGTCGATCGTCGATTGACGGATGTGCATGGGCATGTCGTGAAAGAGGTTCTGAGCTAACAGTCGCTGCCGGCCTGTCCCTCCCTGTAGCTGAACGCGTGAGAGTTCAGAAGTTACATCGAATTCTCACGAATCCGGCCACACCCGTTAAAATCCAACAGTGCTCGCCGAATCCTCACGGCGACATCGTGCAAACGATGCTTGATTAATGCGTTTACAGCCGCACTTCTTCGACCGCATCAGACACCAGGCTCAGCCGTTGCCAGCGGCCTGTGAGATATCGTATCCACATACAGAAACCCGTCAGGCTGATGTGAATCGTGCACGTGATCCAGATGGCAAAGATCGTCGGATTGTCCGAACGAATAATCAGCGATGCCGGCAGCACCATCACCAGCCAGCTGGACAACAGAGTAATCACCATCGGATAAACCGTGTCGCCGGCTCCTCGCAACGCTGAAGAAAACACGACGGCCAACGCATCAAAGACTGAATAGACTGCGACAAACTGCAGCAGTGTTGCTGCCAGTCGCGCCAAGGTCTTCACATCAGCGCCTTGGCCGGAATCCGGATCTGCGAATAAGAAAAATGGCCGCAAACATGTCTCGGGAAAAAAGATCAGCATCAGCGCCGTGATACCCGTCCAGAGAACTCCCAACAGCACAGCATTGTTCGTCGTCCGTTTTGCCGCAGGAATATTCTGTGCTCCGATATGATGGCCTACCAAAGTCTGAATCGCCGTCCCGAATCCCAACAGAGGAATGAAGATCAGCCCGTTGACACTAAAGGCCAGATTAGTCGCCGCCAGATCCGCGCTGCTGAGGTTTCCGATGATCAACAGAAAGACGGTGAAGCCGGAATTGTCGACAAAGTAATGCAGACCGCTCGGTAAGCCATACCGCAGAAATTTTCGCAGCAGGTCAAAGTCGAGCCTTCGCGATGCCATCAAAGGAAGTTGTTCTCTTTTTGCTTCGCGCAGCATCAGCAGTGCATAGATAAGAACTTCAACGCATCGAGCCAGTACAGTCGCCAGAGCCGCGCCGCGAATGCCGAGTTCCGGGAATGGGCCAACGCCATAGACCAACAGATAATCTACTCCGAAGTTGAAGAAGACTCCGGCAAAGCTGATGCACATCACCACCGAGGTCCGTCGCCGCCCATTAAAGAAGCAGCTCAGCGCTGTCGACAGCAACAGCATCGGACTGCCTGCACAGAGCGTATTGAAGTACTGAGCCTCCAGCTCGACGATCTCTGGTGAATGTCCGGTCATGGACAATAATGGGCGACTGAGTGGCAGACATCCCAGCAAGAGAATCCCCGTCACGATTGAAAGCCAGATCGCCTGCCACAGCGATGCCATCATTCGCTCTTTTTTCGCCGCGCCATCATACTGCGAAATGAACGTATTGGCATAAAGTATCGTTCCCATCGGAATGCAGACGACGGTCCAATGCAGCATCGCAGCGGGCGTCACGGCCGCCAGAGCGGCTTCTGAACAACCTGCCAGCACAATCCGATCGGCAACATTCATCAAGGACTGCGAACCGGCGCTCAGCATCAGCGGAACGGCGACACGGAACAGCTCCGACATGCTGCCAGCTTCCGGAGCGGATTCACTAAGAGATTCTCCGGAAGCCATCGTCATTGATCAGGAAGCCGTAAAGGGGAAGAACGCTGGCGTCACTTTCAGGTAGGATGGGCATTCCTGCCCGTCGAAACCCAGTCGGACAAGAATGTCCAACCTACATCTCTGAGTTTGACCATGCACTCCGTGACACTCGCAATGCAGGATTCGTTCGCGCCGAGATCCCTTGGTGGAAATGTCATCCCACGTATTGGCAACTCAAGCAAGAGCCCCCTGTCGTGGAGTTCGCCAATCTCAGCAGACTAGTGCTCTGTCAAGGCTCAATTTTCGGGTACGACGGACTTCCAGTCCGTCGACAAAGGTCACCGCCGACGGACTGGAAGTCCGTCGTACAAATACAATTCAACCCCAACTTTAAAGGTTGTCAGAGCACTAGACGTAAATCCGCTGCCTGTTTCCGGAAGCTTCATCAGGGCTGCCACCGTTCTGGCAGGCGATTCGTTCCTCATCCGACTTTGCCAGGGCCAGTTGATACATCCGCTCTCCAGCAGGAGTCGGATAAACCGTGTTGACGCAAGCCTGACACAAGGAGTGTTCCGGAAGTCCAACGCAGTTGGCCAGGGCTTCGACCGGAAGATATCGCAGACTTGTCGCTCCGATTGCATCGGCCATCGCCTGTTCTTCTTCCGGAGTGATCACGTGACCAGCCATGAAAGCCGGCGCAAACAACTCTCCCACGGTCGACATATCGATGCCGTAAAAGCACGGCGAGATAATTGGTGGGCATGCGATACGAACATGAATCTCCTTCGCGCGACCTCGATCTTTCAACAGCGCCAGTAGTTCTTTCAATGTCGTGGCTCGTACGATGGAATCATCCACCAACAGGATCCGCTTGCCTTCCATGACTTCCGGCAGCGGCGTGTACTTCATTCGTACTTTATCCGCGCGGTTGTTGCCTTCGATAAAGGTACGACCAATGTAGCGATTGCGGATCAGTCCTTCGAGGGAAGGAACCTTCAATTGAAATGCCATGCTGTCGGCTGCGGCTTTGGCCGTGTCCGGAACCGGCACCACGATGACGTCGTCATCAATGGGCAGTGTTTCACGCTTGGCCAGTTCTTCACCAAGACGTTTGCGAGACAGGTAGACTCCCGCATCGTCAAACGTGCTGCCCGCGTTCGCAAAGTAAATCCACTCGAAGAAACAATGAGCTTTCTTCGGACTTTCCGCATACTTTTCAACTCGCACCGTCTGGCCATCGACCACAACGACATGCCCCGGTGGAACGTTCTTGACGCTGTCTTCAGAAAATCCCAGGTGAGTCAGTGCGACGCTTTCACTGGCGGCCGCAAACATCGAACCTTCGACTGCGTAGCACAGAGGTCGCATCCCCAGCGGGTCGCGGGATACAAACATCTGACCGCGAGCATTCAGGAAGACGATATTCCAGGAACCATCGAGTCGCTTCGCCAGAGTTCGCAGAAGTTCAACTGGAGTCACATGGGCGTTCAGAGACAACTCGTGCGAGATCAGATGATGCAGAACTTCCGTGTCGGTTTCACGAGTCAGATGGAAGTCGGTCGTTGAAAGGATCTCTTCGCGCAGCTCGGTGTAGTTCGCCAGTTGCCCATTGAAGGCGAAGCTGAACCATTTGGATCGCGCGATATGCTGGCGTTCAAAAGGCTGAGCGTAACTGGGGTCATCTTTACCGCAGGTGGCATAGCGGACATGACCAATGGCAGCCTGCCCGGCATGCTCGGCCATCAGCTCTTTATAAGGACCTTCATGATTCATGCGAAAGACTTCGGCTACTCCGCCGACGTCCTTGCGTGTCTGAAGCAGTTGCAGGCGAGCTGGATTGTAGCTGGTGAGTCCAGCAGCCAACTGGCCACGATTCTGCATATCCAGCAGCATCCCCGGAATCAGACGCGACGCGCGGTTACGAACCGTCTGACGATCCTCGGTCGCAGGATCGATAAACGACTTATCTTTCCGGCGAAGTTTGGGGATCAGTGGGCTCAGATCACCCGAATTCAGGTGATACACGGCGGCCACGCCGCATTCGTGCTGCAGTTCATCCATAGTCCGACGAGTTCAATATTCCAGAAGAAAGCTCACGACATATGGCGAGCCGAAACGGAATCACGTCGGCCCGAGGGAACCGCGTTTCGAGATATGGTATCGCCTCAAGCACTTCAAACCAATCGTCCGCCACCGATTCGCCTGACAGAAGTTGTTGTCTATCCATTCGGTCGTTCAATTCCGCAGTGCCGTCAGGCTCGGCGGAGCCGCCTAAGGGACAATCGAGGGGCGTTGATCCCTGGAAATTCTGCTCGCATGTGGAATTTCCGGTGAACCACGGCCCGACCCGTGTCATCTTCAGGATGAGAAGTTGCGACCGCAAGCGGCAGGAAAGGGGCGTTCTGGCTGCCAGAGGTGCAGAATCTGCCGATTCTCAGATTCTCAATCGGAATCGAGGCGACAACAGGTTAGAATCAGACTTGCAACCAACAACTTCGCTCGCTACTTTCCGCGATCTCGCAGGGTGCATCCAGCCAATCATTGTCGCAGGACAGTGGAAGGTGGGTGGAACCAGCGAAAAGATTCCCCTGTAGCTCAGTTGGTAGAGCAGGCGACTGTTAATCGCCTTGTCATAGGTTCGAGTCCTATCGGGGGAGCTTTAGTTTTGAACTCAAGCCGGCATTGGTTAAGAACTTGGCAGAGCAGGTCCGCCTTCGGCGGATTAATCGCCTTGTCATAGGTTCGAGTCCTATCGGGGGAGCTTTAGTTTTGAACTCAGGCCGGCATTGCCCGGCTTTTTTTACGCCCTTGCCGAATGTAATATCATCGTCATTAACATATATTAGTACTAGTAGTAGTAGTAGTAGTAGCGAAGAGTATGTTGATTGGTTTTCGGATGATGAGC
>CAMAXD010000355.1 GCA_945861975.1 Candidatus Kuenenia stuttgartensis | reverse complement strand
CGCAGTAGCCACTGCCAGAGAGGCGGTTGCTGAGTTTGGAAAACCAGCGATCGTGGCCGGCTCGCTCTCTGCGTTTGAGGATTGCTATCGTCCTGACCTTGTGCCACCGGCCGACGAATGCCTCGACGAACACTCCGAGCGCATTCAGCATGTGTTGGAAAGTGGCGTTGACTTGCTTCTCATCGAGACGATGAATTCCATCCGCGAAGCCGTGATTGCCGCCAAGATCGCCACGGACACCGGCCTGCCCACATGGGTCACGTTTGTTTGCAATGAAAAAGGCCGCATCCTCTCCGGCGAGTCGCTCACAAATGCCGCCGAGAAACTTATGCCTCTCGGTGTAAAAGCTATGGGCGTGAACTGCATGCCGGCCCACACGCTTGCCCATCCACTCACCGAGTTACGCGTCATCTGTGGTGAGAACTTCCCTCTCCTGGCCTACGGCAGCATCGGCCACGTGGACGATGAACAAGGCTGGATAAACACAGAACTCGACCGATCCCGAAGGCTACCTGCAACACGCCCAAAGCTGGCCCGCACAAATCATCGGTGCCTGCTGCGGTTCCAATCCGGAACACATCCGCAAGCTGAAGCAATGTTTGAAGTGTTCATCGTTTTTATGAAATAATCAAGAAACAGTGGCGATGGATTTTCGGATGGCGAAATTGCAACTACTTCGCGGTCCACAACAGTTTGTGTTCGCCGGGCATGGCGCGTGTTAGCGGCAGCGAGGCCAGTTCATCTGGTGGTACCACAACGGCGTCTTGTTCACATGTGGATCGGGCTAAACCCGTCGCCCGTTGTGGAAGCCAATTGCATAACTCGCCAATGGTAACCAAGCCATCGTGGTCCGTGTCCGCATCTCCGCGCAACGCCTCGCACAGTGCGAGAACAAAGAAACCATGAGGAACCTTTGGATTGTCAGTTTGTCCGCTGGTTGATTGCGTCTCGGAGCAACCAAGCACTCCGCTTCGGCAGGGGACTTGCGTCGATCACATCGAAGCCCTGGAAAACGGGTCTTTGCAAACTGCTCCGGTCCGACACTACGTCGCCTCGCAGAAGAATGTGCAGCGTTTTCCGTGTTTTATGCGGTTTTCGTGTTCTGAAATATTTCAGAGAAAGGACGAAAACACATGGTTGCTGGTGTGGCCACACCCGCTTGAGAGGGAACATCATCGCAAAAGAAAACCCGCCTCCATCAACATCATGGCGCGGGTTCTATCGTTCCTTTGGCTCCAACATTTCCGGCCCATTGTCGTGGTAGTGGTAGCCATAACTGTGCGTGTCATGGAAAAAAAGCCATCGACCATTAGCTTGCCGCCGTGCTGATCGGCCGCAAAAACCTGTGTACAGAGGAACGTCAGCCCCTCAGACGCAAAGGCACCTTCATTGCCTTTGAGGATGCCACAGTGTCTTCGCAGAGTGCAAAAAGTACTTCCCAAGCTCGGCAGATGAACTTTTGTTTCGGCGAGGAATCCTTTACGTTGATCTCTGTGAGCAAAGTAGTTGGGACGCGCAGTTGCCTCCATCAAGCCCACTGGAGTAATGAGTATGGGTTTCACTCAATTGGCCATCTTTGCGACCTGTTTGCGAGTTTCTGAGCACCTCCACAACCTCACACTCGTGGCGTCGTTCAATGGACCAGGCTTTCCGTCAACCGGGGAGCTAGTTATTGCCGTTCTGATCTATATTGTCTTGCCCGCTGCCGTAGGCATCTTTTTTTTGTGGATGGCTATTTGGCTGTGGAAAAAAGACTGGCGAAATTGGAAATAGAGGTGCGACGCGCACCCATGTGACCACCGGCGAGGTATTGGAAGTGAATGAATGAAATCCACGTCGATCTGGAAGTGATCCGCAGCCGGAATGACTTCCACGGACTACCGCACCAGCAACATTTCGATACGCCAGAGGAACCCTTACCGTAAGAAACGATCGCTCAGGATGCCCATGGAAGGGCCTTCGATTGATTGGCCGAAAAATGTCGCCTGGGGAATACCGCCCTGAGTCAGCGAAACATTTCGCAACTCATGTCACGCCCTCCTGAGCGTTTTAAGCTGAAACGATTGCACGCTGCATTGGCAATCACCCTCTCAACTTCGGCAAACGGCGTCTGGCTGTATTTTGGCTGCGCGTCTGACCGGAGTTCGGCCCCTGGAGATTTGCTTGCCAGTTGCTTCGATTTCCATTGAGGAATGGCACTTGGTTATCTCGGAGCAGCGATTCGACTCTTCTATGTATTATCTTCGATGGCGTGATACGGAGGCACTGTGGTACTTTACGGAAGCGACAATGCCCAGAAGGCGTATGCTGATCCAATCATTCAGATCAAGATTACTGATCGCACTGCAATCAATGACTCTCGGAGAGTTATTCTTCTAACAAACTGAGATCCTGGCGAACCGCATTCATGAAGAACATCCCCCCTAATCGCGACCACCTTTGGGAGAATTTGCTGGAGCAGGCTCACCATCCGGAATTTCCTGAGAAGAACAGCGAGTTGTTCTCGCGAAGGTCACTTCTCACAAAGAGCTTCAACGGGATCGGGGCGCTAGGCTTGGCCGCGTCGCTTGGTCAGCGAGCCGTCGCAGCCGATTCGTCGCGGCCAACGGAGGGTTCTTCCGGTAGTCCGCTCACGGCAGGGACGCCACATTTCCAGGCCAGGGCCAAACGAGTTATTCATCTCTGGATGAACGGAGCGCCTTCGCAGGTCGATACTTTCGACCCCAAACCGTCGTTGGCAAGATTTGCCGGCCAGCGCCCTGAAAGCACAGTCAACCTGACTACTGAAAATGCGACCGGCGGTCTGATGCCTTCGCCGTTCAGGTTTTCGAAATACGGTCAGTCTGGTATCGAAATCAGTGAATTGTTTCCGCATGTCGCTCAATTCGCAGACGATCTGTGTGTGATTCGTTCTATGCAAACCGATGTCCCGGTACATGAATCATCGAACTGGATGATGTTTACAGGCAGCATTCAGCCGAACCGTCCTTCGTACGGATCATGGATGCTCTATGGGCTTGGAAGCGAGAACGAAAACCTGCCTGGTTTCGTTGTGCTTGGTGAACAGGGTCAACCGGTCAACGGCCCGTCGAACTGGAGCAGTCGATTTCTGCCGGGAATTTATCAAGGTTGCCAGGTCGCATTACCCAAAGATTACAATCCTCGTGAAGTCATTCCTTATCTGCAAAACGCTCAGTTGTCACCGGCCGCGCAACGCCGGGAACTCGACTTGATTCAGCGACTGAACGCGATGCATCTGGAACGCCGAGGAGCAGAAAATGCGATGAATGCCCGAATACAATCGCTCGAGATGGCCTTCAAGATGGGAAACTCCGCGGCGGATGCATTCGATACCAGCCAGGAATCCGCCACAACGATGGATGCCTACGGATTGACCGGTGCTGAATCCCAATTGGTGGCCACAAGCGGTGACGGTGGCTTCAAGCGTGCAACCTTTGGACGCAACTGTCTATTGGCTCGCCGTCTTGTGGAACGCGGTGTGCGAGTTGTGCAGATTTATTGTGGCAAGAGTCAGCCATGGGATCACCACAGCGGCAACACGGAGTCGCATCGCAATCACGCCAAAGTTGTCGATCGTCCGATCGCAGCTCTGCTGGAGGATTTGAAGCAACGCGGCCTGCTCGAAGACACATTGGTGTTGTGGGGTGGTGAGTTTGGTCGAACACCCACTTCACAAGGCAACGACGGGCGTGATCATAACCATCACGGATTTACTGTTTGGATGGCGGGTGGTGGTGTCAAAGGCGGCATGACTTATGGTGCCACGGATGAGTTCGGTTTCAAAGCCGTCGAGAAGCCTGTCCACGTACATGATCTGCACGCGACAATGCTGCATCTCATGGGACTGGATCATGAAAAGCTGACCTATCGCTACAGCGGCCGCGATTTTCGACTCACCGACGTTCACGGGCAGGTTGTGCAGGACATCATCGCATGAGTACCAACAGTATGCTGAAAAAAACTTTCGTGCCTCTGATCTGTCTGTTTGCGTTTTGCTTCGCCAGCCCGCTGATTGCGGACGAACTGGACGCCGGCAGCATCGAATTCTTCGAAGCGAAAGTGCGTCCTCTCCTTGTGAGCCATTGCTACGA
The DNA here is from genome assembly GCA_945861975.1 of Candidatus Kuenenia stuttgartensis. Classification (GTDB taxonomy): domain Bacteria; phylum Planctomycetota; class Planctomycetia; order Planctomycetales; family Planctomycetaceae; genus SXXK01. The sequence continues at coordinate 2,210 of CAMAXD010000355.1, read as the reverse complement.
ATGCCACAGTGAAGAAGCGGCCAGGGCGAAAAAACTCAAAGGCGGACTTCGACTCGACACTCGAGCGGGAATGCACGCTGGCGGCGATTCCGGGCCGGTCATCGAGCCTGGAAAACCAGACGACAGCCTGCTGATTAAGTCCGTTCGGTACACCGACGAAAATCTCCAGATGCCGCCGAAGGAACGCTTGTCAGCCGAGCAGGTCGCCGTTCTGGAAAAATGGGTCATCATGGGCGCGCCTGACCCACGCGAAGGAACGGCGTCCGTTAAACCGGGAATTGATTTCGAAGCTGCACGACGCCAATGGGCATTCCAGCTTCCTGTTAAACATGCGATGCCGCATGTCACCGACATCAGCTGGCCTGCGAAACCGCTCGACTATTTCGTACTCGCGGCGATTGAGCAACGATCACTCCAGCCTGTCCGTGCTGCCACCAGACAGGAATTGATCCGTCGAGCCACGTTTGATCTGATCGGCCTGTCGCCAACTCCGGAAGAATGCGCGGCGTTTGAGAATGACACGGAAGCAGGAGCGTGGGAAAGAGTCATCAATCGGCTATTGGCTTCGCCGCATTATGGCGAACGATGGGGTCGCTACTGGCTGGATGTGGCGCGCTACGCCGACGATCAGGGGAATTCATTTCTGACGCCGACGCCGGCTGCTTATCTGTATCGCGACTGGGTCGTCAAGGCTCTCAACGACGACATGCCTTACAACGAATTCGTGCGGTTGCAGATTGCTGGTGATGAAGTGCCTGGTCCGGCAGCCGATTATGTGACGCGACTGGCGGGACTTGGCTTTCAATCGCTGGGACCTCAGTTTCGCAAGGGAGCTGCCGGTGAAGCGAAGGCCAAAGCCGATGAACTGGAGGACCGCGTGGACACTCTGTCGCGCGGCATTCTGGGACTGACAGTGTCATGTGCCCGCTGCCACGATCATAAGTTCGATCCGATTCCGACTCGTGACTACTATTCCCTGGCGGCAGCGTACAACGGTGCGGAATGGCCCAATCGGATGCTGGCCGCCCCAGACGTGATTGAGGCTCACAGGAAATGGGGCGAGCAAGTTGAGCAACAGACAGCCGGCTTGAAGAAATGGAAGGAAGATCATGCAAAATCTGCTGGTCGAACAGCTCTGGAACAAGTGGATGCCTATGTGATCGCCGCCCTCAGGATGTTTGTACAGCGGAGCCTCACACCGCCGCTGGATGACGCCGCCTTCGCGCAGCAGAATGGGTTGCAAGTCTACTTCCTGAATCGCTGTGTGAAGGTCATCGAAGAGCCCGGTGATGAGCCACTTTTCAAGAACCTTCGCGATACTGCGATGCAGGCAAAAGACTCCGCCGCAGAGATCGCCAACGATCTGCTGATACAGCAGGCGGATGAATTGAAGAGTGCCGTCCATGCCGCGTTGGACGCGCTCAGGGCCAGCGAACAGCCAGCCACTGATCCGCCCCAAACGCCGCCACCTGTTTCGCCGAGCCATGACAGACTGCTGACCGTTCTCTGGAAGGACGCTAAGGCTCCGTTCTTTGTCGCCGAAAATGACGTTGCAGGTCTCCTTGTGGAGCCAGAGAAACAGCAACTGACCGACCTTCAAACTCAACTGGATTCTTTGACGAAGAACCCTGCGTCTTCCGGGCCAATGATGCCCAGCATTTCTGGCGGTGGCCAGGCCATGCAGATTTTCGTGCGGGGCAATCCTGAAAAGCTCGGTGAACCTGCGCCGCCAGGTTTTTTGCGTATCCTCAGTCCGCCGGATCAGCAACCAGACGGGAAATCTTTTTCGCGGCTCAATCTCGCCGACGCGATCGTCAGTCCGCAAAACACTCTGACAGCCCGAGTCTTCGTCAATCGCGTCTGGCACCATCATTTTGGCCGTGGCATCGTGGCTACGCTGAGTAACTTCGGAACGCTCGGTGGCCCTCCCACGCACCCGGAACTACTGGATACTCTGGCCGTGCAATTCATGGAGTCCGGCTGGTCGATCAAATCGCTGCATCGCGAGATAATGCTCTCTTCAACGTATCAGCTGAGCAGCGAGCAACACCCTGGCAACATGGTCGTTGATCCAGGCAACGAGTATCTGTGGCGCATGACTCCACGGCGTCTGGACATCGAAGCCTGGCGCGATGCCTTGCTGAGTGTCTCGGGATCACTGGATCCGCAAATTGGAGGGCCTTCCGTCGATCAGACAACACCGGGCGTCA
>CAMAXD010000354.1 GCA_945861975.1 Candidatus Kuenenia stuttgartensis | reverse complement strand
GCCCTCGGCCTCGGGCAATCTGCTGGGCTCGCCGTTCACGTTTCAACCCTACGGCCAGTGTGGAATGCGATTGTCGGAGATCATCCCCCACATTGCGGGAATCGCGGATGACATCACGCTTGTGCGCTCGATGACGACGGAATCGGTCTGTCACGAGACGGCCCTGCGCATCGCTCACAGCGGACATCCCCTGGCCACCGATCGCCCGTGTCTTGGCTCGTGGCTGACCTATGGGCTCGGTTCCGCCAATCAGGATCTGCCGGCGTTCGTCGTCCTTCCCGATCCTGGCGGTCTGCCCATCAACGGCACGCTGAACTGGTCCGCCGGCTGGCTCCCAGCCCAGCATCAAGGGACTCCGTTCAGCGTCGGCGACACCTCCGCTCCGGTACTCAATCTGCGAACGCCCGATCGCATCACTTCCGCCGCGCGAGCACGGCAGCTCCAACTTGTTTCGCGTCTCAATCAGGAACACGCCGCTCGGTTCCCGGAGAATACGGATCTTGAAGCTCGGCTGCGGGACTTCGAGACAGCCGCCCGCATGCAGGCGGCGGTTCCCGGAGCGGTCGATCTCACACAGGAGACGGAGGAGACGCGCAAGCTGTACGGGCTCGACCAGCCGGCGACTCAGGCGTACGGATCCCGCTGTCTGCTGGCCCGGCGACTCATCGAACGCGGCGTGCGTTTCGTCGGCGTCTATTTGAAGAGCCAGCCATGGGACACACACGCGGACAATGCCAACGCAACGAAAGGCGTCGCGGCCGGCATTGACCAGCCGAGCGCCGCGCTGGTGCGAGACCTCAAGCAGCGCGGACTGCTCGATTCGACCCTGGTGGTGTGGATGGGCGAATTCGGCCGCACTCCCGTCTCGCAGGGCTCAAACGGTCGCGATCACAGTCGTCGTGGTTTCTCGCTGTGGCTTGCCGGGGGCGGAATGAAGCCCGGCTATGCCCATGGCGGCACGGACGACTTTGGTTACGAATCGATCACCGATGTCGTTACGATGCACGATCTGCACGCGACGATGCTCCATTGCCTTGGCCTCGATCATCAACGCCTCGTCTTCGATCACGACGGACGCCTGGAAACCCTGACAGAACCCGACCTCACCAGGGCGAAAGTCGTGCAGGAACTGCTGGCATGAGCAGCATTGTCGTCACCGTTCACGATCTGCCCGCGACGCTGCTGCATGCCCTGGGGCTTAATCATGAGCTATTAACCTATCCACACGACGGGCGATCCGGAAGCCTGTCAGACGTCGCGATCACGAAAGCTCAAGTCATCACTGAGCTTCTTCGTTCTCGCGTGGAGGCCGTATGATTGTTCTCGCTGTTTGGAGTAATCGCCGGGCATGGGGGTGGATTCTCGCTCTGCTCTGGACGCCATGTTGGCTCTTGGCGGACGAGGGGTCCGCTCCGGATTTCAACCGTGACGTCAGGGCAATCCTTGCGGAACACTGTTTCAAGTGTCACGGTCCGGATCCGGAGCACCGTCAGGCCGGACTGCGACTCGATGAGGGCGAGTCCGCCCGTTCTTTCCTCGGCAGCGGAGCCACAGCGATCGTTCCCGGAGATCCGCAGGCCAGCGAACTGGTCCGGCGGATCGACTCAACAGATCCCGGCGACATGATGCCTCCACCGGGGGCGATGCACCGTCTTTCGGAGGAGCAGAAGGATGTTCTGCGGCGGTGGGTGGCTGCGGGAGCGGAGTATGCACCGCACTGGGCCTTTCTGCCGCCGCAACCATGCCCGCTCCCCCACGTCCATGCAACCGACTGGCCGCAGAATCCGATCGATGTCTTCGTGCTCGCAAATCTGGAATCGCGGGGATTGCAGCCCGCACCTCCCGCCGATCGGGTGACGCTGTTGAGGCGAGTGTCCTTCGACCTCATCGGTCTGCCTCCCACACCGGAAGAGGCTGATGCTTTTGTGAACGACACTTCCCCGAATGCGTACCAGCGGGTGGTGGACCGGTTGTTGGAATCGCCCCATTACGGGGAGCGCTGGGCTCGGCAGTGGCTGGACCTGGCGCGGTATGCCGACACGAATGGGTACGAAGAGGACAAGCCTCGCTCGATCTGGCCTTACCGCGATTGGGTGATCAATGCGATCAATGCCGATATACCCTTTGATCAGTTTACAATTGAGCAGTTGGCCGGTGACATGCTGCCGGGCGCAAATGTTCAGCAGCGCGTGGCGACCGGGTTCCATCGCAACTCGATGCTCAATACGGAGTCGGGCGTTGATTCCCTGGAGTACCGCTTCTATTCGATGGTGGATCGTGTCAACACGACGAGCGCGATCTGGCTGGGTTTGACTTTGGGTTGTGCCCAGTGCCACACACACAAATACGACCCGATTCCGCATTCCGACTACTACCAACTCCTCGCCCTTATGGACGATACGGAAGAACTGGAGATCGAGGTGCCGCAGCCGGACCTGGTTGCACAACGAGACCAGTTGCAGCAGCAGATCAACACACTACTGAAAGAGTTGCCCGATCAGTTTCCATTGCCCCCGGCCGGAGCGGCCGAGGAATCTCCGACCGACGATGAGCAATCTCAGCGGAGGCTGCACCTCACGCAGAGTTTCGACGAGTGGCGGCGGACTGCCTCGCAGCAGGCGATGCACTGGAAGGTGCTGTGGCCCACTCGACTGGCGGCGAATATTCCGGTGCTGACATTGCTGGACGATGACTCCGTGCTGGCGATTGGCGACACAACCAAGCACGATGAGTACGATTTAGATTTTACGTCGGATTTACAGGGGATCACCGCCATCCGGCTGGAGACGTTGCCGCATGAGCGTCTGCCCGCTGGCGGTCCGGGACGCCTGTGGTACGAAGGGGAGAATGGGACGTTCTTCCTGTGCGAATTCTCGGCCACTGCGGATGGAACTCCGGTGAGCGTCGGGCGAACGCACCAGACCGCAGGTAACGCGCAACTTGCAGTCGATGACAATCCGTTAACGGGCTGGACCTTCGGAGGTCGCCAGAAACTCAGCAGTGTGGCGATCTTCGAGTGTGCGACTCCGCTGCCCAGTGCCGAGCTACTGAATGTCAAAATGATGTCGGAGCTGCCCCAGCCATGCGCGATCGGCCGCTTCCGCATCTCGGTGACGACCGATCCCTGGCCCGCAGAGCTGCCGACGTTTCCCGTGGAGATTGAGAACTTGCTGGTGATGGACGACGCCGCGCTGACTCAGGCGAATCTCCAGCAGCTCATGCAGTATTTCCTTGAGGCGACTCCGCATCTGGCAGAACAGCACCAGAAGATTGCCGATCTGCGAAGCCAGATGCCGGCCTTCCCGACCACTCTGGTGATGGAGGACTTGCGACCGGAGCATGGCCGAACGACGTACTTCCGTCGTCGGGGGGAATTCCTGCAGCCGGGTGCAGAGGTGAAGCCGGGAGTGCTTTCGATATTTCCGCCACTGCCGGCCTCCGCCCACGCGGACCAACTGGCCCGGGCCGACCAACTGGCAGGGGCCGACCGTCTCGCACTGGCGCGCTGGCTCGTCTCCGCGGACAACCCGTTGGTCGGGAGGGTCACGATGAACCGCCAGTGGGCGGCATTCTTCGGAAGCGGTCTGGTGCGTTCGCTCGATGACTTTGGTTATCAGGGAACTCGGCCGACTCATCCAGAACTGCTCGACTGGCTGGCTCTGGAACTGGTTCGTCAGAAGTGGTCAATGAAGCAGATGCATCGTCTGATCGTGACCAGTGCGACATACCAGGCTTCCTCCCGCGTAACGCCGGAACTGACCGAGAAAGATCCTCAGAACCTGTGGCTGGCTCGTGGTCCCCGGCACCGACTGCAGGCAGAGCAGATTCGCGACACGGCACTGGTTGCGAGCGGACTTCTGGCACCCCGGATCGGAGGCCCGAGTGTTTATCCACCACAGCCCCCGGGCGCGACCGAAGGGCCCTATACGGCACTAAACTGGGAGCCCAGTCCGGGTCCGGACCGCTATCGCCGAAGCCTGTATACCTTCATCAAGCGGACGCAGCCGTTTGCGATGCTCAATGTGTTTGATGCTCCCGAAGGTCGCGTATGTACGGTGTCCCGAGAAATCTCGCAAACTCCTCTCCAGGCACTGACGCTGCTGAATGATCCGACGTTCGTCGAGGCGGCACAGGAGTTGGGGCGTCTGACGACTGAATTCGAAGGGACGACGGCGGAGAGAGTGGTCTGGATGTTCCGGCGCTGCCTGACTCGATATCCGACGAAGGTCGATCGCGATGCGATCGGGGCGTTCTATACAACGACGCGACAGCGTCTGAGTGATCAGTCGGTGCCGACCGATCTGGCAGCTCCTGGAGCGACTGATCCAGTGGAGCAGGCGGCCTGGACCGCTGTGGCTCGCGCCCTGCTGAATCTGGAAGAGTTCATTACCAAAGATTGACACAATTCGGACATCGTTCCAGCAGGAGTTCCTTTCATGCACCCGACCGATCTCATTCAGACTCGCCGCCACTTCTTCGATCACTGCGGATTGGGGCTCGGTCAGATTGCGCTGGCGTCACTGCTGAGTGGGTCCAATCCCGGATCACTGACAGCCGCAGAGACGACCAGACGAAGTTCCACCCCGGCAGGTCCGCATTTCGCGCCGAAAGCTCGGGCTGTGATTCAGTTGTTCATGGGAGGCGCGCCGAGTCATCTCGAACTGTTTGACAATAAACCGGAACTGGCGAAGTTCGAGGGACGAACAATTCCCGCCCACTTGCTCGAGGGTCAGCGGTTCGCGTTTATTAGGTCGGATGCAGCGGCCCTGGGGCCGCGCTTTTCATTTGCCCGTCACGGCCAGTCAGGAGCGGAACTCTCTGAGGTCTTGCCACATCTGGCCAAAGTTGCGGATGATCTGTGCATTGTCCGATCGGTCCATACCGAGCAATTCAATCACGGTCCCGGGCAGATTTTCTGTAACACCGGGGCAGCCCAGCCAGGTCGCCCGTCGATCGGAGCGTGGGCAACGTATGGGCTGGGGGCGGAAAACAGCGAGCTTCCGTCCTTTGCGGTGCTGTCCACGGGAGCGGGAAACAGCGGCGGTTCAGCCAACTGGGGCAACGGATTTCTCCCGTCCAGTTATGCAGGTGTGTTGCTTCGAAATCAGGCGAATCTCATGCTGAATGTCGCGAACCCTGCGGGAGTCGACGAGCGCATGCAGCGGGACACTCTGGATCTGCTGAGCCAACTCAATACTCAATATCAGGGAGTCACCGGACATTCCGAAGTGGCGGCCCGGATCGCGTCATACGAGTTGGCGTACCGAATGCAGTCGGCGGTTCCCGATCTCACGGACCTGAGTGGTGAAGGGGCAGCCACGCTGGCGATGTATGGAGCCGTCTCGGAGGTTCCGTCGTTTGCTCGGGCGTGTTTGCTGGCCCGGCGGATGGTCGAACGCGGAGTCCGCTTCGTGAGCATTTTCCACTCCGGCTGGGATGCGCACTCCGATGTGGCGGGCAACCATCGGGAACGCTGTGACGAGACCGATCAGGCCAGCGCGGCACTGGTGACGGACCTGAAAGCGCGGGGTCTGCTGGGCGAAACGCTGGTCATCTGGGGCGGTGAATTTGGTCGGACTCCAATGGTGGAAACAAATCCGACGAATGGGCGATCCCTGGGACGCGACCATCATCCGCACGCGTTCACCATGTGGTTTGCGGGTGGTGGGGTGAAAGCGGGGCTGACCTATGGTCGGACCGATGAACTCGGATTCCAGGTCGCCGAAGACAAGGTCCACATCCACGATATCCATGCAACAGTGCTGCACCTGCTCGGGCTCGACCATGAGCGACTGACCTATCGCTTTTCAGGACGAGACTTCCGATTAACAGACGTACACGGCCATGTCGTTCATGCGATAATCGCGTAAGTCGTGAAGCACAATCTTATGATCATTGTCATAAGACTCAAGTTCCGTCTACCCGTTCTACAGCCATCAGGCGCCGTACGAACTTGCCCGGGGGGAGGCACGCCAATGTCAGCACGAATCGGGCGATGGTCGTGAAGGCGGATGGCACGGAGCGGCATTCGCACGGAGCGGCGTTCGATCGGTGGCAAACTTGTGAACGAGGCCGGAACCTCGACGCAGTTCGCTGGGTGGTCTCCGGATGGCAAGACGGCGGTTGTGTTGCGAGGTTGGGAGAGTGTCGAGAACGCTCAGTGGGAAGAAGAACGACGTTTAGCTTCACACCGGAAGGCTGGCGGATTTCCTATTACGAGAACTATCAGGTCTATTGACCGACGCCGATGGCTTGAATCGCGTGCATGTGCAGCCCCGGCCAGCTTCCGATGGGGACGTCTCGTTGATGACGACAGTCGAATCTGCAGCCCTGCTCAGTCGAGCATT
>CAMAXD010000353.1 GCA_945861975.1 Candidatus Kuenenia stuttgartensis | reverse complement strand
TCAGCGTCGGTCTCGGTAAGTGAATCACTGTCGAAAGCGATGAACGTGAGCCTTCTATTCGTCCAGTGCCGAAGGAAACATGAGCGGTGTTCCATATGGCGACTTTTGACGGACTCATCGACTCTGCTAAAGTCTGGGAACTCGTGTCGCCCGAAGCGCCTCGTCAGTTTGTTCAACATTCCTTCAGAACTATCGAGACCAGCAACTTGCGTGAAGCCGCTGCTGCGTTCAGATTTGGCAGGGAAGGTTTGCCGCCTGACGTGTTTCAAAGCATTGTGGCTTTGTAGTCTGTGTGACCACAGGGATTTTTAAGCTGGCAGGAGACGTAAACGCCAGTTGATTGACGTTCCAATTCACATCTCGGTCTGCTTCCGTTTCGTGGCGAATCATGACACTCATTCTCTTTTTTGTAATGCCAATCTCTGGAAGGCGATCTTCGGTGTGCTGTCCCCGTGATCCTCTTTGGTCGCAATTGCTGACAACAACAAACGATTTATTCTGAAGCCAACATCAAACGGTGAAACTTCCTCAGTCGCTAGCACACTGCTCGCCGACATGACGAGTTCGTTCATTCAGCCGATGACCTGGCGACTCAGGGCTTTTGCAAAGCTCACAGTTCTCGTCGTTGGGGCAATTCTGTTCAGGTAGACCTCTTCGCATCCATCAGCCTCCATGAACTCACGAATAGAATTCAATGCTCGCTGAATTAACCAACTGTCGTTCCTGATCTCTTTGCCGTACATCACGCACGAATACAAAGTTGCGGTATTGCTGAGCAGAATGTACTGAGTGCGATCCACAACAAACAGGTTTGCTGACCAGTCGGCATAGGAATTCCCGTCCAGCGGCATTTCCTTCAGTTTGCCAGCCTGGATCTTCGTACAGAGCTTTTGGGACAGACGAATAATCATGGATCTTCCAGCATCCCTGCAGATTGTTCGGTGGACTTGATCAATGACTCCTTCTCCTGCCTCGAAAGAGCCTTGACTGCCAATTCACGTTTCAATGCATGACTTTGGTTTTCCTGTGGCTCACGGTACACCAAGACAACTGGCAGACGACTCCTGGTGTAGCGTGATGCCGTTCCTGCGTTGTGTTGGTCCAGTCGGCGAGGCAGATCGTTGGTGATTCCTGTGTAGAGCGAATTATCTGCACACCGCATCAGGTAGACAAACCATGTTGCATCTGACTTCTTGTTCTTGAGTTCTGTGAGCAGCTTTGCCACAGCCAATTCTTTTGCCTTTGCCTCCACTTCCACAGTGATGGCCTTCCGCCGCCAGCACTTTGGGAAATCATTCACATCAATGAAATCATGATGACGCTCAGGCTTTGGTCCCTCCCAGCCTTCTATTGGGCTGGAAATGTGGAACATCGGTTCCCTGTCCCATGTGGTCATTGCCTGCGTCGTCGCTTCTTCGATGCTCAAGTCGTCCGAGTTGCAACGATGATGATGTACATCGTAAACGAGGGGAATTCCAGTTGATCGACAGATCGGCAATAGATCGGCTGGTGTGTAGGTCTTGTCGTCATTTTCAACGGTCAAACGGCTTCTGACTCTGGAAGACAGGCGGTCAAGGTTGCGTGCGAAGTCAGCAAGGGCTTTTTGCTTGTCGCCATAAGCTCCGCCGCCGTGAATGTTGATGACATCGGCCTCCACCCATTCGGCGACCTCAGCCTGGTATTCGAGTTCCAGGACAGATTTATCGACGACATCAGCACGAGGCGAGTTCAGAACTACAAATTGATCAGGATGAAAGCAGGTTCGCAGTTCATGCTGCATCACGAACTTCCCGCATTCCTTGAACCGTCGAATGATTTCATCGCTATCTGGCATATCTGTGACTTCATATCCGCATTCAGGATGAGTCTTGATAGGAAGGATCTGGCTGTTGATTCGAAAACAGCCGATGTTGTTTGCTGCACAGAACTGAAGTGCTGCCAGCAAGGCGTCAGCGTTCTCCATGCAGAGTCGGCTCAGCTTGACCAGTGCGTCAGGCCGTTTCATCCTGCCAATAGCTGTGGCCGTCGTTGTGACAAATTTGATCGGCTGGTCACGGAACATGCAGCAGAGGCCAAGGCGAATCATGCCCGCACTTCCTCCATCATTGTGAGGCCCTGCCGCTGAATTGTCGCCATTGATGTCACGATGGAATTCTGCCTGCTCATATTGCTCGAAGATCCAATTAAAAACACAAATCAATCTTCCAACAGCCATTCTCTGGCTCTTTCCATCAACAGAAGATCTCTGGTGCATTGGCGAATGTCGTTGTTTCGCATGTCTTCTACATCTTCCGCATCAGTCTCCTCGTCTCCGTCGAACAAGGCAGGATCACACGGCTCTGACTGTTTGGCCACTTCCAAATAGGTAGCCAGTTGCCAACGCTCAAAGATTGATTTGATCTCGGCGACAAAGGCTGGAATCTCTGCACGGAAAGAAGCGTGATCATCTGCCGCCTCAAGGAAGTTGATGAACTTATCGCCGACCAGATATTCAAGTGCCTGCGGAGTGCCATATTCCTCTTCGATGCCTCTGGCGGCTTCGCATTGTTCAATCCAGATTTTGCTCAAGTCCATTTGTCACTCTTCCAGCTTCTCTTCGCAATAGATGAGGATCTTTTCAGCCTGCTGTTCGTCCAGCAGGTCGAGGGCCAGATGTGCGGCAACATAGCAGAGCACGAAAGCCATGAGAGGCCGTTGCTTCAGATTGTGATCAATTCCTTCCGGGTCGGAATTTGCCACATAGTTGGCAAGAGCCGTTTTGATCACTCCGTCTGCTTCTTTTCCCGTGGACTTCCGTCCTCGAAACTTCAGGCAAACATGAGGAGCCAAATGGAACAGGTTGGCAAGGGTGATGGGTTCACCGATGGCTTGTCCGAAAGGCACAGCTTCGGCGGCATCGGCAATCGCCAGCTTGATTTCCTTGAGCCATGACGCTGGTGTGCGTGGTAACGGACGTTTCATTTTTCTGGCCATGTATGCAGTGTAAACGGATGTGCGGCGACTTTGATGGACAATGATGCCCCGATGTTATCGTTGATGGCATGGCTGAAGCCATTTGGCTGTACCGCCTGACAATCTTTTGACCGCCAGTTGCATCGCTGCCGCAGAGTCATGGGCAAACTGCTTCTGGATTCTGCGTACAATCGGATACCCGAGTCGAGTCAGCACATGATTTGGTCGTGAAAAAGCGAGGATATCGTACCACACGGTATCATCACTTCGATTCCATTCAACCTGAAATCGCTCTTCACCGGATTCGACATGGCCTGGCAAGGTGCCGTAAACGAAGCCGAAGCGACAGACATCACCAGTCTCATCGATCACTGAGACGATTCGGCAAGCGTTTAGGACCCAAATCCCCAAGGCTCGGGCCATCACGCCAACGACCTGTCCTCTCTCAATCGGAATGTCTTTGGAACTCGTTTCCACCCAGCCAAGCTGAAAATGCTCCCATCGCTTGATGGCATTTTTCGCTTCATCAAATACTTGCTGACCTTTGCCGAGCTGAATGCGTGTATGATCTACGACAAAACCCGCAGGAGGCGTCCCAGATGTTCCACCGACTGCCATGTATGAGTAGTCTTGATTGCTCTGATCCGATAAGAATCGGCGGATCGCTTCACTGGATGGCTTTAGTATCGAAAACATTAAATGCTCTTGGAGAATCGTCTGACCGCATGGCCTACTAAACTTGCAGACATCAACTCCCCGGTCACTTACTCTTTGGGTGTCTTAAATACAACTGCCGATACTGCATCAACCGTGAATGACTTCGCACATGCTCTACGATTCTTGCGATGTCGATCCCAAGCGAACGCAGAAGAAGAATCCGAGTGAGCATTGCCAGTTGCTCGGAGGTCCAATGCAGATCTGCCCCTCGAAGTGCCAAAGGCCGGAGTTCGTCCGAGTAATGGGTGAGGTAGTTCCTTGTATCAACAATTCCGGAAACAAACTCTTTAAGGGAGTGGCAGATGCAGTCAATTGCATCAACGGGTAACGAATCAAATGTTTTCATGAGACGTTTTCGAAGCGAGATTTCATTGCCATACTTGATTCGTGACTTCAAGCTGTCTCGATGGTCAGAGGCCACGTGGCTCGGAATGGCCTCAATAATCTTCGATTTAACTTGTTCGTAATCCTCTGTTGCCATGTACTCCGATGTCGTCGTTGCTCGACTGAATGCCTCGAATGCCTGGCTCAGAGTCAAGAAACGCCCCTCTGATGAACCTGCCTGCCGCATTCCGTCGATGTAGAGATAGATAGCACTTCGCAAAGTCGGTGACGCTGTGAACCATCTGTTCAAAATATCACCAAGCTGATCGCAAACATGTGAAGCATTGAAAAGCAAATTGCTGGATGGCTGGTTACTTTCACGCTGTGGTTTTTGTGCGTTGTAGAACAGAACATGAGGATATGGTCCACCTGATACTGAGACTTCGATTCGCTCTGGACGCACAATTTCATCGGCTAACAAGGTCAACAAAGAGCACATCTGCCAGATCCGTTCGAGATGCCAGTGAAATGGCTGTGGCGATTCAGGCGTGAGAGAGATTGTGTTCCGTGCTGTTAGACAAATCTTCGACCTGTCCCTCGACCTCCAAAGGTTCTGCTCGAACTTGAGTTGAGCGGACTCAGACGGAAGGGCAAAGGCAAGATGTGTAGGAGCGACGTATCCAATGGTCGTACCTCGGAGCGTGGAGCCAACACCATCATCTTCAATGGTAAAGCTCGCTTGCCCGAGAAAATCGTCCAGATGGCTACAAGAGAACGACACAGAATCTGACGGTAGTTCGGCATCAGAAACGTGAGTGCCCAGTAGGAGGTATATGGCTGAAAATGATGACCCTGTGATTTCGGAAAAATTGCGGGTGAGACTGATACAAGACGCTCTGACGAGCGTATATTTCACCGCATCCGACATTCCATGAATCAGAGGAAAGCTGTCCAGATTCTCTGGGAAAGGGCCAGGGCGACGAGAGGAGGCGAGAGTTAGCGTTCCGTGCAATTCAAGGAGAATTCCATCCTTAGAGTAGTTGAGCGTTCCTCCAACTCGATTATTCGGAGATTCTGGAAGCCACCAGAACCCTTTGCCCTCGAACGTGCTTTCTAGGGTAAGATGGTTGGTATCAAGTGTCATGTCGTGCCTTACTCTCACTAACGCCGAAACAGGGACAGGGAGCACACTGCCGTCCGTTGCTGACATCAGGCCTATCGCCATTCTACTTACCGAGGCACTTTTCGGGCAGCGAGTAAAACACTTCGGTCAGAAAACTCATCTGAACGGAATTTGGTGCCGCTGAAGGGCGAGCAGTCTGAATGAGCTTTAACGTCATTGCCATGAAATAGTCGCTTGGAAGGTGAGAAAGAAACCAGCCGACTCCTCCATCGCAGAATTCGAGCGGCCATCTGCGAAGAACTCTGCCACGATTACACAGTCCCACCAGCCCGATCATCAGACTAAGCATTGTGTAGGGAGAGGCCCAAATGATCTTCCTGAGGCGAATGAGAAACATTCGTTGATTCTATCAACCGTCTTTCAGGCGTAAACGGCTCTCCGAACGACGGCTGATTTCACGAAGTCATTCTGTTCGTCCACAGAAAGGCTTCCACCTTGGCCTTGAGGCACAGATGCAATCATCGTCGAGTTAATGATTCGCCTCAAATCAGGATTCGGATTGACGATCGTTGCTGTATGAAGAACACCCACGAGCCCATCACCAAGCGGATTCAGACTGTTGTTGATGATCATGATCTGAAATGACGTGTTATCAAAGTCGTCAATCGGTGTAGCGTAGCCAGCCAGCCGTTCTTGTCCGCCAGGGAACATTGGGTTGAACTGATCGAGGAACTCAGCGGGAGTCATGCCGAGATCATGGGCACACTTGGAGTAATCCGACATTTCCAGACGACTCTGGATCAATGATGGCTCGTAACCCAGCATCAGAATCGATTCATCGGGGCCGCCGTCACGATGCGGTTTTGTGGTTACCTGCTGGTCGAATCTGGTCAGCGACTGATAGACAAGCTCACGGCCTCGATGCCTGCTTTCCAGTCGGCTGAATTCACTCTTCAGATCGACCATCAGTTGCCGCTGCGTTTCGGAACTACAATGCGGGCCGAGGTTAATCAATGCAAATCCTGGCTGGGTGAAGTCTGTCCGAAAAACGTGGTGATAGACGGCTTCGGCGATCACTTGCGGCGTCTCGTTCCTGTCATTCATGGCATTCTCCTGGTGATTGCGTATTCTTTGCAGACACGGCATTGAATCAGGGGTTCACTCTTTCGGTTGCGACCTGTGAACCGTTCCTGTCAATCAGTGTCCGGGAGCGTGAGTATTCTCTTCTCATTGCAAG
>CAMAXD010000352.1 GCA_945861975.1 Candidatus Kuenenia stuttgartensis | reverse complement strand
GGCGGTCCTCAGAAAGTTGTGCGTGTCTACAGCACTGCCACTGGTGAATTGGCTTACGAATGCAAGAAGCATACGGACTGGATTTATTCTCTTGAGTTCAGCCCGGATGGCGTGCTGCTGGCCACTGCCGATCGAAGTGGTGGACTGCTCGTTTGGGAATCTCAGACAGGCCGTGAATATTTGACGTTGAGCGGGCATACGGGAGCCGTAAATTCGGTTTCCTGGCGTATCGACGGAAACGTTTTGGCGTCAGCCAGCGAAGACACCACCGTTCGTTTGTGGGAGATGGAAAACGGCGGTCAGATCAAGTCATGGGCTGCTCATGCTGGCGGAGCATTCTCTGTGGAGTACTGCCGCGACGGGCGTTTGGCGACATCTGGTCGGGATCGGATCGCGAAGCTTTGGGACGGTGACGGTGGAGCACTACTGAGCTTTGAAGCATTCAATGATCTTGCTCTTGAGGCCACTCATTGCGATGAAACCAACCGAGTTGTCGCGGGGGACTACACGGGCGAAGTTCGAGTTTGGAACGCAGCGGATGGGGCCAGAATTGGTCAGTTGAGCACGAATCCTCCTACTCTCGAAGAACGCATCGCTCAGGCTCCTGTTGTTGTTACGGCTGCGTCAGAGAAAGTCACTGCGGCGACTGCAGTTCATCAAGGGGCCGTTGCGACTCAGACTGAGTTGAAGACCAAGCTTGATGCTGCGAATGTTGCTTATGCAGCAAGCCAGAAAAAGTTGGAAGATCAGAAAGCTCTGGTCGTTGCCGAAGAACAAAAGTTGGTCGCTGAACAAGCCAGGGAAACGAATCTGCCAGTCACAATTGCTGCTTTGCAGAAAGCGATTCCGGAACTCAAAGCTGCTACAGAAAAGTCGGCTGCAGCCTCAGAATTGATGCAGGCTGACGAAGAACTGAAGAAGGTTGTCGAGCAGCTGAAGGCTCAGGTGGTCGCTAGAGAAACTGAGCTCAAGACGACTGAAACAGACCTCGCGACAGCAAAAGCCAACGTGGTCAGTGTTGCAGCCAACATCGAAGTTCAGAAAAACCAGGTCCCTGTTGATGAAGCTGCGATTGTCACAGCCAAGGGTGTGCTGGATGCGGTCACAGCCGCACACAACACGGCGATCCAAACAACGACGAGCATGGAACAGCTTGTCGCCGCTGCTCAGAAAGAACTGCAGCGAGCAAATGACCTGGTCCCACGTCTCCAGCATTACATTGCTCTGCGTGATGAATTGAATGCTCTTGATGCCGCGAAGAAGAAGCGGGACGAAGTTCAGCTGACATCCCTGCAGGTTCAGGCCGCTTTGCAGGAAAAACAACAGTTGATGGCGACTGCTCAGAAGACGATGCAGGATGCTCAGGCTGTTGTAACCACCAGCGACCAGAAGATGAAAGATCTGACTGTTGCGATGACTACCATGGAGCAGCAGAAAGTTGCTAAGCAGGACGTCATGACCAAGACACAGACAGCCTCACCGATGGTGAAAGCGGCTCTTGAACAGGTTAATGGGGCACTGGCTCTGCTTCCAGAAAACGCTGACATTAAGGCTTCTGCTGATGGTCTTGCAGCAACGATTGATCGACAGGAGAAAGCGATCGTGGCCATGACAGAAGAAGTCGCCGCGATGGACAAGCAGATGACAGCGTCAAAGGCTGATCTGGATGCCACTGCAATAGCAAATGCTGATTCCAAAACAGCCGTGCAGACAGCAGACCAGATGATGAAGACTTTGGCTGCAGAAGCCGCTCCGATCGAAGCCCAACTGGCTGCGGCCAATGCAGAACTGGCAACGGCGGAGCAGGCCGTTCAGGCTGCTGCCACTGTCGTAGAGACGCGTCGGCAGGTGCTGCGACCTCAGTTGCAGTTGAGTCAGGCGAACTGATTCGTCTCAACCTGCCCAGCACTAGTTAAGGGCTCTCTGGAGATCACTTCAGAGAGCCCTTTTTTGTTGAGCTGATGACTGCAACGCTGCAGCGCAGGAATCCATGATTGTGTCACTATGAATACGAAGGTTGCTTGAATACGACGGTTGAGAGGCAGGACGGTTGAGGCAGGACGGTTGAGGCAGAAAGAGGTGAGGCCATTTTTGCCAATACTTTTCCGCCCATTAGCGATGTCGTACGACGGTCAGCCTTGACGCTGTGGGTGACGTCGGGCAATGTGTCACGCCGCAATCATGGCTCCGCCGCCGACCGCACTTGCCGGGGAATGTCTGAACATCTATTCTCTGCGGCTCTGGAGCGACTCACTTTGAACACAACAGCGTGCAAAATGCGACGAGTATCACGCGACGACAGGCTGCCGGAATGAATTGTAAAGTGCCCCACGGAGACATGGATGTCCCTGCTTCTGAAAGTGATATTTGCCAGTCATGCCCGCAGTACGCATCACAAACTGGCGCTGGACGCGTTAGGGCATCTTCAGTGCGATGAAGCGGCTCAATGGACAGATCTGATTCTCAGTCAGTACGCTGCTTACCTTGAGGGAGCCAAGGCTCCGGACGACGACTTCAAAGATTTCAAGAATCATGTCCTGCACGTGAATGAAAACTTCTGGGGCGGAGCAGTCTCTGCTACGGAACATTGGTACGGGCAGTTTATCGATCATCTTCGCGGAGCCGAGTGGAAGGACGCGGCCTATGCGGCCGGCGTGCTGAGTCACTATTACAGCGATCCGCAGATGCCGTTTCATACTGGCCAGACAGAGTCTGAAGGGGCGGTGCATCGAGCAGCCGAGTGGAGTGTCACAAAGAGTTACGAGAAGCTGCGAACGCTGCTTGAACAGGAACTCGGGGGATATCCGCGAGTCAACATGTCTCCTGCAAATGACTGGCTCGAGGACATGGTCAAGGCTGGCGCTGTGATGGCCAACCAGTATTACGATCTCCTGATCGACCACTATGATCTGGCGGTTGGTGTTAAGGATCCGCCCGCCGGGCTGGATCGAGTCGCGCAGGAAGCTGTCGCGCGATGTCTTGGTCACGCAACAATCGGTTTTGCTCGGATACTTGAGCGGGCATTCGAAGAGTCAACCGTTCGCGCGCCTGAGGTGAAACTGACAATGACGGCCGTTCTGGCTACGATTAATGTTCCGATCCGAACAGTGCTCAATCGCCTTGCGGATGCGAAAGACAGGAAGATCGTAGAA
This sequence comes from Candidatus Kuenenia stuttgartensis, assembly GCA_945861975.1. Taxonomy (GTDB): domain Bacteria; phylum Planctomycetota; class Planctomycetia; order Planctomycetales; family Planctomycetaceae; genus SXXK01. Next base: position 3,209 of record CAMAXD010000352.1, on the reverse strand, counting down.
GCCATTTTTCAGGAAGTGCAGGAGACCGGGAAAGCCATTCATTCGCCCCCGGAAAGCGAGAAGCTGGTTCGTCAGTTTCACGCGACGGAGGTTCGCAAAGTTTCGATGATGGTGCTGAATGCCGAGCCTGCTCGGCCTGCGGGACAGAGATTCGGGAAGCCGTTTCAGGACCGGAAAACGGTACCCCCACAGGCCGCTCTGGCACCGCTCGCCAAGCCTCCGGCCGCAACGGAAGCCTCGCCCACGGCGGCAGCAATGCCTGTGCCTGCTGCCGTTCAGCGGGCGATCGCCGCACCTCACCGATCAACCGCGATGCGATACTATCTGAAGTCAGAAGCTCCGATCGTCGACGCGCCTTCGATTGGGGCTAAGACGGCTGCACGATTCAACGCGATCGGAATCATAACGGTCGACGAGTTCTTAAACGCGGATCCTGAGATTACTGCCAGCAAGCTGGGGGTTCGCCATATTACGCCCGATGTGATTCGGGAATGGCAGGCGCAGTCAAAGCTGATGGTCGAAGTTCCGGGGCTGCGTGGCCACGATGCTCAGTTGCTGGTGGCTGCCAACGTAGAAACCTCCGACCAGCTTCGCGACAGTAATGCTGCGGGACTTCTGGACGCAGTCACAGCCGTCACAACGACGGCGCTGGGCAAGAGCATTCTGCGTGATGGATCAGCCCCGGATCTGGATGAAGTCAAATCCTGGATCGCTGCCGCTCAACTGTCTCCCCTTGAATCTTCATACCCGGTTGCAGGCGAACTGATGACGTAGTTCTCCGGTCTCGGCAGTGATGCAGGATCTTTTCTTTGCCAAGCGTTCTGCGATCGACGCTCTCTTTGAAAAGGCCTTTGGAATCGGAGGTGCCATCAATGCCGTCAGCAACGAGTATGGCCCGTGTCTGGCAGAATCCGGCACCGTCCTGTATTTCTACTCGGATCGCCCCGGTGGCACCGATATTTGGGTTACACGGCGAGCACCAAAAGACACTCGGTAGAATTCGCCGAATGCGTAGTTGGTTACACGGGTCAGTTGCCCAGATGCGGGCACTGAAATCATTGATTTGAAAGCCGAGCGTCAGTCGACGACCCTGTTTGGGCACGGTTTCACGTCGATCAGGAGCTAAGCAACAAGCTTTGACCAACGTATTGCCAATCTCTGCCTGCAGAATGCCGAGTCCGCATTGTCGCGGGTTCCGTCGTTGTTGTCGCTAAAACCCGTGCGGATCTGCTCTGCCGGAGCCGAGCGTTCCCGGAATTCAAGCTGACTATTCCGAGTCTTACTCGTGCAAGTTGTTGCTTCAGAATGGTTTACGAAAATTCTCTGCAGGAGCAGGCTTGCCCGGGACGACTGGACTTTTCTCCCCGCAGCCCTTAGTATACGGCGTTTTCCGCGATTCCTGCCTTGGAAGTGATGACAAGTTGTCGTTGCCGCAGGACGCATGGCCCTTTTCAAGCGGCAGCAAAAATCAGGTTTTCCTGAAGTATGCCCGCGTCAGGTGGTTTTCAGAATGGTCGATCGTAACCTTTTGAGGGAATTTAATGTCGAAGAGTCGGAACTGGATGCGTTGATTGCCGCGTCGTTCCCCGACTTTGCTGAAGCAGACATTTATCAAGAACAGGCTCAGACCTACGACCTGAACCAGATCCTGACCGGGACAATTGTTCGCGTTGATAATGAAGAAGTCGTTGTTGACATCGGCTACAAGAGCGAAGGTGTTGTCCAGCGCGACGAGTGGGACGATGCCGACGAACAACCACAGGTTGGCGAGCGCATCGAAGTTCTGCTTGAAGAATTCGAAGACTCCATCGGCCTGATTGTTCTCTCCAAGCGAAAAGCCGACCGCGTTCGCGAGTGGGAAAAGATCATCAGCACTCACAAAGAGGGCGATGTCGTCAAAGGCCAGGTCATCCGCAAGATCAAGGGTGGTCTGCTTATCAATATCGGCGTCAACGTGTTTCTGCCAGCCAGCCAGGTCGACATTCGGCGGCCTAATGACATTGCAGAATACATCGGACACGAAATTGAGTGTATGATTCTGAAGATCGACGAAGCTCGCAGAAACATCGTTGTTTCTCGCCGACGTCTGATCGAAGAAGAACGCGAAAAGATGAAGAAGACGCTGCTCTCCAATCTTCAGATTGGTCAGCTGCGAAAGGGTACCGTCAAGAACATCGCCGACTTCGGAGCCTTCGTGGATCTGGGCGGTATCGACGGCCTGCTGCACATCACCGATATGAGCTGGGGTCGTATCAGCCATCCAACAGAGATGGTAAAGATCGACGACGAAATCGAAGTGATGGTTCTGAACATCGACTACGACAAAGAGAAGATTGCTCTGGGTCTGAAGCAGAAGTCTGCCAGCCCATGGGCGAACATCGGGACCAAGTACCCGGTCAACTCTCGCGTCAACGGCGAAGTGGTCAATGTCCTGTCTTACGGTGCTTTCGTGAAGCTGGAAGACGGCATCGAAGGTCTCGTTCACATCAGCGAAATGTCCTGGACACGTCGCGTAAATCACCCAAGCGAACTGGTAGCGATCGGCGACAAGGTCGACGTTATGGTTCTGGGGATCAACGAAGACAAGCAGGAAATTTCTCTGGGCATGAAGCAGACTCAGCCCAATCCATGGGACGAAGTGGCTTCCAAGTACCCACCAGGAACCATTGTCAAAGGTACGGTTCGCAACCTCACCAACTATGGTGCGTTTGTTGAACTTCAGGAAGGCGTCGACGGCCTGCTGCACATCAGCGACATGTCATGGACTCGCAAGGTGTCTCATGCCAACGAAATCCTGAAGAAGGGCGATCCGATCGAATGCCAGATCCTGAGCGTCGACGAAGACCGTCGCCGTATTGCTCTGGGTCTGAAGCAGCTCGCAGAAGATCCATGGGAAACACGGATTCCAGAAAAGTACGCCCCTGGCAAGACTGTCACGGGCAAGGTTACGAAGATCACCAACTTTGGTGTCTTCGTTCAACTGGAAGACGACCTCGAAGGCCTGCTGCACGTTTCCGAACTTGCCGACCACAAGGTCGAACATCCGGAGAACATGGTTCAGGTTGGACAGGATCTGGAAGTTCGCATCCTGCGTGTTGACACTGGCGAGCGTAAGATTGGTCTTAGCCGCAAGTCAGAATCAAAGGAAGCAGAAGCCACATCCGCTACGACAGAAGGCGATGCTTCAGCTTCGGCCGCAGCACCAGCTC
>CAMAXD010000351.1 GCA_945861975.1 Candidatus Kuenenia stuttgartensis | reverse complement strand
AACATGTTGACGATCACGAGACTCTGATTGTCCGCTGAAACATCCATGGACGTTGCAAAGGGAACGGCTGGAGAAGCAATGGGCTCAGCAGTAAGTTTTTGCCGGCCGGGCTCGGTGGACAATGGCAGTCGAAACATCTGACATTTTTGTGGAACAGATTTTGTGAGCAGCAGGATCTCTTTGGACTGCGTATCAACGGCGAGGCTCTCGCAGTCTTCAGGTCCTTCAGGGAACTGGAACTCGATTCGACTGACAACATCAGCCTTGATGCTGACCGGGCTTCCGCTACGTGGCTTGATCTCCGGCTCTTTGATCAACAGAAGTTCACACGCTCGTTCGGTTCTGGAGCGGATCCGTCCGTTGTCGCCAATATCTCCGATCAGCAACCACTTCTCGCCATCGGCCTCGAACGAACACATGTCTTCCCAGTCAATCGGACGTTCGATATTCAGTGTCACGATCGCTCGAGTTTTACCATCAAACCCCACCAGAAAGAGTCTCGCGGAATCTCCGGAATCATTGTGTAACCATACGGCATCTGTTTGTCGACGACTCAACGCGATGCCGCTGGCCTCTGAGATCTCATCGTCCTCAACAGTGCAGACTTTTTCTGGTTCTACCTCAGACGGGGCTGCAATCGACATCGGGAAACTTCCCTGCATCGATAAGACAAGATAGCTGAATGAACTTAGGCAACTTGTGAACGCGGCGAGAGAAACCCCCAGTGCTGTCACTTGGATAGCTTTCGATCGGAAAGAAAAAGGTGTCTGCATTAGTTGCGACTCCGCGACCACAGATAACGGGCAAATGCCCCAAGGCCACTGAACCGATAGTTCGGATCAATATAGTGCTGAATAACGTAGAAGGAGAAATAATAAAACCTGCAAAAGCACCAGACACAAGTGCTCAGCAGCAGCAAGGTCTTTAGTTCAGGGTGCTCGAAAATCAGGATTCCGGCTGCCATGAGCCCTGCAATGAGGAATAGAAAGCCCTTGGCCAGGATGACTCGAGTACTTTTCAAATCTCCAAACATGGCAACGCAATTCGGAAAGGGCATAAAAACGAGTCAAATTCGACCGGGAAACATCAGCAGACGGCCGTTGATCAGATGCTGAAAACCTTCACCATAATGAGGCTATCGGAGGCAGTGTGTAAGTGGTCTAGAGAAATCGCATTTTTTGCCTCAAACGACAGACTTTGCTCAACACCTGTGCTTTGCTGAGCAAATCCAATTCTCCCGTGCATGATCGAGGTATGAACAATTGTTGACCGGGAAACAGGCTTCCCGCCCACGGGCAGTGGTCGCATTGGTGCTGTTCGATTCGCTTCTTGTGAGAAGTTTCCTGCCGCTTTTCGAGGACTTTCCGGCCGATTCTGCCGCTCCGGGCTGAGAAGCTGACCTGTGCGCCGGCTCGCGGTCCGGCGGAGGCAAATGGCGGGGAATGTCCAACATGGTGAACGCTAACCGCGTTGACAGTGTCGTAACGTTGTCCAATAATCCGACTGACGCAGTAAAGAGCGTGTCAGAAGATTCTGTACGCTTTGCGTTTCTGCCGGGATACATGTGATGGTTTGTCCTCAATCAGGGGCTTGGGTTCGGTGGAAATTGTTGGTTTGCGTTAACTGGGTACAAGTGGGCGTCTCCACTCCAATCGTTGAACCCATCAGGCCTCGTTAGTCGACACAACCTCAATAACCGTTCTCACGGCATCACGAAGACAATCCGGAAACTCCGGAACGAAGATATTGGCCATGTTGTGGTGGCAAACAAATTGAATCAATGAGGAGAAGTTGTGATGGCTGGTAATTTGCACGAGTTTACTGATGCGAACTTCAAGACAGAAGTACTTGAATCTGTTGAACCGGTGCTGGTTGACTTCTGGGCTCCGTGGTGCGGTCCTTGCCGCCAACTGATGCCAACTGTGGAACAACTGGCCACTGAGTATGCCGGGCGAATCAAGATTGGCAAAGTCAACACTGACGACAATCATCAGACCGCTGCAGGGTTTGGAATCACAAGCATCCCGACTGTGATGTTGTTCAAGAACGGACAGCTCGTGGATAAAGTTGTCGGTGCTCCTCCAAAGCAGCACTTCATCAATATGCTGGATAAGGCTCTGACATAATTGCAGAGAAATATTGATTGGGTTCGGGGTTCATGTGTGCTGAAATTTGCAGGATGCAAACGGAGCGATTGAACCCCGGTCTGATCCCCTGAATTAAAGACCTGGTTCAGGTGACTGAACCAGGCGGATACGTAAGTCGTGAGTCTTTGTGGTCGTTTGGGAAAGGAGTCCCGACCATGGCGGATAACCATGCTGAGAATCTGACGACGTCAGATGTTTCCGGCTTTGGCGCGGCCAGAATTGGGCAGACTCCCACTCCAGCGTCACCCACGACACCGGAATTGGTGAATCCCTTCTCAGGTGAGTCGGATGCTCTGAAAATTCTGCTTCAGGCCTCAGCCGCAGCGGAATCTCTCCAGCATCGCTTCTCGGAACTTCAACAGCGTCGAGCTGAGATCGTTGCCGATCAACAGCAACTTGAAGCCGAACGCCGAGCCTTTGAGCAACGGGCTCAGGACTTCGCTGCTCAGGTCGCACATGATCGAGCGGACCAGCGAGAATTGATGGCTGATCTGGAGCAGCGGCTCCAAAAGGTCGGACAGCATGAAGAACTGCAGCAGCGCCAGGTGGCGGAGCTGCGAGCGTCCCAGCGGGCTCTCGCCGAAGAGCGAGTCATCCTGAAGGCTTCTGTTCGTGCAGAGCTTGATGAAGATCGCATGAAGCTTAGCCAGGAACGTGCGATTCTGGATGCCGAACGCGATCGCCTGCGAATTCAGGCCGAACGCGAACGTCAGGATTATGCGGACCGCATCCGTCAGATCGATGAAGAACTGAAGCATGAGAAACAGCGACTAGCCGAACGAGCTCGTGAAGACCTGACCGCTGAAATCGTGCTGCTGAATCGTCAGAAGGCCGAATGGCAGCTGGCCCATGAGCACCAGCTTCAGGAAATTGCGCAGCAGGCGGACGATCTGCAGGTTCAGCGAGAATTGTTTGGGCAGCAGGTTGAAGAAGAACAGCAGCGGCTTAAAGAAGAGATCGAAAAGAAACGTCAGGGATTACTGACCGAACAGAACAATCTGCAGCGTCGCTATCGCTTTCAGTTTGAACATCTGACTCGCGCTAAGGAAGACCTTGAAGCGGAACTCCGTGAATTCCGTCGCGAGCAGCAATTGTTCCGCAGTGAGCGTCTGCGATTCCTCGAACAGCACCGACTTCGCTTCCGTCAACTGGAACACGTACGTCAGTTGCTGACGGATCGTGAATCCTCGATTACTCGCGAATCTCGAATCATTGACCGTTCACGGTCTGCTGCACTTTCAGATATTCAGCGTCTTCAGAGACGCAGTGAAGAAGAACGCGACGCGATTTTGCAGGATATCGAAAGTCGACAGCGCAGAGTACGCCAGCAGGAAATGGCGATGGCCGATCTTGCCGCCCGCCTCGAAGATCGCTCTCAGAGACTGAATCGATTGCGAGCAGAACTGGATCAGACTCAGTCAGAGATCCTCGAGCAACGGCTGGTCATCGAGGAAGCACGAACAAATCTCGTCCGTGACAGTGTCTCTCCGGAGATCGCTCGCGCACGACTGGAGCAGGCTCGCGGCGATGTTCAGGCCTTCTTTGATCGTCTGCGTATGCAGATTAATGATGATCGAGATAAAGTCGAAGAAGCCGCCAGTGATGTGGCCGAGCGTCAGCAGCAGTTCCGTCGCGATCGTGCCGAGTTGGAACAATGGTTTGCCGCTCGCGAAGAGCGGCATTCTTCTCGTACGACCGACTCCGTTGTTCAGGATCAGGCCGCAACGATTCAAATGTTGCAGACGCAGATCGTGGAACTCCAGAATCGCTGGCACAAAGAACGTTTGGAAGCGGAACACGCGATTCGAGATCTCCTGAGTCAGATTACGTTGCGCGAGGTTGGGAGCATGGAATCTTCTGCCGGCAGCGGGAACAATGTTTCGAGTAATCTGCGCGATGTCGCGTAGTTGCGATCTGGTGCTCGAGCAGAAATGTCAGGCGTTTCGACAGATATTGGCCTCGACATCGGAGTGCAGATTGAGCGACTTGTCGCGGCATTGGAGTGCAGATTGAGCGACTTGTCGCGGCATTGGATGATCAGGATCTCGGCGAACTGCGAACACTGACCTCCAGAATTCTGACGACAGCCGAACGGGCGGGGATCGACAGCATGGTCGACGTGTCCGAGCAGTTGCTGGAATTTCTGGAACATGACAAAGACATGATCGGAATCATGCAGGCTGCGAATGAACTGCTTGGTCTACGCCAGAGGCCCAATCCCGGAACCGAACCACAGCAGCACGGCAATGGTCCAAATCAGCATTCTGATGATTCTCAGGAGCTGATTTGTACGGCATAGATGCACTTCACACCGTCGTTTTCGCCGCGGTTAAGTTTGATGTCAGGATGCTGATATCGGCATCCCAGACTGGAATCATTCTGCCGTCGATTCGCAAGCCTGCGGGCTTAAGGCGAACAGAGACGACATCGGAGGCTTCTACGATCAATTCGGCAGATAGTTTCTCCGTTTCACTGCTGATTCCCAGCCGCACCTTGGCTGTGGAGTGCCCGCATTTGACGTCGCGATGCATTACAGTCCAAATCTGATTCAGCAGCAGGAATCGATCGCCTGTGTGCAGGGCCAGCATTCTGCCGGTGGTGGGATAAGTTCGAATACGATCCGATCCCCACCACGCTCGCAGTAATGTTCGCAGCGATTTCCATAATCCGTGTTGACCGGCAATTGACGTGAGTCTGGCCATGATCTTGAATGCCGTAAAAAAAAGTAGCAGGCACGCTCGGAGTGTCGTGCGCTAATCGTGCCCTGGCATGATGGTTTTCAGGGGTTCCGACACAGGGAATGTGCCTGCTACTTTGGGTCGCCGAACAATACTTAGCGATAAGCGTGAACGCAGAACAGCCTGGTGATCGGGACTGCTTTTCATATCCCTGCCACGCTGGCTTTCAATTGTGCCAGTTCTTCCGCAAGTCGATCGTTTCGTTCTGCGGAATCCAGCTTTCTTTCCAGCTCCATGGCGTCAGGATCTTTGCCGTCCATGCGATCCCACGCCTCGCTCAGGGCTTCCTGTCGGTCAACCTTTTCCTCAAGTCGATTGAACTGAGCAAACGCCGATTGCGTCGCAGTACGCTCCATTACATCGTGAATCTTCTGGCTGGATTCAGCGCGGGCCAGACGAGCCATCAGTAGTGTTTTCTTCTGTTTTGCCTGACGAATCTTGTCTTCAAGATCACGCACCGCGTCCTGCAGTTTCAGGACATCTTTTTGCTGTCGACCAAGTTCCTGTTCAAATCGTTCGGCTCGCTGTTGGGCCGACAGCTTTTGATCCAATGCCGCACGAGTTGTCGTTTCATCATTGCGTTTCAGAGCCTGAGCCGCACGATCATTCCATTTCGTGACATCAGCTCGTTCTCGTTCTGTCCGTTGCCGCATCTGGATTTCGTCAGCAACGGCTTCGGCAACTCGAGATCGCACGCTGTCCAGCTCTTCCTCCATGTCGATCAGCAGCTGATGTAGAGTTTTCTCCGGGTCTTCAATCTTGTCTTTCAAAGTGGTCAGATTGGAACGCATAATCAAACTGAACTGAGTGAGCCATTTCATGGTTTTGAGCCTTTAAGAAACAGAGGTTACAGAAAACAGAAACTTTCATTCCCACGTCGCAAGGGCGGCGGACAGACTGCGGATGCGAGCAAGAACTCGATCGCGATGGTTCTCACAGATCGCGGCGAGAGCAATCACGGCGACACCCAGACCGAGGCCGCCGATCCAAAGCAAAGACATCCGGTCTTCAGTCGCGCGAAAGATCATCCCGGCCAGATCCGCAAGGATAAACGCGGTCCCGGTATACATCAGAGCTCGCAATCGCAGGCCGATGGAAAGCAGCACAACGAGAGTCGATAACACCAGCAGTGACAACAGGTGAGCCCAGCTGCCACTGAGAATATCGAAGACCGGCGAAACCAGAATGATGAGTGCTCCAACGTATCTCAGTGGATCATGTGAAGCCGAGGGCAGCTCCTTTTTCAGGACTTCGATCAGTCCCAGCACGGACAGCCCGATCGGCACCATATAGAACTGCGGATCGCTGAAGTGCAGGCTTCTCCACAGCAGAACAAAAGCCAAATTCGCAACAGCACCCGCCAGCAGCAGGAATAGTCGGCGGCGGCTCAGCAGCCACTGATGAAAGTAAATCGCTGCACAGCCAAAGACAGCCAAAGCCTGCAGACCTCGCACATCAGCCCCGGCCATTGTCGTTCGCAGCAGAGCGA
>CAMAXD010000350.1 GCA_945861975.1 Candidatus Kuenenia stuttgartensis | reverse complement strand
CCAGCAAAGCCACTCATCGCGAACTCAGACATAAACTCGTCGATTGATCGACCATAGCTTGCTCGTGATGCGACAACGACAGGCTGCTGCGGGGCTTCAACCGAGCCGACAGACTCTTCTGTTTCGACCGGTACATCTTCAGCGGCCGGCACTTCGACAGACTCTTCTTCGTTCTGGTCGTCTTCGAAGATTGGAGTCAACTCACCGAGGGGAGCATCAGAACTGTCGGAGCTGGAGCCAATCAAATCACCAAACTCGGAACCAAGTCCTGATGATACGGAGTCTTCAACTTCAGAAACGAGCGGTTCGATTTCCGACACGACTGGAGCCAAAGTCGTTACGAGCAATTCTTCTTCTTCCACGAACAGCGGAGTGAAACCACCGTTGTTAACTGGAATTGCCAACGTCGAAGTCACCGCCACTGGCAGCGAAGCGGGCTGATTAACCACAACAGGAGTGTTAATAACCGGAGCAGCCACAGGTGCTGAAATCGCAACCGGACCCATCACAGATGAGGTTGAATCAACACCGGCAACACCCGGCATACCGGTGGTCATAGCGAGCACCTCAACCGGCAGCTCTCCCCCCGTGTTGCCGCGGAAATTCATTCGTTCATAGTCCCGCCAGGGAATCTCAACACCATCGACAACAATAAAGTGGTCCAGAAAGACAACGGGATCTTCTTCGATCACTTCGCCTTCTTCGACGACGACTTCTTCTTCAACTACAACTTCTTCTTCAACTACAACTTCTTCTTCGTCAACAACGACTTTCTCGCCGTCAACTACTGTGCCACGATAGGCCCAAGAAGGATCGTAGTCTTCCATCGTTGTGATATCGAAATACTCTTCTTCAACGACTTCCGGCTTCTCTTCGACGTCCACGACGTCCTCAATCACTTCTGTGCCATCTTCTGGCACGCCGGTGACGAATGACCGATATGCCCATGATGGATCGTAGTCTTCCAGAGTTGTCACATCGACAAACTCTTCATCAACCACAACTTCTTCAACGACATCATTCAGAACCACTTCGTCGTCAACAACGCCGCAGGTAAAGGCTAAGTCGTCAGCGACTTCGCCACTGGGCGCGCCAAACGAGCGGATAACCCATGATGGATCAAAGTCTTCAAAAGTCACTTCTACAGGCTCTTCGCCATCGACTACGCTGTCTTCTTCGCCGTCGCCTTTGAATACCGGCTCTTCTTCGATCACGAGGCCGTCACAGACAGCGACCTCTGGGTCGCCACCTTCAGATGACATGAAGCTGTAGAACATCAGGGACGAGTCGACAACTTCGTTCTTATCGCCGTCACCCAGATCTTCAAAGACTTCGCCTTCGATCATGGGCAACATCGTGCAGATCGCCAGTTCAGGAATGAACTCGCCATCTTCTAAGGATGCGTCGACGTCAACAGCTTCTTCGGAGTCCGTGGCTTCAATATCTTCAATGACAACGGCGTCGGCATCCACAGCTGGCAGGCAAACGCCGTCAGCACTCAGCAGAGCACGCGTTTCACAGACTTCGGCGGCTCCCGAAAAAATTGGGGCGTCAAGCTTGCGGCGATCTGTTTTTTGCTTCTTAAAGGCCATTTCTTTGATCCCTAAACTTCAACGACAGCTATTCCGCTCGTGGGAGCGAAGTTGTTTATTGCCAAGACGATTAACGCCTGTGGAGCACTCCGCTGACAACCAGCACAAAGCCGGAATCCGCAGCATCATGGCATCCCTGGGGGCGCTGAATCAATCACAAGATCAAGCCTTTACTGCATTTACAGAAGATCATCGGAGGCTGGCCTTGAGTAGTTCAGGCAGAATTTTCTGAAAGGCTGGGTCCCGGGGAGCCCGTTTCAGACTTTTCTGCTTCAGTCATCATTGAGTAGGGACTTCGGGAAGCCTTATTTCCGAAAGATCGCCCGTTTTTAGGCCTGGAGCGGAGCGAAGGAGGGCTGCCGGCACGATTTTGCGGGCTAAGCGGCCAGATTCGCTTTTGGCGGTTCGCCGGTGCGGGAAATGCCGTAACGATGAAGTCGCTGGTCTTAGCAAGCCTCCTGAAGTATTCGCTCCACGGGAAGTTTCGCTTAGCGGGGGTTGTCGAGGAAATCCGCAATCGAAGGCTGAGGGGCTTGCAATGGAACAGATCCATTGAATAATCCGCACCTGCGTTTTCCGCCGTATCAATCGGGGGCGAAACGCTGTCTCCAATCGCGGCGGGTCCAGCCTAACCGGGTCAGGTCCGAGAGGAAGCAGCCCTGCGGTCACGGTACTCGGGTGCGTGCGGAGACAGCGTTTCGCCCCTGTTGCGTTGATAGCCTCGTTTTGTTCACCATTGAATCGCCGGATCCTCGCTGCAGTCGCCGCACTGGTGATTGCGACCCTCGATTTTTCTTGCTAGAGTCTTACTCACTCGGGAATTAGCGCAGCCTGGCTAGCGCGCTTGGCTGGGGGCCAAGAGGTCGCAGGTTCAAATCCTGTATTCCCGACTCTCCATAAATCCATGCTGTTCCACACTTTGTGGAATCCAACCCGCTTGAGGTTGTGCGGCGAGAAACACGGTTCTACCCGTTTCCGTACCCATTTTGGGAACCGCAAGCATGGCAAAGCGAACGCCGAAATACGCACTCCACAAGCCGTCCGGTCAGGCACGAGTCCGCATCGACGGTAAAAATCACTACCTCGGCATCCACAATTCTCCTGAATCTCAGGATCGCTATGAGAACCTCGTTTCAAAGTGGTTCGCAGGCACATTTAACGCAGACCGTGAAAGCCTGTCACTCGACCGCTTGTCGCTTCTCTATCTCGATCACTGCCGTGTTTACTACGTGAAGGACAGCAGTAGGACATCAGAAGTTTATGCGACTCAGGCTGCACTCAGGCCTCTTATCCGACTGTTCGGCAAAGAGAAGGTCTCCCACTTTGGGCCAATGAAGCTGAAGCGTGTTCGCAACGAAATGATCTCACAGAAAGCAGCCCGTTCAACCATCAATGGTCATGTTCAGCGAATTGTCCGAATGCTGAAATGGGGCGTTGAAAATGAATTGGTCGACGCAACGGTCTATCAATCGTGCAAAGCGGTCTCTGGCCTCCGACGAGGTCGCAGCGAAGCTCATGAGACCCAACCCGTGAAGCCTGTTGCGCAGGTAGACATCGATGTCGTTGAATTGTTTGTCAGTCGAGAAGTCTGGGCGATGATTCAATTACAGCTTTGCACGGGCATGCGTCCGGGTGAAGTCTGCATTCTGAAAGCACGTGATCTTGATCGCACTGGCGATGTTTGGACATTCACTCCAGAGACCCACAAAACTGCCCATCATGGTCGACAGCGACTGATCTTTATCGGTCCGAAAGGCCAGGAAATCCTGCGTCCGTTTCTTTCATCGACCGACCGTGAATTCGTCTTTTCCCCTGCGAATGCTGAAGCCGTCCGAAATGAATTGAAACGTGCGTCTCGAAAGAGTCCGATGACTCCCAGTCAGGCAGCACGGACTCCGAAAGAAGATCCTCAGTGGTCACCGGGACAGGGGTACCGAAGAGACAGTTACTCACGTGCAATCTCAAGAGCCTGCAAGCTGGCCAAGGTTCCGGAATGGGCTCCGAACCGATTACGGCACAATGCAGCGACAGCACTTCGAAAGACGCACGGCCTCGACGGAACTCGAACGGTTCTTGGTCACAGTACCACAGACATGACCGAGATCTACGCCGAGATCGATTTCGAGACTGCCCGTAAGATTATGCGATCATCGGGTTGAATGCCTGCAGCAACTGATGAACCTCGACTGATGTGCGACGAGATGGTTCCAGATGGTTCCAGATGTCTCAATATGGGCTGATGTGCCTCAGTTTAGCGTACCAACATATATGGTATTGCTCTCTGCTCCTACCTGCTCCCTGCTCCTGCCTGCTGGATGCTGCTCCCTGCTGATGGTTCCTCGGTACGCTGGCTGTCTGCTTCTCTTCGTCAGTTGGTCTCGGTTTAGGGTACCGACATATGTGGTGTTGCCTCCTGCTCGCTGCTGCAGGCTCCCTTAACTACTTCCTCTTCAGAAGCTTCCTCGGACGTCCTCAATACCATAGGCTGTATCCTTAGAATTGTGTCACACCTTATATTGTAGTTATTTAGAGAAGCTGCCTATTGACTGATCTAATAGCCCTTATACGATGCGGTGGTGACACGACATTTCACATCAGAATGGAGTACTAAAAAATGGCTAGCACAATGACCGACACGCTTCGCTCCGCTATGCAGGCTTCGGGTTTAACAGACTACCGAATCTCACGGATGACGGGCGTGCATGCTTCTATCATTGGCAGGTTCCTAAAAGGCGAACGGGGCATATCGCTAACGACTGCGGGGAAGATCGCTGAGGCCGTTGGCGTAGAGTTGAGGTAATTAGGCGTAATCGGTGGAAAGGATTCACCTGTGAACGAGTCAACGTCACGAACCGTACAAGTAGCAATTGATACTCGTGTATGGCGTGAAGTGGACTCGTTCTTTCCTCTCGATGGCAATCACCAGACTGCAGCATCGAACGCCGAATGCCGTCGAATCGTTGTGCTACTAATATGGAGCGGTCTGAAGGACTCGAACTGCTGCTTCTCGTTTAGCCAAAGAGTGATGGACTGCATGTCGCTGGTTGGTTCGAGGAAGCGACAAAGGATTGTTGAATACTTCAGGCAATCGGAGTTTTGCACCATCGAGAAGAACCACGAAGCAGGTCGCAATAGCATCATTCGAAGGCTGTCCGGGGCGAAACTAACGAGAGTCGCTTGCCCCCATCATAATTGGTACGGATGCGACATTGAGGGTGCTGCCTTCCCTGTATCACGCTGGCAGTATGCTGGACCGGTCGAGGTTGTGCATCTCTCGGCGGAATGGTTGCAGGAGTATGATCGCTCGTTTAGGCAAGCGTGCAGTCTTCTGTTTCCAGAACAATGGAAGTTCGTCCCGCTCGTTGAATCCTCGGTCGCTCAGTTGGTGATTGGTACGCCGACTTGGAATGAATATCTCGATGCTGCTGCCCGCTCCAGAAACTCAGGAACGTCTACAGAGGCTAAGGCTGCGATGTATCAGCAGTCGTGGGGATCGTTCCAGCAGCATCCATTGTCATATCTCACCAGAGTCTCAGGCAGGTGCTACCACCCGCTTACGAATCAGTCAAAGACTCTGCGGATAAACCATCTGCAGTTCCAGCACAACGGACTGCTTGAGAAGACAGCGGAGATCGACATGTCTTCCACATATTGGGTATTGCTGACGGCGATGCTGGATGCCTCACGTTGCGAGGATCAACTGATTCGAGATCTGAGTGATGGATTATTCTACCAGAAACTGAATCAATCGACCGGGAACGCCTTCACTGACACTCAGGAATTGAAAGTTGCCGTGAATAAGGATTGTTTGTTCGGAAAACGGGACTTTGGCAAGACTCCGTTATTCGTTTCGATGCAGAAACTGTATCCGGATCTGGCACGAATGATTCGGCATAAGCGAACCCACCATGACGTTTCGTGGTTGAGCGATGTGTTGACGAATGCTGAGTCAGCGTTCTTTATTGATCTGCTGCTTCCGTTCATAGTGGGAGCCAACGTTCCAGCATTACCAATACACGATGCCTTGCTGATTCCCGCCTCACGAGCAAAAGAGGTCGAGAGTTGGTGCCGAGATCTCGCTGAAGCCCATTTCGGGTTCAGTCCACGCTTCAAAACGCAGCTTTGAGTGTTGCGTATTACATAGCAAATATTGCCGTAAGTTGTTTATGTGAACGACTTACATTCAAACGTTAGTCATGGAAGGTACTTATTTATGAGTTTTAAGCCGTACACGAATCGTATTGCCCATAGTCTTGAATTCTTGAGGGAGCGTTACACATACGATCCAGAAACTGGCGAGTTCATCAGCCTGAAGACGAACCTACCGGTTGGCAGCGTAAGCGGGAATAAAGGTTTACTCCTGACTCTTCAACTTAATGGACGGCAGGTCATGTACCGTGTTCATCGTTTAGCCGTGTTCATCCATACTGGAGAAGATCCCGTTGGCTTCGTGGTTTATCATCTCGATGGGGACAACTGCAACAATCGGTTAAAGAACCTTGGCGTTGATGCTCCGGCGAATAACAGCCGTAACAGAATCCATCAGCGGAAACTCGGGAAGCAATGCGGCATCACCGTGAGCGGAACTGGCAAGGGCGTGCGATGGCTAGCACAGATCAAGGTGAACGGCAAAGGAATCGGTTCAACGACAAATGAAGTGCGCGGCGTAACTTGTGTTCGCGTTTGAATTTACAAAAAGTGGTCAAGTCGGTCTGATGAGGAGTTAGCACACTCATTCATCAGGAACTCCGAAATGACCACAAGAGAATTGTACAGTTCGATTGGT
>CAMAXD010000349.1 GCA_945861975.1 Candidatus Kuenenia stuttgartensis | reverse complement strand
GATTCTGTGTGGCCAGCTGCATGTCCTCGTTGACGAACGACCGCGCGAAACTGCGATGAAGAACATTGCCGCCATCCCCGAAAGCCTGGCGACCGGACTTGCGATACCAACATTGGACAGTCCTGAAATCCGACATGACAGGATTGAACTCCTGCGAATGTCCAATGCCCTGGGAACTCGACAACGCACATTACGAGGCAATGTTGATCGCAGCTTGAATCGGCTCAGAAATTCAGATGTGGAGGAAGACATTGTTGAAGCTCCTGCCGTGAATCCAACACTTGTCACACTCACGCTCAAGCCTTTTCAGGACGAGCAGAAGGCCATTGCAGCGGAACTGGACGCCATCACGGCGTGGGGCGAAGCGTCTGCGATCATGAAAGCCGGTGGAGCAGCCGCTGAGGCATTAACCACACAACTCACTGCCGCTCGGAAGAAAATTGAGACCGCGTCTACAGATCTTGAAAGCGATGCCACGGAAGCCGTCTCACACAGTCAGAAAGAGGCGGCTCAGTCTTTAGAAGCATTGACGGCTGGCCTCAAGAGCCATGACTGGGCTGGCAAGATTGGATTGCTCGCGGTACTGGTGATTTTCGCCTGGCAGTTCCTGGCGAGGGGGAAGCTCAAGCTGATTCCCGCACCTCTGCTGGCCATCGTGGTGGCAACGACCGCAAGTCAGTTGCTGCAGGCACCGATTCTTTATGTGGACGTTCCCGGAAACCTGTTGAGCGGGCTCACAATGCCCACGGCCGACACATTCTCCGAATCTCCGCTCAAAAGTCTTCTCATCGCCGGAGCGATCCTCGCAATCGTGGCTAGTGCCGAGACGCTGCTGTGTGCAACGGCTGTGGATCAGATGCATCGAGGACCGCGAACTCGTTATGATCGGGAACTGTCTGCACAGGGTGTTGGCAACATCGTCTGTGGTTGTCTCGGAGTTCTGCCGATGACCGGCGTGATCGTGCGCAGCGCGGCAAACGTTCAGGCTGGCGGGAAGACTCGATTGTCCGCTGTTCTGCACGGCTTATGGCTACTGCTGTTTGCGGTGGTGCTGGCTCCGGTTCTGCGGCTGATTCCCACAGCGGCCCTCGCCGGGATTCTGGTGTTTACCGGTTTTCGGCTGATCGACTTCAAAGGGTTTATTCACTTGTGGAAAGAGAATCGTATTGAAGCGGCGATTTTCCTGATCACGATGATTGTGATTGTCGCCGACGATCTGCTGACCGGAGTCATCACCGGGATTGTTTTGTCCGCTGTCAAATTGCTGGCACGTTTCTCACAGCTTGATGTTGAGATGGATGATGTTTCGCCAGCAACTGACGGTCCGAAGACGGTCATCAAACTTATCGGTGCTGCCACGTTTCTGCGGTTGCCCAAGCTGGCGTCAAGGCTCGAAAAAGTCCCGGCCGGTGCGGATCTGCAGGTTGACGTCAGCGAGATGGACTACATTGACCGAGCCTGTATGGAGTTGCTCCAGAACTGGTCTCGGCAACACGCGGCGACCGGCGGACGTCTGACGATCGACTGGGATTTGCTGAATAACCGTTTTCAGACACGGAAACCTCGTCCTGGACATTAGTCGTCAGCCGATGAGCCAGTTTTTATCTGGCGATGGATCCTGCGAATAGCGCAAATCGATTCTTGCAGGGAATACTTCTGTCTCTGAAGTTCTGCAGGAAGAATCGTCGCTTCAAAAGTGTACGAGCAGCGTTTTCAACGCTAAACAGAGGACTTCCCACGCCTCGGCCGTCAAATTAGACTTCGGGCCGAGGAACCGAACGGGCCACGGAGCACGGACCAGGGACAATCGAGTTCATTTGGTAAGTATTGGCAGTGCCTTGAACAGGCAGGCTGGAGCCAGACAAAAAATGGATTCCACAGGGGAATGCTCTCCGGAAAACGGCCATCTGCTCCAAGCCCTCGACAGGCAAATCAACGCTGTCGCGAGCACCAGGTTTGCGCGAAAAGATTGGATTCGAGATGACGACACGACGTAATGTGATGATGACTCTGCTGAACGCATTTGCTCTTCTCTGCGCGATCGTGGCTCCGGTTCAAGCTTATGACCGTGATGCGGGGTTTGTCGAACACGAAGTGCAGTCGCCGTTCTCGCATATTCGCATCCGCCGGAACGGCTTTGTGCGCACTATGATCTTTGTACGTGATAACGGCGAAGAAGCATGGGAGAGTCAGATGAACCTGAAGTCTCCTCATGTTTTGAAATTCACCTATCTGCAGCACATGTTTGCCAACTACCTGCTGCAACCCAAACAGAGCAAAGTGCTGATCGTGGGGCTCGGCGGTGGATCGATGGTGCATTTTCTGCAAAAGCATGATCCCACTGTGGCTGTGGATGCTGTCGAAATCGACCCGGTGGTTGTGCAACTGGCTGAACGGTTTTTCAACCTGAAGCCACAGAAGAATGTGAAGCTGATTGTGGCGGATGGGTTTGAATACTTTAAAAAGACGCAAACAAAGTATGACACCATTTATATGGACGCATTCCTGAAGCCGTCTGCGGAAACCGATGAGACTGGTGTTCCGTTGCAACTGCGAACGATTCAGTTCTACCAGCAACTGCAGAGTCGACTGACGGAAGGTGGTTGCGTTGTTTTCAACATCAATCCTCACGCAGGACTCGATGAAGATCTGAAGACGATCGCTAAAGCCTTTCCGCAGACTTATGTTTTCAGTCTGCCGAATTCTGAAGGAGTGGTCGCGGTCGGTTCAATGCTTCCAGAACGCCGCGAACTGGAGGTTCTCCGCGAAGCTGGCGCTGCTCTGGATAAGCGGTTCAAAGCCAGCTTCTCCTTTGAAGCTGTTGCCTCTCGACTGCGGAAACCGATCGTGATTAAGGACGGCGAATAGAGCAGTCGAAAGACGACCATTTGAGGCCTCATGCGTGGGGATGTTCCATCGGACAAGAATATCCAACCTACCAGACAAAGCCTGCAGTGGTGCGGCTGCAGGAAGACTGCATGCCCGGCACTGCAGCGTTGGTGCTGGCCGCTCCGAGAAAGCCTGAAACCCTGAAAAAACCGCCTCTTTTTGCGTGGTTTCGCAGTTCAGCAATTCGTGTGAGTGAACGGCACGGCATTTGATTAGTCCCTCTGTGAAACCCATTTATGTGTTCACAGAGGAGATGAAACATGTCCGTAACGGGTGCGTTTGATGAGAAGAGTGCGGAAGCTCAGCCAAGCCCGGAGCAAGCAGGTCTGGACGGTTATCGGGAGTCCACTTCAGCCCTGGAGCGCTTCATCAACAGTTTTCTTCGCGAACAGAACATTCGCTGGATGCTGGTGATCGGAGCCGCCATCGTGTTTGGTTCTTCGCTGATGTTGGTGAGTCGAGAATTCTCCAGTTGGCCTGCCGGACTGAAGTATCTGACAGTACTGACCTACACAGGAATAATCTTCGCTGCTGCTGAAATCGGTCGTGCTCGTCTGGGTTTGAAAGTGACCTATCGCGTCCTGCACGCGTTGACGTTGTTTCTGCTTCCGGTCTGCTTTCTGGCACTGAACTGGGCCACCTCTTCAGGTCTTGCCGGCAGTCTGATGAATGTTGCCGAAGCGATCGCCTGGGGAGTTCCCGCCGCTATGTTTCTGCTGTTTGCAGCCACTCGAATTTTTGACCATCAACTGCGAGGACGCCAGACCACATTTGTCGCCGCGTATGCGTTACTCGCGATCGCCGGTGCGCTGCCGAAGTTGACTCATCCTCTGCTGTCATTCAGCGTTTCGCTGTTGCTGTGGTTTGTGATGAGTGCCGGAATGATCAAAGTGAATCGCCATATCTTCTGGCTGACTGAGGAGAATCGCTGGCCTCGCATTTTTGCGTTCTTCCCCTCGCTGCTGCTGGGGATCATGTTTCTGATGCTCATGGTGACTCGAACCGCCGTCGGAGTGTCCGTCGAATGGATCGGTTTTGGCTGCGTTCTTGTGTCCGCCACAATTCTGATGAACGCTCGCACGGTCGCGGACGTATTCCGGCAGCGGACTGGAGATCTGGTTCGGCCTCTGCCGTGGTCCATTGTGTTGCCAATGCTGGTCGGCTTGATCTGGATGGCCACCGGACTCGGGCTTGCATTTGCAGGATTCCCAAAGACCTTCGCGCTGGTGCCAACATGCGCATTGGCGACAGCAATGTTGTTTGTGACGGCTCGCGAAACCAATCATCGAGGATTCGTCTGGGCCGCGTTGGTCACAGGGCTGATGACCTATCAGTTTTCGCCAACACTCTTCCGCGAAACAGCGATGGCCCTAAGAGACGCAGCGGCCGCCGGACTTCAGACGCCAACGCTTCCGCCTGCGTTTTATGGGTTGACCTATCTTCCGCTTATTCTTGGAATCGCAACACTCTACCGCGTCTTCCGGACTCGAATTGCATCGCATCTGGTTGAGCCGCTTAAGACGTTTTCATGTTGCCTGGCAGTCGCTCTGCAGGTTGCCGCGATTACGAATGCTCAAGCCATGTTTCTGGTTTCTGCGGTCAACATCGTCGCGTTTTACCTGTTGGGAGTCATCCTTCGCGATCGCAACATCGCAAGACTATCGCTGATCTCGCTGGTGTCAGCTGTCACTATGCTGGTACCCTTCTTCACGGCAACCTCCAGTGCGACGCCAATGATCGTTCTGCTGCTGACATCGGCATCGTCGATCGCATTGAGCCTGGGAATACTCGGCTGTGTGCTGGCGGTGACTCGCATTGCAGATCGGTTACTGAAGCTTGTCCCTGAGGGCGAATCATCTCACGGCGAGAAATCTCGCGTTGATCACCTGGGCGAATCACTGGGACTATTCCTGTCCGGTGGTTTGGCACTCTACTGGATTGCTTTCGCTTTCCGGAACATTGTCCATCCACAGAGTTCATCCGTATCGTGGATTCATTGCCTGCTTCCGCTGGCAACCTTTGTGGTTCACTCTGTCCGCTATCGCAATCTCCTGAGCGGCTTTGTGTTCTGGGCTCTGCTGCTGACGGGGTTCGTGTATGTTGCCGTTGAGGCAAACATCAGCGGGGCCATGATCAATTCCTGCCTGACACTGACGCTGGGAATCGGTTCCATCGCCGGAACATTATGGTTCCGATCCGGACTAACGGCATCGACGCCGCGCATCGGTTTGTCGGCTTTCGTACCGATGTCATTGCGGGAGTCAGAGCCGGGGACTACGACTCGCGATGCGTTATTGGTGCCATTTAACTGGCTCAGCACCGGTGTGATGTTTGCGATGACGGGGCTTCTGCATCTGCCGACTCTGATGTATCACAACCTGAATCACAACGCACTGCCGATGCCCTTGGCTACGACGCTGACGATTGTGTGGCTGACGGTTGCGACATTCATGATTGGAAGTCGACTAGCCAGCGTCCTGAGTGCGGTCACGATTCCCTTGTTGTGTTCGTCACTGGCCTTTACAGCGGGGCTTATCCGTGATCCTTCGTGGACGCAGATCTTCGTCATCTGGGCGACGGCATCATCGGCCTGCAGCATTCTCTTTTCAAGGATGCGAAGTCCTTCGACAGAGCTGGCGTTGATGACTAGTCGAGCATGGATGTTGGGCACACTGGCCGTTTCCACAACCAGCTTTAATCTTGAACACCGCGTGATTCCTGTCGTCGTGTTGCCGGTTCTGTTAATGATCAATCGACATTCGCTGTCCGGTCTTCAACGAACAATCATTGCCATCCTTGCCAATGTTCACACTCTTCTGTTAGTTGGGGGAGTGATGGGATTGCAGGGAAATGTGGGATCGCTGTTTTCGTCTCCTGACGGGAATGTCCTGCGTGTTTACTTTCCAGTGCTCGTCGTGAGTGTATTCGTCTTTGAGTTTCTTCGTCTGCGACTTGAACAGGATCTTGTCGAAGTTTGGCAGGTGATCTTGCGAATCTGCGGAGGACTCGCGGTCTTCACCACCATACTTGGTGATTCACCATCGTTTGAAATGAGTGCTGTGATGATCGGCACATTCCTCGCGGCTTCGGTCTTTGAGCTCTGGAACGCCATACGCCGTCAGGAAGAATTCTATGTCTGGAACTCTGTTGCATTGATCGCCGGTTGTGGCGGCTGGATGATCGTCGAACGTCTGATCGTCCCCGGGACAGGAATGTCTCAGATTCTGCTGCTGGTCGTTTCCGCAATCACATTGACCATTGCGGAGAAGTCCCGCAGCCATCAGCAAGCGGCGATCTTGATCCGACCGATGCGAATGATTGGTATCTCACTGCCAATGGTGGTCTCTGTTGTCGCTCTGCTGCGAACGACAATGGCCGGGGCTGATGTGCGAGGTCTGCAGGCTTTGGCTGTCTTTGGCTGTGCAGCGATTTACTTTCATCAGTGGCTGCTGAGCCGCCGCCGACTATTCCTGCTGCTGGCGGGTGCTGTTGCGAATTTG
>CAMAXD010000348.1 GCA_945861975.1 Candidatus Kuenenia stuttgartensis | reverse complement strand
TTCAACGTCAGGCTGACAGGCGACTCTTCGGCAATCATGCCGGCCACAACCTGTCCATCATTCAATGCGACAGCAAACTGCATATAGTTGGGCCCCACCTCGCGATTGGGGTCGAGAATCTGTGTCAGCAACTCAGACGCGGTCCGATGCCGCACCGTGATCAGGCTCGGCCCAACCTCAATTCCCGTTTCGCCGATCCGATGACAGCCGGAACAGTCGCGTACGAAAAGCAGTTTGCCTTTGAGTCTGTCGCCAGGCAGTTTTGCGGCGTCAGCATTCGCCGCGATGATTTCCTGACGAGGTGTCTGACGATCCAGAGCCAGCAAGGTGTGTGCTCGTTCACGCAGTTTCTCGTCGGCATGATTCAGTAACAACGTGCGACGAATGGGAGTCATCTGAGCCGCGGAGATACGGCCGTCTGCAATGGCATCGAACAAAACTGGCAGACGCGGATTATATCCGGCCAGAGCTTCAATGATCTCGTACTGAACTGCCGGAGTAGAACTCGGGAATGCAGCCAGCAGAGTCGGGGCTGTGGAGTCATCCTGACCGGCAGAAATTGCTTTAACAACCGCCACCTGAATTTCCACCGGTTGCTGAGTCGTCAACAGGCTTGCGGTTGCTTCCTTTACAATCGCGGCGTCAGCGAACGAGAGTACTCTTAACGCCATCAGGCGTTCGGGCACAGTTCTTGCCGAATCGTTGATGCCGATGGCGGCCAGATTGATACGCTCGTTTAACAGTGATTCGGCCGGAGTCTGTGACCACACTGTGGACAGTCGACTGCCTCCGCGCCGCAGTCCTTCTTCTAATGCCAGCAGAAGTTCTTCCATAACCGGCGATGAACGAAGCTCAGCGGGCAGCTTTTGCAATCGATCGCCGATGCGATTTATCTGGTCTGAATTCTTCTGCACTCCTGTGACCGTGGCCAGTTGTTTCAGCAGCGGCAGGTTCTGAGTCTCTGCCAGAAAATCGGGCTCCTGCAGCACCTGATCCAACAGACGAGCCGCCAGTTCACGCGAAGAACTTAATGCCGCAATCACGATCCACGGATCCGCGGCATCTCGTCGAGCGATGGCCATCAGAGCCTCCACGCTGGCTGCATCAGCATGATCTGCCAGAGCTAAAGCGACCTGAATGCGAACGCGAGGGGATTCGTCAGTGGCCAAACGCAACAATTCGGCATGGACAACGCTTGAGTATAAAGGGGCCTTGTTGTTTTCATCTGCTGTGCGATTGCGAGTTGCCAGAATAACAGCCTGTTCGCGAACTTCGGCCGCGGGATCGCGAAGAGCCGAAATGAGCAGAGCCTCATCCAACTGTGACAAACCCTGCAGAGTCCACAAAGCATGAACCTTCCCCAGCGGAGTTGTGGTCTCATTAAACATCGCCTGCAACAAGGGCAACGCGGCCCTGTCCTGCCGTTCGAACAAGAGACGATGAGCAGTCTCGCGGTGCCACGCGTTGGGATGCTGCAACAGGGTGACAAGCTCTGTGGTGGTCGCCGAGGAAAGTTTAGCGATAACGGGTCGTTTAAAGGACGGAGGCGTCAGACGATAGATTCGGCCTCGATCTCGCCCATTCTCCAGATCCAGCAACGCTTTGAGATCGTCGGGCATCGACCACGGATGCTCAATCGTCTCTCGGTACATATCCAGCACATAGAGCGTTCCATCCGGTGCATGCAGAAAGTTGACCGGGCGAAACCAATTGTCCGTCGATGTCATAAACTCGGACTTATCATCCATTCGCTGAGAAGTAAACGTGGCTCCGGTGACGCTCATTTGCTGACGATGAATCAGGTTTCCAGCGACCTCCGCCAGAAACACCTGCTGGCGAAATTCTGCCGGATACGCATCGCCTCGATAAATCATGACCCCACAGGCCGACGTCATAAACCCCTGCGCATTCTTTTCACTGCGTGGCATGCGAGGATCGCCCTGATTCGACAGTCGCGCGGCGTTGACGACTCGCCACGGTTCCGGCGGACTGCTGCGGAATACCGGAATCTGGTCGCCGGCCACAGCCACATCATGCATCGGGCTGCCGACGTTCAAAGCCGGGTTGCGAACAACGGCCTGCTGAGGCAACACAATGTGCTGAATCGGATTGCGAATATTGCAGATGAAACGATTGCCCCAGTCATCGAACGTGTTGCCAAAGCGAGCACCTCCCGAGAGCAATTCAAAAGTGGGATTCGCAGGGTCGAAACAAAAGTCGTTGCGTGAGATTGTGACAGCAGGTACCGACTCGTCGATGCCGTTGATGATCTTGCCACCGTTTGTGCCGCCAGCACCGTAAATCCTGTGATCGAGTCCCCAGATGAGATTATTCGCGACCGCCTGAACGTTCAGTTTGCGAAAGCCGGAGAAGATCTTCGTGCGAGTATCAGCCTGACCATCGCCGTCTTCATCTTTCAAATACCACACGTCAGGAGTCGCTGCGACAAAGATGCCCCCGCGATAGACAGCGATGCCGGTGGGCCAGGAAAATTCACGAGCAAAGATCTGGCTTTTCTCGAAGACGCCGTCGTTGTCTGTGTCTTCGAGAAGTCGTACTTTACCCAGGGGCAGGTCACCGGTTCGTTCCACATTCGGCTTGTCGGTGGATTTGTCGGTGTAAGGGTAGTCGTTCATTTCCACAACATAGAGCCGTCCATCTTCGTCGAAAGCTCCGGCTACGGGATCGGTCACCAGCGGTTCCGCAGCGACCAGTTGCATCGTAAACCCGTCCTTCAGCGCAAAGGTCGCTGAAGTGTTCTCAGGCTCCACGGGCTGACTGCGAGACAGCGCGGGACGGTCGTCGGCGATGAGCGTCTGAGCGGATGTTGTCCCTGCGGCGATCATCAGGGTGATGACCACGGTCAGCACGCATGGCCGCTTCATCGCCCCTTGCTGAGGAATCATTTTCAGGGAGTCGCTCGCGGTCTGCATCCTTAAGATCTCCGTGGCTGTGTCGGGGATTATTAAGCGTTGACTGTGGAACACCAAAAATACCGGCCTCACGCCCAAGGGGCGGGGGGAATTCCGTCAAAGCTGAATCCCGTCAAAGTCGGAGGCACAATAAAACTCGGCACAATCGAGCACCGTCCGTGCTAAGGCTCATTTCTGTGGGCTACGACGTTTGGACAATTTTGCTGCTTTTCGAATTGTGTGCTATCGCCTTATCGCCCGCCGCGACGAATCTCCGAGCCCTGAAAGCGAATCTGAAAACGGTAAATGCGCTTTGTTGAACACGTGATGCGACCGGTCTGCAAATTGACGCTCTCCGGAATCTCTGCCCGGTTCACGTTCACGATGGCTCGATAACCACGTTCTGCGAAGATGTCGATCACCATCGCCAGAGCCACAGGATCATCGAATACGGGGTCCTCTGAGTTCACAATCGCCAGCCCGGGAATAGCATGCCGAATGACGATCGGAATAAATCGATCTTCAATCAGCTTAATCACTTTATGGAACAGCGTTCGTTGTTCCAACTGATAACTGTCCATCCGTCGCACCAGTTCCTGCCGCGCGTGAGTAATCAGGTCGCTGGCGATGGGCAATTGACGAACGGCGTCGTACGTTTCCGGGTCCAGTTCCAATGATGACTGGTAGTCCAGCTCTTCACGGATATTCCGTTCGACACTTTCGACGGAGCCCTGAGCATTTACGAAGTGATAGTGATAAATCTCCTTCAGTGACTGCAGAGCTTCCCATGTTTCATCTTTGAAAACTCGATAGCGCCGTTTGGCAGCGTCCGGATCGAAGTCCGTGACTCGGACTTCCTGCAGTGGCTTTCCTTCGGCCAGAGCTTTCTTATTCCAATCCAGAACTTCACGCCCACGACTCAACTGACGTTCGATGCTGGTGGTCTCGTCAACGAACAAGACCATCGCGTGAATCGTGGGTTTGCGGAAGTTGATCGCCAGCGGAGTTTCTCGGTGTTCGAGATAGAGCTGGTTCATTTTCATGACCAACATGTTCAGGCATTCCACCTGCACACGAGTTCGTGGAAACCCATCGAGTACACAGCCGTCACGGTACTCGGGTTCCAGGAGTTTGCGAAACACCAGTTCTACGACTTCACGGTCACCGACCATCCCGCCCGCTTGCTTGATGCGTTCAGCCTGCGGCGTGGTCAGCAGAGTACTGACAATGATCGGCTCGCAGGTTAAATCGCGGGCCTTCATAATGAATTGGGTGTTGGTGCCTTTTCCGGACCCCGGGGCTCCTCCCAGCAGAATCAGCTCCTTGGAGAAGCGAAGATTTTCATGTCCAAACTCTTCTTCCAACGTGTTCCAGACGTTTCTGAAGATGACCTGAGCGTCCTTGACTTCAAGGTTTTCTACAGGTTTGGCCGCAACGGGCGCTTTGAACTGAGGCGTGTCCATCGGTAATTCATCATCATCAGACGCGGAGTTCATCGATCGACTCTTTCAATCAACGAAACACGAGTCTTGTTGTCTTTAATTGTATGTGCAAACCAAAATTGTATGTGCAAACCCACTCACATCCCGGTCGAGTTCTGAAATGTCCGTTGACCGGACGTCCGCAGCACAAGCCATGGAGAAATGTCGTCTGCCCGATTCGGGTATTGGGAAGTCTATGGAAGGTTCTCGAAGTCCGCACGTCGCCGAGCACCCTTGAACAACAATTATCGCGAGGTTATTTCTCGGGAAACGGTGAAACCTTATGCATCTTGTTCACTTGCGGCCATGGATGCAAACTATCTCACGGATTTGGGATTGGTCATCTGCGGCGGTGAGTGGGGACGTGCGGTCGCGGTCCGTTGATTCAGTTGGTAGTGCCAACTTCCATCCCCATTGCTGATGAGATTCCCAAATCGAATGCGGGTTGAAGCCAGCACAATGGGCTGAAAGGCGACTCAATCAGCAGCCCGTCGTGCCGGATGTCTTGTCGGAGACCGGCCACGACGATGGAGGGCTGCTCGATCGGAGACCGGCCACAAAAAGGGTCAGAGGTCAGCCACAATAACGGGAGAGATTGGACACATCAATACAGGGTGAAAAAGGTGAGTTGGGTGGCCATACGTTTCGAAAGTTAACGTTGATTGGCTTGCGAATACTGAGATCAATAGAAAAGATGCGAGACTCAGATGAGGGCCCACCTTTATTCATGGAGTCCGGCGAATGTTCGTGAACAATTCTTTCCGTGTCACCTCCCAATTAGCAACTCTCCTGTCGGCTGCCGTAGTTGCTTCAAGTCTGGTGCATACGCATTCTCTGATGGCGCAGCAGGCGGCAACTGTTCGAGAACTGAGTGCTGAAAACTGGGAGGCATTGGTTCCGCAGGGCAAGGAAGTGGATGCCATCTATGGCGACACGGCGCTTCAAAATCAGCATCTCAGGGCTGTGATCGCTCAGCCGGTGGCGACTCGAAATGCAAATATGACGGTTCGCAATATTGGTGGCTGCCTGATTGACCTCACACGCAGAAATTTTGAAAGTGATCAGCTGAGTGCATTTTATCCGGGGCGGCGAGTCTTCGCGTTTTCGGATCTGAAGATTGGTGATGGATGTGTCACCGTCAGTGCCGAGGGGTCCGACACCAAACCGGCTTATTCAGTCATATGGAGCCTACCAGCGGATGCAAAGTCTCTGACCGCAAAATCCGTGTGGAAGAACACGACAAAGGCCGAACTCACCGTCGTGCTTGAAGATGATCTGCGCGCGGACGCCGGCAAAGAAGATATGCCGAAATCTCCGACGGGAACTCATGATCTGTTCTGGGTCCATGATATTTTCTGGCAGCAGGCTTATGGAATTCATGCGCCAGGCTATCGCATTCGAGTCAACGGGAACGCTCGTGAATCAGTACTGGTTTTTGAACCGATTGACGGTAAGCCGGTGGTGTTAAAGCCGGGCGAAAGCTTTGAGCTGGTTCGACACATTTTCGTCAATCGAGACCTCCCGAACGTCATGGCGGATTACGAAGAATCGATTGGCAAAGCCGATACGCTACGAGATACGGCATTGACCATCACAGCCAAGGGGCGTCCTGTCGCAGATGCTCGTGTTGCACTGAGTTTTGGTGATGTCAGCCGAGGGACCATTGTCACGGTTAAAGACGGAATTGCACAGGTCCGTCTGCCGCAGGGAGAATACACCGCGAATGTCAGCGTAGCCGGGCAGGAACTGAAGAGTCAGTCGTTCAAAGTGTTGGACATTGGAGCCGCCGCGATTCAAGTGGAAGACTTATCACCGGGCTTTGCGAGCATCACGATCACCGATACCGAAGGGCATGCCATTCCCGCCAAGATTCAGTTTAAAGGCAAAGGGAACACGCCAACGCCGAACTGGGCTCCGGAAACTGGCGAACATCTGGTGAAGAATCTGGCCTATACGGCAAACGGAAAGGCAGACGTCACGCTGGAGGCCGGCGAATATGAAC
>CAMAXD010000347.1 GCA_945861975.1 Candidatus Kuenenia stuttgartensis | reverse complement strand
GTACCTCCAAATTCCTGAAGTTCGAACCCAATTTCTTTCAGCAGGTCGAGCGACTCCAGAAGTGCTACGCACTCGGTGGCGGTACATTCGATGGTATCCGGGATCAGTAGGCGTTGACGTTCCACTCCGCCCGACAGGATTCGATTCCTCAGATGTTCATAGAGAATTCTCTCATGCAGTGCGTGCTGATCAATGACCTCCAGCCCGGCATCACTGGCAAGGACAATATAGCAGTCATGAATTTGTATCGCCCGAAACTCATTGTCAGTCGAGGCGATTGCGATGTTGAGTGATTGTTCCATGCCGTCGTCAGCAACGGAAGCTTCGGCTCTGCTCTCCACTGCCGAAACTTGTGATCCAGGGACACTGGTGGGCGATGGCAAACACTCGGTTGAATCCATTTCCGGCGAAAGCCCGGAGAGGTTTTCACCAGCAACAGCTTGGGAAGTTGCCGGACTATTCTGCTGAGTCGAGAGAGTTTGCTGATGGCCGTCTCGTGCCTGGTGCGAATCGATCGCAAATGCTTCGATCACGGCAGGATGCGAAAACACTGAGCGATCATTAAAAGTTGATCTGCGGGCCGCTGAATCGCTGCCTGCTGCCTGTGCAAAATCGCCAATGCGGGGAGGATTCGTGATCGTCGCATGGGAAGCCCAGAGGTCGAGTTCCCGCTGGGGAGCTGCAGGCGATGCCGGCTTATCAAACTTAAGTTCATTCTTTGATGAGGGTGAAACGGAGTTGCTTACGTCAATGCGGGACCGAAACTCAAGAGTCAGGAACTTGTCGCGAAGGGTTTTAAGGAGTTGTCGATAAAGTATCTGGCTATCCTGAAAACGAACTTCGCTTTTGGTGGGATGGACATTGACATCGACCATCGCTGGCGGCAGCTCCAGAAAGAGAATGCTGACTGGATGTCGGCCCACCATCAACAGGCCGCGATAAGCTTCTCCAAGGGCATGCTGAAGGCTGCGATCCTGAATCCAGCGACCATTTAAAAACAGATACTGATCCTTGCGAGTTGAGCGGCTCAGAGATGGCTCACCGACGTATCCCCATAGTCGAATCTTTTCTCCTGAAGGCAATTCTGATTCTGAGGTGACGCTGATCAGGTGGTCGGAAACTTCACTACCCATGAAGCGTCGAACACGTTCAAGTGCATTCGCGGAAGCGGGTAATTCGTAGACCAGCTTTTCGTTGTGACGCAGCACCAGATGCAGATTGGGATTCGCAATCGCAATGCGGGAGAATTGTTCGGCAATCTGACCAAATTCGGTCGCCGGTTTCTTAAGGAAACGTCGACGTGCCGGTGTGTTAAAGAACAGATTGTGAACTTCCATCACGGTGCCAGCTGGGCATCCGCAATCGCGATTGACCACAATTTGTCCGCCATGACTTTCGAGTTCTTTGCCGACAGGACAATCTTCGGGGCGAGTTCGGATGCGAAATCTCGCGACAGAGGCGATTGATGCAAGAGCTTCACCTCGAAACCCCAATGTACTTACATGATCCAGATCGGCGTCGGAGCGGATCTTGCTGGTTGCATGACTGGTCACTGCCAGCAGCATGTCTTCCGGGTGGATACCTTCACCATTATCCGAGATTCGAATCAGGTCCATTCCGCCATTAACAATGTCGACTTCAATTCGCGTTGAGAGGGCATCAACGCTGTTTTCAAGCAATTCCTTGACCACGCTTCCCGGTCGTTCAATGACTTCTCCCGCTGCGATACGGTTGACGACATGAGCATCCAGTTGTTGTATTCGAGACATTGTGATGGCAGATCAAGGGCGGGCTGGTCGGTAGCAATTTTCCGTCGTCTCGGAGTATAACCAGTTTCGCATTGGATTTCCTGCCGGACAATCAATGCGTTGCACGCGTTTGATAAGGATGATTCAGGTGACGGTCAAGTCAGGGCTTCGACCTCCGGCAGACCTGAGTCCCATCGGAACTAAGGGAAAATGGATCGTGAGACATTGAGAGCCCTGCAGGCTCCATTGAAGTTGCAGTACCAATTGTCACCGGACACCGCCA
This sequence comes from Candidatus Kuenenia stuttgartensis, assembly GCA_945861975.1. GTDB lineage: Bacteria > Planctomycetota > Planctomycetia > Planctomycetales > Planctomycetaceae > SXXK01. The sequence continues at coordinate 4,375 of CAMAXD010000347.1, read as the reverse complement.
ATGTTTGCCTTAATGCTGAGGGCGTCGTGGAGTTCGATGTCCCGGGTTGTCGGGTCGCTCTGCCCTGCAATGATGGCAAGTTCATTAAAGCAGGCTTGCATCCAAACGCCGGCGGTGACGGGACTCAGGCTTGTTCAGCTGAGCTGCTTCTTCAGGCGCTGGTGACTTGTGCAGGAACTACGCTGGCGGCGGTGTCGATATCAATGGGACTTCAGATAAGTCAGGCGTTGGTTTATGCCAAAGGTTTGCTCGATTTTCGTGGAACCATGGGAGTCGATCGATCTGTGCCTGTTGGATTTACCAGTGTAGAAATGCTGTTTCGAATCGACACCCAGGCAGACGAGACTTCAGTCAGGAAACTGATCGAATTAACTGAACGTTACTGCGTTATCTACCAGACATTGATCGCCAGTACGCCTGTTACTTCAGTGCGGGTTAAATAAGCGACTGGTAAGTCGAGGCGTCCACATCCGCAGATTACGGCTTCGCATCAGCATCTGGTGTTGGCTCAAGAGTTGGTTGAACATCTGCGGGTTCATTCGGCTCAGAAGGAGTCACGATCGGCTGGGCCTGCCCCATTGCTCTCTGATAGAATTCATCAAGAACTTCGGAAAAGTCGGCCTCCATGCCAACACCAAGACCATCTATCTGTGCCTGGACCAGATCTGTTGGTATGGTCAGCAACGCACGATGTCGGACCTTGGTCACGACAGGAGCCTCCGGGTACATTCCCATCATCTTTGAATCGGCGAAACGTACGTCAGCAGTGATCGCAGCCAGTTGCTCGACGGACTCAGGGTTTATTTCTTCCAGGAGATGAAATTGCGTTCTTGCATCTGAAGTTGCGAAGACAGCCAATTTTGGATTGGAGACTGATGCGTCTTTCAGCACGTGGAGGAACACAAGTTCGTATTCACGCTGGGCGTTGGGTTTCGCTGCGACGCCTTCAACATCCAGAGTATACTGAAATCCCAGAATAAGAGTTCGGCACAACGCCGGAACAAATGCCTCTGTTTCATTCCAATAGACCCCAAGAGTTCTCAATTCTCCTATGGACTTGGCAATCATAGGCTCAGCGAGCGAGGCCAATGCTGGTGTGTCCAGCCGCACAAAGGATGCTCGAATCAGCGGACTCAGAATCAGACGACCCTGCTCGTCGTGGTAAAAAGAGGGTTGCACTGTCAGTTGATGCGCCTTCAGGTAGTCCTCGATAATCCCTCTGGTTACGCTCGGCAATCCCTCACCGAGTTCTTTACCCAACTGAAGCCGAATGGAGAAGGCACATCGCCGCCCAAGTGGCCCCGCCGATCCCTCTAGGCACTCAACAAGGGGCTGGATCACATCGGTCCCGGATTCGAGCAACGAGCAGGCACTTTCTGCGCTTGATGCTCTGTAACTGCTCTGAACAGCACTGAGTGTCCATGGAATCGCTTTGATGATTCTATAGTCTTCTGCAATCGGGATCTTGGAGCTGATACCCGTGAGCATTAATCCCTTTGATTCCTTTAGCAACGATCGTTCCTTCGAAGAGGTTGCCGGGGCCGACTGACCAGAAGACTTGTTGTCATCTTCAGTTGGCCATTTTTGTTCTTCCTTCAGAGTGCTTACGACGGTAAAGACCGAATAGCCAAGCATTAGAACCGTAAATGGAGCCAGTACCTTATTCAGTTTCATAGTGCCACTCTTTTGAAGCCATGATCAAAATGTTTCCACCATTCATTGTTTGGCGGAATTGAACTTTGTTCTACGATACTGCAGTGACAACCCAGAGCACCTCACCCCCGACTGTGGATCATATATTCGAGCAATTTGTACTTGGATTTGAATGAAGTGTATCGCCAAGTTAAATTGCGAGGGAGGCAATTCCTTACCGTTTATCCTTAGAAAAATCGCATTCTGTTTGCCTGTCTCGTTGAGAAGATTGCCCATGTCTCCTATGGGGGCTATCTCAGCCTGTAAGACGGACTGTCGTTGGACATTTTCATGGTTTTCAACGAGCTTCTGTGTCCACGAGAACAACACATCCAACGAAGGCTGAAATCTCCGATTCAGGGACATTGAGAGATGAGTAGTTCCTTAACTCACCGGGAAAGGAATACCCATGTCCAAAAAACTGTGTGGCCAGGGGCTTTCCCTTGCACGTCATGCAGGCGACATCTGTGTTTAGAATGGCATTACGGTATTCAATCACGATGTCTCCCAGTGCAGTGTCCTGCGGACCGCCGAGAGCTTTCCAGAAGGCTTCTTTGAGCGTCCAAATTGCAAGCATTGCATTCGGGTCTTCAGTTAACGCTTCTTTCCTCAGTTGGTCGTACTCGAATCTATTGATGAAAGAAAGACCGAAAGCACGGGCATTCATCTGCTGTACAGTTTCGATGTCGATCCCCAGGTCATAGCGAATGTCACTTAGTGCGATTGTGGTCATATTCCCGGTGTGAGACAGGCTGATACTGGCAACCCGACGTCCCCGAGAATCTACCAGCATTGGTCGACCCGACTCCATTGTGTCTACGAACAAATTGGCCGAGTTGGTCCCGAACTCACAATTCAACACGTCCCTGATCACGAGTCGGGAACTCAGGAATTGTCTCTTTTTCTCTAATGGCCTGTACCTGTTCCAGCGATCTCGATCCCGATTTGTCAGTAGTGTTTCAGCGAGTCTCTGATCTTGAGCGGATTCCGTTGCATCTTTGCAAGTACGATTTTCGGCAACCCACAGCCGACAGTTTGGCATCAGATGGAAGGGTCCCCAAAGTTGGTGTGACATAATGGTGTGGCGACTTCCATTTACACTTGTTGTTTGCCAGCAGGCGATGGTTGGCGTCGCTTGACGAATTGTTCAGGCCGGAAAGGCATCTAAAGGCTCGACTCGCTTCAGATTTTTGCTTCCAGACTTCAGGGATACGTGGCTCACTTTTTCAGAATCAGTGATGGTCCCTCGAAGTGCTTATTCAGCATCATCACAGCCACGCAAGGATGACAAAGTTCGCCGAACTGCGATCGGTCGAGACATTACTGGTACGTAAGCGACTTTCAAAACTGAGGCATCGCGGATGGACTCTGTCGATCTAATTGCCGTAACGTTCGATTGTACTCGGAGTCCAGTTGCTGCCGCTGTTTCTCGTAGGCTTCAAGCGGATTCACCAAGGTTGGACGTGGCCCAGGCCCGGAGCCGGGGGGAGCACCAGAACTTCCGGTTCCCCATGAAGGCGAGTTCTGCGGGGGCATGGTTACTGGCTGGCGACCCATTGACTGTTGTTCCTGCCATCGCTGAGACTGAAGTTGTTGCGATCGCAATTGCTGCTGCTGCTGGTTGGCCCAATCCTGAGAGGGCAGGGCAGATTCTGGTTGCTGATACATGGCACCATTGACCATGGAGTTGGTGCCGGGAGAGCTAACGTTATCCATGTTGAGGTTTGCGGATCGTCCTGCGGGATTAGCAAATGCTCCGCCTGCAGGAATTGGACCACTCACCGGAAAAATCGCCCCTGGACCTGCATTCAGTCCCTCCAAATAGACTGCTGGGGAGCCACTTGCATTCACTTGTGCCGAAGCCCCGTTAGCTGAAGCGGCAGGAGCCTGAAAAGCCGCCGCTGCCGTTGGTGCGTTGAATCCCATCGGCTGGCCGTAACTTACACTGCCGTTTTGAGGTGCCTGAAATGTGCCGGACGAATGAATCGGCACAACTTTGGCTGGGAGAGGATTGAGGCCAAGTGGTTGTGGCGCAGCGACTGGAGTCGAATTCATTGTTCCCGACGATGCCGCGTTTCCATGGATGTTATTGAGAATTGATATTCCATTGACAAGTGAATTTGGTGACGTTGGCTTCATTACAGGTGCGTTTCCATTCGCTGCGCCAGTATTCAGGATCGCATTTGACATACTGACGCCGGACGTGGACGTAACCCCGTTTTTGCCTGGAGCGTAGGTTCCAGAGTGTGGTAAGCCTTGAGAATTGCCATGACCGGGCAACTCTCCCCCCGATCTGTCAGCTAATTCCGCGTGTCGGGCCCCCGGGATTGATATTGGGAGTCCCGTGTTGGCATCGTAAGCGGATCCGTTGGGCAAGCCATTGTGGTTTGAGACGACCTGAAGATCGGACCCTGTCATTGGCTGGTGCTGAACCTGCGTCATCATCGGCTGCTGATGCATTTGACTTGTGGGCTGACCGGCAGGCTCCTGAGGCATCCCCTGGCCGGCTCTGCTGCGTTCTGCTTCTAACCGCTCTCGCCGAGCAAGCTCCTGCGCTTGCTCAAACGTGGCATTGGATGGGATGGATGTTGCCGCATCCGTCTTGAACGCTGCTGTCACGGCCGTCGTCTGGCCTTCAAGTTGGGCCATAATCTGCCTGCCCTGTGCGCCGGAACCGAACTTT